>NZ_JAJENU010000545.1:0-19678 GCF_035615495.1 Lyngbya sp. CCY1209 | reverse complement strand
TCAGCCTCGACCCGGAAACCGGAGAAGTCACCTTTACTCCTGACCCCGGTTTTACGGGTATCGGCACGTTTGAATATGTCGTCACCGACCCGGCGGGAAATACCAGCACCACCACGGTGGAGGTGGCGGTCAATCCCGCCCAGAACCTGCCCCCGATCGCCAACCCCGATCGCGCCACGACTCCGGAAGATACTCCCGTCACCATCGACGTGGTGGGGAACGATATCGATGAGGACGGAACCCTCAATCCGGGCAGCCTGACGGTGACGACGGCGCCCGAAAACGGCGAAATTGCTGTCGATCCGGAAACGGGCGATGTCACCTACACCCCCGACCCGGGCTTCAACGGCACCGACAGCTTCATCTACACCATCGAGGATAATGACGGGGAGGTTTCCAACCCCACCTCGGTGACAGTTGGCGTGATTTCAGTGAACGAACCGCCCATCGCCGACAACATCAACGTCGCGATCGCCCCCGGCTCCACCGTCCCTGTCCCCCTCACCGGCAGCGACAGTGACGGCGAAGTGGTCAGCTTCCGCCTAGAGAGCCTCCCCGACCGGGCGGAAGGGTCGCTGCTGCTGAACGGGGAACCCGTCGAGGCCGGCCAAAGCCTGACCCCCGAGGAAGCCTCCCAACTGCAATTCCAGGCGACGGTCAACTTCGACGGCGTCGGCTTCACCTTCAGCGTCACCGACAATGAAGGGGCGACATCCGCCGCCGATGGCACCGTTTCCGCGATCCTTCCCCCCCCCAACGAACCCCCGATCGCCGAGAACATCAACGTTTCCCTGCAACCGGGCGATTCGGCCCCCGTCCCCCTGATGGGCGAAGATCCCGACGGCACGATCGCCAGTTTCACTATCGAAAGTCTCCCCGACCGGGCGGACGGCACCCTGCTCCTCGACGGGCAACCCGTGGAGGTGGGTCAGGTTCTCACCCCGGAACAAGGGATGCTGCTGCGATTCCAAGCCACGGGAGACTTCGACGGCGGGGACTTCACCTACAGCGTCACGGATAACGAAGGAGTCACCTCTATCGCTGAAGCGACGGCAGCTTTGATCCCGCTGCCACTGCCCAACCAGGCACCGACGGCCTTCGATGACTCCGGCGAAACCCCTGCTAACACGCCGATCGCCCTGAATGTCGTCGCCAACGATATCGATCCGGACGGAACCATCGACCCGACCACCATCGATCTCGACCCCGACACTCCGGGATTGCAACAAACCCTCACCCTCGGCGATCGCGGCACCTTAATCGCCGACGACAACGGCCGCGTCACCTTCAACCCCGCCCTGGGTTTCCAAGGCACCGTGAAAGTCCCCTACACCGTGCGGGATGACGACGGGGAGACCTCCAACCCGGCCGAAATTACCATCGAAATTGCCAACGCGGCCCCGACCGCCGTTGACGACAGCGCCCGCACCCCCTTCGATACGCCGGTCACGTTCGACATCACCGACAACGACACCGACCCCGACGGTCAAATCGATCCGGCGACGGTGGATCTCGATCCGAGCACCTTGGCGGCGGACAGCAGTTTCGCGATCGCCTTACAAGGTGAGTTCGAGGTGGATGGGGAGGGCAACCTCACCTTCACCCCCGTCACCGGCTTCAGCGGCACGGTGACGACCCCCTACACCGTCCGAGATGACGACGGCGCCATTTCCAACCGGGCGGAAATCGCGGTGACGGTGGAGCCGTTCGTGGCACCTCCGATCCCCCAAATCCCCTTCTTCGGACCCACGGTTCCCCCGACCGAGCCGGAGCAGCCCCCCGCCGAACCCAACCGCCCCCCCGTGGCGGAACCGGACACCGTAACCACGACGGAAAACGAGCCGCTGACCATTCCGGACTCCGAGTTGCTCCGCAACGATCGCGACCCGGACGGCGACCCGCTACGGATTACCGACGTGGGCAATCCCGACAACGGCACCGTCACCTTCAACCCCGACACCGGCGAGATCGTCTTCGTTCCCGAACCCGGTTTCACGGGTACGGCCACCTTCGAGTACACCGTCACCGATGAAAACGGCAACACCAGCACCGCGCGAGTCGAGGTCAACGTCGGAGAGGGGGAGACCGAGATTCCCCGGGAAGACCCCGACGAAGACACCGACATCCCCCGCCAGGACGGCCCGGATGACTGTAGCTGCCCTCCCCTCCCGGCTTTGACGGGAGTCCCCCTGCCGGTTCCCCCCGAATTGATCCCCCCTCCCGGCTTGATTCCCGTCAATGGCACGCCTTTGAATGACGTTTTGATCGGCGGCAACGCCGACGAAGTTATCCTCGCCTTCGGGGGGAACGATTTCCTACAGGGCAACCTGGGCAACGATTTCCTCGAAGGCGACGCGGGCGACGACATCCTGCTGGCTGGCCAAGATAATCCCCTGTTGCCCCGGGATCTCTTCGGACAGGATTCCCTCGACGGGGGTCCCGGAAATGATTTCCTCTCCGCCAACGAAGCCGACGACATCCTCCGGGCCGGGGACGGAAATGATGTCGCCTACGGCGGTCAGAATGACGATGAAATTTACGGCGAATTGGGGAACGACACCCTGCACGGAGATAATGGCAACGACACCATTATCGGAACCCCCGGCAATCTCACCGTCCCGGCCGGGCAGGACGCGGATGTCCTCTACGGCTATCGCGATAACGACCTGATTCAGGGCGGCCCGGGCAACGATAGCATCTACGGCGGCAAGGGAGACGATTTCTCCTACGGCGGTAAGGATGACGATTGGATGTGGGGCGATTTGGGTGCTGATACCCTCTACGGAGATGACGGAAACGATACCGTCTTCGGAGATACCAACGAGCCCAACCAAGCCTCCCCGGAAGGTCCGGATCTTCTGTGGGGTGGCCTCGGGAACGATTTCCTCAGCGGAAACCGCAACAACGACACTTTGGTCGGCGGCGACGGGGAGGATACCGCTTACGGCGGCCAGGAAGATGATATCGTTTATGGTCTGACCGGAAATGATTTGCTCTATGGTGATTTGGGCAACGACCACGTTTGCGGCGGAGAAGGGGACGATACCCTGTTCGGCGATCGCGACACCCCCACCCCCATCCCAAATATCAGCCTCCAGGACACCCTCAGCGGCGGGGCGGGCGACGATTGGCTCAGTGCCAACGAGGGCCAGGACAAGCTCTGCGGGGGCGAGGATAATGATACCCTGTACGGCGGAAAGGACAACGACACCCTCAAAGGCGACGCCGGGGACGACTGGCTGTTCGGCGACGGGGGAGACGACTCCCTTTCCGGCGGGGCGGGGAGCGATCGCTTCGTCCTGTTTGCCGACGGCGGGACGGACACCGTGGCCGATTTCCTGTCCGGGGTGGATGTCATCGCCCTCGGTGGCGGCATCACCTTCGACCAACTCACCTTCACCCAGGCGGGGACCTCTGCGGTCGTGACCCTGGGTTCCCAGCAGTTGGCGATTCTGGAAGGGGTGCAGGCGACGGCCCTCACCGCCGGCGATTTCACCGCGTTCCCGATCTAAGATCGAGGGGGGCGAACCCCACGGTTTCGATTGGCGATCGGCCGTGGGGGACTCGTCCCCAGGTCAACTCAATGGAGGGCGTCCGTGTTCCAACCTGCCAATTCTCAGAAACGCTTCTTTTCCCTCTTGTTTGGGGCTTTCGCCGGGTTGACCCTGGCGGCTTGGATTCTCCGGGGACTGACCCTGCTGGCGTTTTTGCCGGGCTCGGTCATCTGGCTGCTACTGATACTCGCGATCGCCACCGGAGTCCTGTCTCGGGTGGCCCGGTAGATCCCGGGACTCTCTCCCTTCCGAAAGATAGACGAATTCGGGGCGCTTGCGGTAAAATGATAAATGCCCTAACGCAGAGCATTGCCTTGATTCTACCGAAGCGCCGGTTCGACGGACTCATTTGACCCCGATCGCGGCGCCGTGATTTGTAGAAAGACACTGTTGTGAATCGAATCTTTCCGACATCTCATTTGTATGAATGAGAGGGGGATGTTTTGCGTATCGTCATTAATTTTAGAGAGGTGAAGGATACAACATGACCCAAGTCATTCTGGGTGAAAACGAACAATTAGAATCCGCCCTGCGTCGATTTAAGCGCGAAGTGTCCAAAGCCGGCATCCTGGCCGATGTCCGCAAGAAGCGTCACTTTGAAACCCCTCCAGAAAAACGCAAGCGCAAGGCGATCGCCAACCAGCGTCAGAGACGCGCCTTCCGCAAGAAGCGGATGTTCTAGAGCGCTTCATCCCATTTTCGGGCCGTCCTCCCCCACCCGTTCGCCAGATGCAGGGGGGGGACGGCTATCTTTCGTAGATACGGGGGTGGGATAGCGTGGCAGATCTTTAGAATGGGGAATCGGGAATCCCCAATCCCCAATCCTAAATCCCCAATCCCTCAGACTCCGAAATCGCCGAGGAGTTTGAGGAGCAGGTGCGACAACTGTTTGAGTTTGATGGGTTTGGTGAGATATTCGTCGGCCCCCGCCTGCAAACATTTTTCGCGATCGCTCGTCATCGCCAAAGCGGTGAGGGCGACGACGGGCAGTTGTCGCAAATCCGGATCGCGGCGGATCTCCCGGGTGGCCTCCAAACCGTCCACGACGGGCATTTGGATGTCCATGAGCACCAAATCGGGGCAGTGCGATCGCGCCATGGACACCGCCTCCCGACCGTTGCGGGCCGTTATCAGACGGTAGCCCTTGGCGGTGAGGTAACTCGAAAGGGTAAAAATATTAGCTTCGCTGTCCTCAGCCAACAAAATCAGCGGCGAGGGCCGGCGCGAATTCGGAACCGGGGGGGTCGGACTTCCCGCCGGGCCTTCCAAAACGGAAGTCGGAGATCCCGCATCGAAGCTCTGACGGGGTTCGGCGAAGGAATCCGGACAGGGCAGATAGACCGTAAAACAACTCCCCCGGCCGAGTTCGCTGGTGACGCCGACTTGTCCGCCGTGCAGTTCAGCGATCTGCTTCACCAGAGCCAGTCCGAGTCCCGTCCCGCTGTACTGGCGATTCAAGCTGCTGTCGATTTGGACGAAAGGCCGGAACAGATTTTCCAGGTTTTCCGGGGCAATGCCGATCCCCGTGTCCGTCACCGCAAAACAAATCCGGCGTGGGCCGTCCGACGACCGGCGGACGCTCAAACTCACCCGGCCGCCGTCGGGGGTAAACTTGATCGCGTTACTGAGCAGGTTGATCAACACCTGGCACATCCGGCGGTTGTCGATCTCGATGACCCCATATTCCAGATCGGCGGGGATGTCCGCACTCAGGGCGATCCGTTTTTTGAAGGCCAACTGTCTGACGAAGGTGAGGCCGGTCTGGCAAAGCTCCCGGATCGAAACCTCGTCGATGTTCAACTCCAATTTGCCCGCTTCGATCTTGGAGAGATCCAGGATGTCGTTGATCAGCGACAACAGATGCCTGCCGCTGCTATCCACCGTGGAAATCGCCTGCCGTTGATCGGCGTTCAACTCCCCGAATATCTCTTCTTGAAGCGCCTCCGACATCCCCAAAATGCTGTTGAGGGGGGTGCGGAGTTCGTGGCTCATGCTGGCGAGAAACTCGTCCTTGAGGCGGGTGGCCCGGGCCAGCTCCGCGACGGTCTGCTGCAGCAGAGCCGACCTGTGTTTGCGCTCCGTCACGTCCAAAATCACCCCGTCCCAGATGGTCTCGCCGTCGGCCTGCCGCTCTGGCTGGGAAATGCCCTGAATCCACTTCCGTTCCCCCGCCGGCGTGGTGAATTGCCCTTCCCAGGACCAGGCGCTCAATGTCTCGGCGGAGCGGGCGATGGAGGCCTGCAACGATCGCCGGTCTTCGGGGTCGAACAGGGCGAACACCCGGTCGGCATCCCGCCGCATGGTTTCCACGTCGAGTCCGAAAATTTCGGCGGCGCGATCGCTCATGTAGATGAACTCGTGGGAGCCGTCGGGGCGCAACAGGTACTGGTACAGCGCTCCGGGGATGTTGGCGGCGAGGCGCCCGAAGCGGGCCTCGCTTTGGCGCAGGGCCTTGAACGCCCGCTTCTCGGAGCCGACGTCGCGCACCAAAAACAGCACTTCGTCCTCACCGCAGGGGGCGACCCGCACCTCTTCGTGGCGAAGTTCCCCGCCGATCTCGATTTCCCACTCAAAATTCTGGACGGTTTGGGTGGCCAGAGCGGTTTCGGCGATCCTCAAGTAGGTGGCGGCGATGTCGGGGGGCAGCAGTTCCTCGACCGACCGCCCGATCGCGGTTTCGGGATCGACGAGGTTGCCCACCCGGGGGGAAGGGGCGATGTCCGCGTAGCGCCCGGAGCGGTCGAGGCGGAACACCAAGTCCGGGATCGCCATCAGGGTGGCGCGGGTGCGCGCTTCGCTGCGTTCGAGGGCGTCCTGGAAAGCTCGACGCTCGCTGATGTCGTTGGAGATGCCGCAGATGGCGTAGGGTTCCCCGTCCGGGCCGAACAGGACGAACTTGTTGGAGAGGAAGGTGTAGTTCTTTTCGCCGACGCGGACGGTTTCTTCGCACTGTTGGAAGCGGCGGGCCTCGAGGACGGCGCGGTCGTTTTGCTCGAAACCCTCGGCGATGTCGGGGGGATAAAATTCGCGGTTGGTTTTGCCGATGATGTCTTCCGGGGCGCAGTTAAATAATTCTAGAAAAGCCCGGTTGACCAAAATGTGCCGCCCGGAGAGGTCTTTGACGTAAATGACCGACGGGGCGAAGTTGAGAATCGCCTGCAACTTCTCTTCGCTCTCCCGCAGTTGGGCGGTGCGCTCCCATACCCGGGCCTCCAATTCCCGGTTCAACTCGGCGAGGGACTCGGCGGCCCGCTCCCGCTCCTTGGCCTGGGCGATCGCGGCGGCGGCGGCGTTCAACAGCCCGATTTCCAGGGCGTCCCACCGTTTCACCGAGCGGCAGTTGTCGAACCCGACGAGGCCGAAAAACTCCCGGTTGACAATCAGGGGGAAGATCAGGATGGAGCGGATGCCCTGCGGCTCCAAAATCCGCCGTTCCGACTCGGGGAAGTCGGCGACGTCGCCGTTGACGATCCCCCCGACTTTCAGGAGTTCTTCCCAGCGGGGAAAGTTCTCCCGGTAGCTGAGATTTTGCAGCGCCCGGTTGTCGATTTCGGGGGTGATGCCGGGGGCGCACCATTCGGCCCGCTGGCTCATCAGCAACTGCCCGGTTTCGTCGGCGTGGTTTTCAAAAATGTAGATGCGATCGGCCTCCGTCACCGCCCCCAACAGGTTCAAGATGTGGCGGTAGAGGTGGCGGTCGATTTTTTGGGACACCAAAAGCTGGCGCTGCACGTCCACCAGGGCTCCCAGGTAGCGATCGCGTTTGGCGAGGGCGGTTTCGGCCCGGTCGCGCTCGATGGCGATTTTGGCGATGTCGGCGGCGCGGGTGAGGATCTCCAAATCCCGCCGTTGGGGGGTGCGGCATTCTTTGAAATAGACGGCGAAGGTCGCGAGCACCTCGCCGTTGCCGCCGATCGCCGGGGCGGACCAGCAGGCCTGCAGCCCGTGTTCGAGGGCGAGATGCCGGAAGTCCTGCCAGAGGGGGTCGCCGGAGATGTCGGCGACGATGACGATTTCCCGGCAGAAGGCCGCCGTGCCGCAGGAACCGGCCTGGGGGCCGACGAGCAAACCGTCGAGGGCTTTTGAGTAGGGGTCGGGCAGGTTGGGCGCGGCCCCGTGGCGCAATTTTCCGGAGCGATCGCACAGTAGGATCGAGCCGATCCCCCCCTCGAATTGGGTTTCCACCGCCCGCACCAGGGCATCGAGGATGTCCGGCAGGGGGTCCAGCCGGGCGATCCGCTCCAAGATGGCATTTTGCAGTTGGGACTCCCGCTCGGCCTGTTTGCGGTCGGTGATGTCCAGGTGGGTTCCGGCCATCCGCAGGGGTTTGCCACCGGCGTCCCGCTCCACCACTTTGCCCCGAGCCAGAACCCAGACCCACCGTCCCGAGCGGTGGCGCATCCGAAATTCCCATTCGTGCCGGGGGGTTTCGCCCCGGAAGTGGGAGTCGAGTTGCTTGAAGAGTCCCGGCAGGTCTTCGGGGTGGGTCTGTTCCCGGAATGTCTCGACGGACATGGGTTCCAAGTCTTTCCGGGTGCGGCCGAGGATCTCCGCATAGCGATCGTCGATCTGCACCGCCCCGGTACGGATGTCCCAATCCCAGGTCCCGATCGCCGCCCCCTCCAAGGCCAGTTCCAGGCGTTCCCGGGTGCGCCGCAGTTCTCGATCGGCCCGCAAGGTGGCGGCCCGATTTTCCGCCTCCCGCAGTTCCCGCCGCAGGACCTCTGGCAAACGGGCCAACTTTCCTTTGATCAAAAAATCGTGGGCGCCGGCTTTCATCAACTCCACGGCTGAGGTGTCGCCGATGGTTCCCGACACGACGATGAAGGGGAGGTCGAGGCCGCTTTCTTTGAGGACGGACAGGGCGGCGGGGGCGTCGAATCCCGGCATCCGGTAGTCGGAGACGATCGCATCCCAGGAAGACTCCTCCAGGGCGTCTCGGAGCGCCTCGGCGGTCTGAACCCGCTCCCAGGTCACTTCAAATCCGCCCCGGCGGAGTTCCCGCACGAGCAAGATCGCGTCGTCTTCGACATCTTCGACAATTAACAGGCGGATGGGTTCGCTCATCGGTTAAAGTCTTTCGGGTGAGGGTTCGTTGATCGAGATCCAAAACAATCCCAGATGGCGGACTGCTTCGGCGAAGCGATCAAATTCGACGGGTTTTTGCACGTAGGCGTTGGCGCCGAGGTCGTAACTCTCCGCGATGTCTTCGTCTTCGCTCGAAGACGTGAAGACGACGACGGGCAGGCGGCGGGTGCGCCCTTGAGTCCGGATCTGTCGGAGCACCCCCAGCCCGTCGATTTTGGGCAATTTTAAGTCGAGGAGGACGACCTGTGGGAGGGCCTCCAGATCGCCCAGCAAAGCCAGGGCCTCTTCTCCGTTCCGCGCCACCAGAATTTCGGGGTTGACCTGACATTTGCGGAGCGATCGGATCGTCAGCCGTTCGTCGTCCGGGTTATCCTCGACCAACAGTATTTTTCGGGGTTGAGATGTCATCGACGGGGGTTTGCGAGTCAATTGTAATAGATCGACACGGTATCATGAGTCCAACTTTTCGAGACGACGGCTGAGATTCGGGAAGTCAATTCAACACCCGACTACCGCCCGATCTATTCCCCACAATTTTACGAAAAAATCCACCCAAAGTCAACCCCAATCTTAATCAAAATACGGAAAATTTTTGATAGCAATCAGCCGTCAGCTTTCAGCTTTCAGAAAAAGCCAACCGAACCGGCGAAAAGCAGTTTCGGTTTTTTCAGATATCCCGACCATCCTGGCGATCGCCATTGATATAGCCCTGGGCGATCGTGTGGTTACAGATTCGGGAAAAGGGAGTCGGGAGTCGGGAGTTGGGAGTCGGAGCGAGCGTTTTTACAATTCAGGTCTGTGACGAATCCAGCGCTGACTGCCATAATTTATCATTGTTAATTGTTAATTTTTAATTGTTAATTTTTCTCCCCCATCTGCGTGAGTCTCAATTCCGGGCAAGGTAAAGTAAAATGTCGCCCCCTTTCCGACGGCTCCTTCAGCCCAAACTTTTCCGCCGTGGCGGTGGATAGCCCGCTGGACGATCGCCAAGCCGATGCCGGTTCCGGGAAATTCTTCGGCGTCGTGCAGGCGTTGAAAGACACCAAATAACATCGGGGCATATTTCATGTCAAAACCCGCGCCATTATCCCCGATAAAACAAGTCAGTTTTCCCTCCATCACCCCCAGGCCGAACTCGATCCGCGCCCGGGACGTGTGGCGGGTAAATTTCCAGGCGTTGTGCAGTAAATTGTTGAGGACGACGCCCATCAAAGTCGGGTCAGCCTCGACGGTGACATCGGGGGCGACGGCAAATTCCACGTCGCGATCGGGTTCCGACTCCGCCAGATCGGCGGCGATTTCGGATACCATTTCACTGAGGTTGACCGGATGGTAATTCACCGGCGATCGCGACACCCTCGACAGGCGCAGCAGGTCGTCGATCAACTGTCCCATGCGGTTAATATTGCGCCGGATGCGATGGAAATAATCCCGGCAACCTTCGTCAAATTGGTCGCCGTAGTCCTCCAAAATCGCCTGGCTGAAACCGTCGATCGCCCGCAGCGGTGCCCGCAGGTCGTGGGAGACGGAGTAGGCAAAGGCTTCCAACTCCCGGTTGGAGGCTTCGAGTTGGGCGGTGGCTTGCAGCAGCTTCATTTCAGCCCGCTTGCGGTCAGTGATGTCCAAAATCGTGCCGACGAGCTGGGCCACCCGGCCGCGATCGTCGAAAACCGGCTCGCCCCGGGCTTGGATGTAACTCAAACTGCCGTCAGGGTGGGGGATGCGACATTCGAGGTCGTAGGGTTGGCGGTTCTCCAGAGCTGTGGCGACAACGCGGCGGTGGTAGTCGCGATCGTCAGGGTGGTAGAGTTGGAGCACTTCCTCGTAGGTGGGGGCTCCGGAGGCCGGGTCGAGTCGGAAAATCTGGAACACCTCCTCGGACCAGAAAACTGACTCGGTGGCAATGTCGAATTCCCAACTGCCCAGCTTGGCGATGCGCTGGGCCGCCTGCAGGTGGGCTTGGCTTTTTTTGAGTTGTTCTTCGGTTCGTTTGCGGTCGGTGATGTCGATGTGACAGCCGATCGCCCGCAGGGGGTTGCCCGCCGGGTCCCACTCGATCGCCCGCCCGGAACAGATCACCCACACCGTCGATCCATCCTTGTGACGATATCGGACCTCGTTGTAAAAGGGAATTTCCCCCCGGCTGCGGACATGGCGGTCGAAACTCTCGAACATTCCGGGCAAATCTTCCGGAAAAATCAGCTTTTGCCAGGTGTCGGGGCTGTTGGGGAGTTCGTGGTCTTCGTAGCCGAACATCCGCTTGAAACCCGGACTCAGATATTCCCGGTGGTTGGGGATGTCCCAATCCCAATAGCCGGCCAAAATGATGTCGAGAATATTTTCGAGCAATTGCAGTTCCCGGCGGAGGTTGTCCGCCCGCCGGGGGTCTTCGGCGGGCGGTGGCGGGGGTTCCGCGCCGTTGCGGGAGTGGGGGTGGAGGTGTTGCCAGAGGCGATCGCGGGTGAGCAATCCCACCGGGCGATCGCGATCGTCGAGAAGGGGCAGGTGGCGGACGCCGTACCGCTGCATCAGGGTGATGACAGAAGTGGAGTCCGCACAGTCCGACTCCCGCAGGGTGACGGCGGCGGGTTTCATCACCTCGGAAATCGGCAGGGTATCGAGGTTGTCATTATACGTCGTGTAGAGGGCGGGCAAATCTCCCTCGGTCAAAATGCCCAGCAGCCGGCCATTTTCCACCACCAACGCGCAGCTCGCGGGCGTCGGGGCAGGGCGGGGCGGGGCGAGGCCAGCCATTTGTCGGAGGGCGTCTCCGACCGGGGTTGTCGGGGCGATCTGCAAGAGATCGCGAATGATGACCGACTCCAGCTTTAATTCGGTGAGAAAAGGCATTTTTTGGACTCAAACTGATGAACGGACCCAATAGGTTTGAGCGGGTCGAAGCGCAAGTCAATTATAACCCCAAAAAATCTTGAATCATGGCGGTCAATTGTTTGAGTTTGACGGGTTTGGGTAAATACTCATCGGCGCCGGCTGCCAGACATTTTTCGCGATCGCCGTCCATCGCCAAAGCCGTCAAGGCGACGATGGGCACCCCGGCGAAATTCGGGTGATTGCGGATGCGGCGGATCGCCTCCAAACCGTCCATTTTCGGCATTTGAATGTCCATCAAAATCAAATCGGGGCATTCCGCCTCCACGGCGCGGATGGCCTCTTCCCCGTCCTTGGCGACCGTCACCCGGTAGCCTTTGGCCTGTAAATAACTCGAAAGGGTGAGGGTGTTGGCCTCGTTGTCTTCAGCCAGCAAAATCCGGGGGTTGGCCGCGGCGATTTCATCCGGGGAATTGAGGGACTCCGGCGGTCCGGAAGCGGGCAGTTTGGGGACTCGCATCAAAATGTCGTCGCAGGGGAGGTGGACACTGAACCGCGATCCCTTCCCCATGTCGCTGGCGACGGAGACGTCGCCGCCGTGCAGTTCCACGATCCGTTTCACCAGGGACAGCCCCAACCCGGTCCCCTCGTACTGGCGGTTGAGGGCGCTGTCGATCTGGGTGAAAGGTTTGAAGAGTTTTTCCAGGTGTTCCGGGGAAATGCCGATGCCGGTGTCGGCGACAACGAAGCGGACCGCGCCGGGGGTCTTGGAAGTGTTTTCCCAACTCACTCTCAGGGTGACGGTGCCGCGGTCGGGGGTGAATTTGACGGCGTTGTTGAGCAGGTTGATGAGCACCTGGCGGATGCGGCGCTCGTCGATGACCAGATCGGGCAGGCCGGGGGGGATCTGTACGTCGAGGCGGATGCCTTTTTTGTGGGCCTGCTGCCTGACGAAGGTGAGGCTGGCGCGGCACAGGGGTTCGATCGCGGTGGGGGCGCGATCGAGTTCCATCTGTCCGGCCTCGATTTTGGCCAGGTCGAGGATGTCGTTGATCAGTTCCAGGAGGTGGTGGGCGCTGCCTTCGACGGTTTTCAGGCTCTTTTTTTGGCTGTCGTTCAGGGGGCCGAACACTTCCTCTTGCAAACCCTCGGTCATGCCCAAAATGGCGTTGAGGGGGGTGCGGAGTTCGTGGCTCATATTGGCGAGGAACTCGTCCTTGAGGCGGGTGGCCCGCTGGAGTTCTTCGTTGGTTTTGCGGAGTCGGGCTTCGGTTTCCTTGCGATCGCTGACATCCCGGCAGACGCAGATGAGCAGGTTGTCCTCGGTGAGGGTGAGGGAGAGGTCTTCGGCGAAGGTGCTGCCGTCTTTGCGGGTGGCGGTCGCCTCCCCCTTCCAGGTGCGATCGCGCATCAGCACCGGGAACACCTCTTCCTCGAACCGCCGCAGTTCCTCGGGGGAGTAGAGTTGTCGCCAGCTTTTGCCGAGGAGTTCGCTGGAATCGTAGCCGAACATCGACCCGTGGGCCGGGTTCAAATACTGATAAATCTCGCCGTCGAGGATGGCGATGCCGTCCACCGCCACCTCGATGCTGGCCAACTGCTTGGCGGCCTGCCGTTCGGCGGCCAGCCGGGCGGCTTCGGCTTCCCGCCGGCGGCGGTCGAGGCGGTATCCTTCGATCAAGTTGCTGCAAGTGACCAAAACGGGCTGCAGGTATTCCACCATCGCCCCGTCGTAACCCCCCGGGCGGTTGGCGATGCCCACCATCCCCACCAGGTCGGAGCCGCTGAAAAAGGGCAGGCCCAAAAAGGCGTTCAGGGGCGGGTGCCCGTCCGGAGTCCCCCCCCGCCTGGGGTCTGTGCGGGGGCTGTTGGCGATGACGGGTTCCCCGGTCAAAATCACTGCCCCGAACAGGCTGTTCAGGTTGTCAAATTCCATGCCTTTTTCGTAGTTGTCTTCGTAGAATTTCCGGGTGGCTTCGTCCCAGGCGATGTTGGTGATGCTGTGGGTTTTCAGGTAGGGGACGCCCCGGATTTTCATGAAACTTTCTTCCATCGTCGCCCCTCCGTTTTCCCGGAACAGCACCTCGCCGATGAAGCCATATTCGCTGTCGGTCAACTCCAGCAACCCTTCGAGCAAGTCTTCAAAGATGGTGAGGCGGTTGCCGGCGGTGATGAATTGGGCCTGGGCCCGGCCGATGGTCTGCAGCAGGGCGTTGTTGCGTTGCAGGTCGGTTTCGGCCCGTTTGCGGGCGGTGATGTCGAAGCGGATGGCGAGGTGCTGAAACACCCGCCCTCGGGAGTCCAAAAAGGGGACGATGGTGCTCCCGGTCCAGTAGATTCGGCCGTCTTTGGCGCGGTTGCGGATTTCCCCCCGCCAAATTTGGCCGCCGGAAATGGTCTGCCACAGGTCCCGGAAAAACTCGGGGGGGTGGTATCCGGAGTTGAGGAGGCGGTGGGTGTTGCCGAGCAGTTCCGGGCGGGAGTAGCCGGAAATTTCGCAGAAGCGATCGTTGGCGTAGGTGATGATGCCCTTGGGGTCGGTGATGGCGACGATCGCGGATTCGTCGAGGGCTCGATGGAAGTCCGAGAGTTTCCGCAGGAGTTCCCGGCGGTCTGACTCGGCCCGCTTGCGGTCGGTGATGTCCCGGGCGACCCCCAGGAATCCGCTCACCTCCCCCCGCTCGTCCCGCAGGGCGGTGACGGAGAGCGACACCGGAAAGCGGGTGCCGTCTTTGCGGATGTAGGTCCACTGGCCCTCGTTGGCGCCGAGCCGGGGCTCGACGGTGAAGACTTCAAAGCCGGGGGAAATCTCCCGCCCCAGTTCGGCGGACCGTTTCGCGGCGCAGGAGCGGATTTCTTCGCGGTCGTGGAACGGTTCCGGCGTCATCCGGTTCACCACTTCTTCGGCGCGATATCCCAGCATCCGTTCGGCGCCGGCGTTGAAGGTGAGGATGGTGCCGTCGGTGTCGGTGGAGATGAGCGCGTAGTCCGTCCCGTCCAGGATCGCTTTCTGTAAGCTGCTAATTTCTTGCAGTTCTCGGGTGCGCCGTCGGACTTGGGTTTCCAGGGATTGGTTGAGGTCCTGCAGGGTGAGTTCGGCCTGTTTGCGATCGCCGATATCCGCGATGGTGCCGATGTACCCGATGAGGCGATCGGCGTCGTCGAGTTCGGGGACGACCTGCCCGAACACCCAGATGGCGCTGCTGTCGGGTTTTTGCAGGCGGTATTCTTCCTCGAAGGGGGACTCGGTTTGAACCGTATTTTCCCAGACGGCGAGGACGCGGGAGCGGTCGTCCGGGTGCAGGGAATCGTGCCAGGGATTGCCGATGACTTCGGCGGGGGCGACTCCGGCGATCTGGCAGTAGCGGCCGTTGGCGTAGATGCAGTTTCCCTCTATATCGGTGCGGAAAATCCCCACGGATACGAGGTCGGTGAGGGTGGCGTAGCGCTGTTCGCTCTCTTCGAGGCGGCGCTCGGCCTCCCGCCGCTCCCGGAGTTCGGTTTCCAGGGCTTCGTGGGCGGTGGCCTGAAGTATGGCGATCGCGACCTGGGCGGCCAACTGTCGCATCATCTGGATCTCTTCTTCCGACCAGTCTCGGGGTCCCGAACACTGGTGGATGACGAAGAGTCCCCACAGTCGGGGCGGTTCGGCCACTGCTCCGCCGGGGGGAGACAGCACGACCGGAACCACCAAGTTGGCCCGCACCTGGAATCGCTCCAGCAGTTGCAGGTGGCACTCGGTCAGTCCGGCTTGATAAATGTCGTTGCAGGCGAAAATGCGCCCGTTTTGGTAGGCGTCGATGCCACGTTCCCGAAAGCAAGTCTCCTCGATTTGCTCGTGCAGGCAAGGCTTGCAGGGTTCGGCGACGGATTCGGCCACGATTTTTCCGCCCCAGTCCGGGGCGAATTGGTACAGGGCGATGCGATCGCACTTCAGGAGGTCGCGGACTCGGTCGGCGGTGCGATCGAGGATGTCTGGCAGGCTCAGGGAGGAGCGGATTTCGGTGGTGATCTCGAAGACCAGTTGCTCCCGCCGCCGGGATTGTTCGAGGGCGGCGGTTCGCTCTCGGATCTCCCGTTCCAGTCGGGTGGCTTGATTTTCTAAGAGTTGGACTTTTTCAATTTCGAGTTGAAAGACTTTCTGTTCCAAAACTTCGGCGAGTTTGTAAAGTTCCAGGGGATTGAGGACTCGCAACAAACTGCTCTGGGTGACGATCCCCAGCAATTGACCCTCCGGGCCCGTCACCACCACCCGCCGGATGTGCCGCGAGTTCATCATCTCTTGCACCGCCCACAGGGTATCTTCCGGCCGCACGGAGAAAATGGGGGTACTCATCACCTGCCGCGCCCGACTGGTTTCCAAGTCCAAACCCAGGGCTTGGAACTGCACCAGATCGCGCTCGGTGAGGATGCCGACGGGAATGGGGCCGGTGGCGGTTCCGGTGGTGGCTAACACTACGCAACTGACCGGGCGAGCGGCCATCAGGCGGGCGATTTCGAGCAGGTCGGCGTCTGGGCTGGCCGACACCACCTCCGGGGTCATCACTTCGGCGACGGTCCGCAACCGCAGCAGGTCCGCAGGGCGGATGGCCTGCCGCAGGCTCTCGTGGGTGAGCAAACCCGCCACGCGATCGCGATCGTCGAGGATGGGCAGGTGGCGAATCCGGTGTTTGCGGAGCAGTTCCACGGCGGCAAAAAAATCGTCGAATTCCGACTCCCGCAGGCTGACGACGGCGGTACTCATCGCCTCCCCCACCGTCACTTCCCCCAGGGATTCGCCGCGGGTACTCAGCCGCACCACGTCCCGCTCTGTCAAAATCCCCAGCAGGCGCCCGCCTTCAACCACCAACACGCAGCTCGACCGCGCTTCGAGGTGGGCTTCATCGAGGGGGCCGCTACTTCGGGAAGCGGTGGGACAACTGGCCCGAATTTCACTCATCCGGGCGATCGCGTCCATCACCGTCGCCGTCGGCGACACGACCAACGGTTCTCGGATAATTGCCGCTTTGAGTTCGTCGGGGCTAAACGCCGGTGGGTTTGCGAACATTTAATCTGATTGATCGATTCAAAAGATTTTTGATGTTTCACTCTGTAAGTGTAACTTTAAATCGATGCCGATATCCATTTAATCCGACGAAAAGTCGATGCAAAACTATTGGATTTAAAAAAATCAACCCGATTTTTACGGATGACCCGACCGCCATTTGACGGACGGTTGCTTTTCCCCGGCAGGCGGCGCGGGGTCGTTTCATTTTCGGTTGAAAAAGGGGAGGTCGCCCGTTGTTGGGGGTGACGAGAACAACCAAAGTAAATTTTAAATTATTAATGATTAATTGTCAATTATTAAGGGCCGGATATTCCGGCTATGTTTCGGGGAACAATGAAATAGCACGGCGGACGAGAGGGGTGCGGGCCGCGACGGACTCGCGGCCCAACAGAAGACCGAACATAAAGTTTTTTTTAAAAAATAACATCTCCGGCTGGCTCGATTTATGATGGAACCCATTCCAGGGAGTGGGATGGTAGATTCCCCAAATCGTCGGCGGGTTTTCGACCGGGCAATTTCGGACGCGAGGCCCGACCAGTGGGGGGATGGCGGGGAGAGATAAACGGTCGTGCCGAGGGGTTCGATGGCGGCGATCGGAATTCGGCAAAAACTTAACAAAATTTTAAAAATCTTGACAATTAAACCCCCGAATCTCCGGATTGCACTTCCCCAAAATAATTCTGCATTGGGCATGAAAAATGGCAACAGCATTTTTTGATTTTGAAAACTTCCGAGGAAATAACTTTGCCGCGATCGGAACGGAACAAGGCGTGGAATTCCGAAACGCGATCGCTCTGGTCAGTGTGGACGCGGGGGGGGAAGGCCTGTTCCCGGCGATCGCTCCGACGCCCGGAACTACCGTCTTGTCTTACGCGGAGGGCAGCAATTTTACGCTGGATATCCGGGAATTGGCGCCGGAAGGGATCGCCGGGGGGAGACTCTCGTTTAACTATACCTCCCCCAATGTGGAACACTCGGTAAAAATCTTGGATGGCGATGGGAATTCTTTGGGAACTGCCACCCTATCGAGTACCGCCGGGAGGACGTTTAACGTCTTTTCACCGTTCAGCATTTCCCTCCCCGCCGATGCCGCGACGATTCAAATCGGTTCCCGGGCCACGGAATTGGCGATCGACGATCTCCGCATCTCCGTCGATCCGTTGCTGGTTGCCGAACCCCTCGCCGCCGAGACTCCGGAAAATCTGGAAGGGACGGATCAGCCTGATTTCATCGATGCCGCCACGCGATCGGCGATCGTCTCCCTTCCCGGCGACAGTATAGAAGCCGGTGTCAGATTTGCCGGTGTCAGCGGCCAGAATAACGGAGACGCGACGATTCTGGAGGGGGGCACCGCCATCGAGTTTGTCTCCACGATCGCCTCCGGTGAGGGCCGCTTTGATTATACAGTCCGTTTTAATAACCAGACCGCATTTTCGACCGCCACCGTCACCGTCCCCGAAGTAGGGGCGATCGCGGGTTTGGGCGGAAATGATACCCTCTCCGGAACCCGCGGCGCCGAAACCCTCGACGGCGGTCCGGACAACGACTCGATCCGGGGCCTGACGGGAAACGATACCCTCGACGGCGGTTCGGGTTCGGACTCCCTGTTCGGAGATGGCGACGGGGATCTGATTTTGGGTGGGGCGGATGACGATATCCTCTTCGGTGGCAGTGGAGATGACTCCTTAGAAGGCGGTATCGGCGACGACACCCTCGATGGCGGTATCGGCAACGACACCATGAACGGCGGCGAGGGCGAGGATGTGCTCTTGGGTCGGGTCGGGGCGGATGTGATGAACGGGGATGCCGGGAACGACACCTTACAGGGTGACAAGGACTCGGACACCCTCTCCGGCGGCGAGGATGACGACCTGTTGCTCGGCGGCGCCGCCCCGGACACGCTGTTCGGGGGAATGGGGGACGATTCCCTGTTTGGCGGTCAAGACGATGACTCCCTATTCGGAGATGTCGGCAACGATTCCCTGGTGGGGGATGGTGGAGTCGATACGCTCCAGGGTGGGGAAGGAGAGGATAGTTTTACTTACCTGTCTCCCAAGGATGGGGGCACTGTACCCGATCGCATCCTCGATTTTAACCCCGCCGAAGATGTGTTGGTCTTCAACTCCGAACCTGTGGCAGAGGACGGAACGGGAGGATTTGGGTTATCGGCCGTCTCCTTGGAAACTCAAACCCTGAACCTGGGGCAATTTTTCACCGCCGGCGACTCCTTACCCGCCGACATTCCGGTTCTGATTTACGACAATTTGAGCGGTATTTTGGAGTACGATTTCGACGGCTCCGGGGATGGGGAAGCGATCGCGATCGCCCAATTTGAACCGGATGAAAACGGCAACATTCCAGAGCTTTCGCCGGAGCGAATTTTCCTCGTCAATCCCGTTGACGTGAAGATCCCCGAATTGTCCGAGGTGGTGGCGGAGTCGTTCACTGCAACCACACCCAATTTCATCAACGGTACGGAAGAAAACGACTCCCTTTCCGCCACCGCACCTCAACCGGTCGATATTTCCGTCCTCGACAATGACAGTCCCACCGGGGGGTTGTTCGTCGCGGATATCAGCAATATTAGCGGTGGCGAAGCTGAAGTTATCAATAACACGACGATTAGATTTACCCCCACCATCCCCGCCCCCAGCCGGGGCAGTTTTCTCTACACCGCCAGCGACGGGACGAACTCGGATTTGGCGAGTGTATTTGTCGAGATTATTTCCGTCGAAACGATCAGCGGTTTTGGCGGCAATGATTCTCTCATTGGAGGAGAAGGCAACGAATTTTTGCTGGGGGGTGAAGGGGATGATTCCCTATTTGGAAATCAGGGCGACGACGTGCTGCGTGGGGAAATCGGAAACGATCTGATGTATGGCGGGGCGGACAACGATTCTCTCTTTGGAGAATCGGGCGACGACCAGTTATTCGGTGGCTCAGGTATCGATTTTTTATATGGCGGATTGGGTGTCGATTTTCTCTCCGGTGAAAGTGGAGATGATTTCCTATCCGGAGATCAGGGAAATGATACCCTGCAAGGGGGAGAAGGACGGGATACCTTCGCCTATCTATCTCCGCAACAGGTGGGGGAAGGGCAACAAGATGCGATCGCCGATTTTGAACCGGGAAGCGATGTTATAGTTTTCAACCGCAGTAC
>NZ_JAJENU010000544.1:0-10517 GCF_035615495.1 Lyngbya sp. CCY1209 | reverse complement strand
TCAGCTTCAGGAAGCCGTCCCAAGTCCGACAGAATCGGGGTTTGATATCAATCGGGATGACAGGATTTGAACCTGCGGCATCCTGCTCCCAAAGCAGGCGCGCTACCAAGCTGCGCTACATCCCGGCTTGTCCTTTCGCTTTTCAGTATACCCCAACCCACACCGATCCGCGAAAAAATTGCACAATTGATCTCAGACGCCCAGTGGGAGCAGTTCCCGGGGAGCGATCGCCTCAGGGCCTTTCGAGTTCATTCCTGCCGTCCGAGACAGAAATGGGCTAGTCTGGATACCAGAACATTCCCTTGATGCCTTCCGGGTCCGGGATAAATCCCAGGTTTCGATAAAAATCGACGACGTGGGGATCGGCGAACAAGGTGATATTACTGATATCATCGCTGCGAAGCTTTTTGATGATGAACCGCATCAGAGCTTTGCCCAAACCCTTGCTCTGGAAATCCGGGTGGACCACCACATCCCATAGGGTGGCGTTGAAGGCGTGATCGGAAGTTGCCCGCGCAAATCCGATCAGGCGTCGCTGGTTTCCCCGCATTTGCCACATGGAAACGACGAGAAAGCTGTGCTGAATGGCCTTTTTGACTTTTCGGAGGGGGCGGCGGGACCAACCCACGGCGTTACAGAGTTCTTCCAACTCATACAAGTCGATGTCCCGGTCCGTACTGAAAAAAATGCGAGAATTCCGACCGGTTGATTTGCGGGTGGCCTGGGACGAAGAAGACTTGCCCTCGACAGCATATTCCTCATATTCCGCCGTCTTGGACATTGAGGTAGAATCTGAACCGCTAAAGAAGTTTTTCCAAAATCCCATGCAGGCGTGGTTAAGGTAGTAGACGTTGAATGACTGTACTAGATAGTATATCTCCCGTACCTTCCCCTCAATTATGGCTCCGGGTTTAAAATCATCGACACTGGACTTGCTGAAGCGCTTCAACCGAGCGTTTCCACAGTTCTATGAGCAATTTGTCAGCAGCGAGATCCAGTTGCAAAATCTCAAATTGGCCTACCAGATCTACAAAACGACCCAGGCGGTGATCGAGGTCAAACCCGAGGGGAGTCGCAGTGCCCTGCACTTCGCCTACCGCAACCAGTCCTTTCTGTTGAGCGATATTTTCGGCGTCCTGGCCGCCTACGGACTCACCATCCACAATCTCAGCCTCTACGGGCAAATCTACCCCCCGATGCTGGTCTTTATCAAGCTGGTGGTGTCTCGGGGGGGCAAGGCGCTGGCCGACAAGACGGCGGACAACGTGTGTCGGGCCGTGCGAGAGGCTTTGGCTGGCCATTTCGAGGTGGAGGAGATGTTGGCTGTCGAGTTCAACCTGGACGCGGGGTTGGAGGATGTGGCCACCGAATTTTACGTCGATCCGGTGTTCCACTTGCCCGCCCTGTTGATCGAAGCGGACAACCAGCCCGGTCTATTCTACAAAGTCATGTACGCGATCTGGCAGGAGGATCTGCTGGTCGTCAACGCCAACTTGCTGGTGTGGCGGGGCCGGACGCGGCTGATTCTCTACCTCCTCGGCCCGAACGAGAGTTTGATCCCGGAGTATTTGGGCCAAAAAATCGCCGAAGGCATCCGACAGCGGTTGATGGGAGAGCGGTTTTGAGAATTGGGGCGGGGGGGCTCCAGGGAGCGGGGGGAACATCCAGACCGCTTGGGAATCAATTCCCGAGGGCGCAAGCCTTGCGCCCCTACAAGCGAAAATCATCTTTAGATGATTGGGGAGTTTGTAGGGTTCAAAAACTGGATCTGATATCACTTGCTTCCTCCGCCTCCTCCGCCCCCTCCGCCCCCTCCGCCCCCTCTCCTCCTTCCGATGTACCCCATTCGGGGTAGGATAGGAGGTATGGGAACGATTGACATCCAGGACGTCAGGCACGTCTACGAGCTGACGGCCCCGACGGAATCTCCCCACGTCCTCGTTTTTGTTCATGGTTGGCTTTTGAGTCGTCGCTACTGGCAACCTGTTATCGATCGCCTGGCGCCTCAGTATCAGTGCTTGTGCTATGACCTGCGGGGATTTGGCGATTCTCAGTTGGTTGGGGGCCAGTTACACCGCTGTGACTACACTCCGGCATCTTACGCCCAGGATCTGGGGACGTTGCTGGACCGGTTGAATATTTCGAGCGCCTGGTTGGTGGGGCATTCTCTGGGGGGGACGATCGCACTCCTGGCCGCGGACAAACTCGGCGATCGCGTCCGGGGGGTCATCTGCGTCAATGCGGGCGGCGGCATTTACCTGAAAGAAGAGTTTGAACGGTTCCGGGCCGCCGGGGAACAAATCGTCCGCTTCCGCCCCCGCTGGCTGTGCCACCTCCCCCTCCTCGATCTGCTCTTTACCCGGGCGCAGGTGGCCCGTCCCGTCGCCCGAAAGTGGGCCCGCCAGCGATTGGTCGATTTTGTGGTCGCCCACCCAGAAGCGGCCCTGGGTGCCCTGCTGGACTCCACCACGGAGGCCGAAGTGCACCGACTCCCCCAGGTGGTCGCCCGACTCCAACAGCCCGTTTATTTTTTGGCGGGAACGTGCGATCGGGTCATGGAACCCCGCTACGTCCGCCACCTGGCCAGCTTCCACGAACTGTTTCAGAACGGACAGGAAAACGTGATCGAACTCCCCGACTGCGGACACCTGGCGATGGTCGAATATCCCGATTTGGTCGCCGCGAGCCTGACGAAAATCGTCGGTCAGCACAAGTGAAGCCCCAGGATCGCCAGATCCCGCTTCACCCCGTCGAGTTCCGCCACCCGGGGCAGGTGCCCCCAGCGCTCGAACCCGAAGCTCTCGAACAGTTTCAGGCTGGGGTCATTGTGGGCGAAAATTAACGCCAGCAGGGTTTCGCAACCGAGATCCGGACCCCGGCCGATCGCCTCTGCGAGGAGTTTTTTGCCGATGCCCCGGCCCTGGTAGTCCGTGTGGATGTAAATGCTCAATTCGGCCGTGGCCGAGTAGGCGGCGCGTTTTTTGAAGGTCTGAAAGCTCAACCACCCGACGATGCGATCGTCTTCTTCCACCACCCACAAGGGCTTTCGGGTAGACTGACATTCTTTGTACCACGTCAGACGACTCTCCACCGAAATCGGTTCTAAATCCGCCGTCGCCATTCGTCCGGGAACGGCGGCATTGTAGATGGCGACAATTTCGGGCAAATCGGTTTCCAGTGCATCGCGAATGTTCATCGACTCTCTCTCAAATTCCCCCCACGCGGTTGATTGGCAGCTTCTACCCATCCGAGGCCACATCCAATTCAATCAATCGAACATTTTAGTTTATATAGAGTTGAAAGAAAGTCCTCAAGGCAAGTTTGAACCCATGTCCGTTTTATTCGTCAACGATGGTGGCAGGGCCGCCGTCAATATCGGCGGACTCAACCCGCCGAGTCGCGCCCAGGTGACGGGGGGAATTGGGGTTCCTCCCATTTTGGCCAATCCGGTCACGGGGGAGGTATTTTTCGATCGCGACGGTTTGGACGTCACCCCCCTGACGGCCCCGGGCGGCGGCATCACCCTGGAGGCGATCCCCCCCACGGGCGATCGCCCCTCCGATGTCGGCATTTCCGACTACGAACCCTTTGAAGTGGATCTCGCCACGGGGGAAATCACCGGGCTGGGAGAAACGGAATATTCCCTATTTCCATTCGTTCAATATCCCGGCGATCACTCTTCTTCCGATTCGGGAAATGATGCTGCAATTGAAGCGATCGGAACGTCGGCCGACGACCCTTTAATTGGCGGTAGCGGAGATGATACTTTGCTGGGTTTGCAGGGGAGCGATCGCATTTCCGGAGGCGGGGGAAATGACAATCTTTTCGGCGGTCGAGATCACGACATTCTCGACGGGGGAGATGGCGACGATATTTTGAGCGGCGATCGCGGTTCGGATACTTTGATCGGCGGTGCGGGTGCGGATGTATTTATTCTATCTGCAACTGCGACAAATCCCGACCCCGCAGCGGCCGATCGCATCCCCGATCTGATCGTCGGAGAAGACCGAATCCGTCTGTCCGGCGGCTTGGAAATTAATTCGATCGACGCGACCGCTTTCACCCTCGGAAGAACGCCCGGAACTCTGATTTTAAATCGAGTGAATGGGGCGGCTTTGGGCTTTTTTGACAATATTGGAGTTGACGATATCTGGGGTGCGATCAGGTGAGAAATCCTCGCCAACTGCCGCTTATCCAATTCTGGGAGATGGTAAATAAGACAGCAGTTGAACTGTGTCAGTGTGAAATAATCGGCAAACTTCCATTTTATAAAAGCCCCCAGAATTGGGGGTTTGGGGGCGAGAAAATGAGCCCATAATTTCCAATTGCTATAGGATGTAATTCAAGAAGCTCAGAAACGGGTGACAGACCGGATTTTTTTGGCTATGCTGGAGAAAATCCGGTTAAATCAGGAGAAAACGGAAATGGAACCGATCGAATGGGGTCTGGCGGCGATCGCGGTTTTGATGGGAAAAAAAGCCTGCGAAACGGTCAGCGAAAGCTTGACAAAAGAAGTGTTTGATGCTACCTACGTTCCAGCGTTTGAAAGCGGAATCCGTCAACCTGTCCGGCGTGTTGCGGGGTGAGGTGGGACAGTTGGGGGAACGGGTGCGCGATCGCCTTCCAGAGCGCTCGCGCACCCCTAGCCCCCATCCCCCCCAACCCCCATCCCCCCCAGCCCCCCTTTGAAAGGGGGGAGTAAGGGGGGAGATAGGGGGGAACTGGAGAACGGGCTCCCCTCGCCCAGAATTGGGAGAGGGGCTGGGGGTGAGGGCGAGAATATCTGAGATAAAAGAATGAAAATAGGATACTTTGGAATTAAGTGTAAACCCACTCAATTCATGGCAAAAAATACTTCTAGAATTCGGGGTACGACTCGGGAAATTGAACAAGCGGCTCGTGACCTGCGAAAACAGTTGACACCAGCCGAAGCGAAATTATGGCAAGCCCTGCGTCGTCGTCAATTAGCCGGACTGAAATTTCGTTGCCAGCATCCGATCGGACGCTTCATTGTTGACTTTTACTGTGCGTCATGCAAGTTGGCGATCGAAGTGGATGGAGAAATTCATACTCAGCAAAAAGATTATGATGAAGCTCGGACAGAGCAACTCGAAGTGTTCGGTTATCAAGTGTTGAGGTTTAGCAACCAAGAAGTTTTGAATAATTTGCCAGCAGTTCTTTCTCGTATTGTCGAAGCTGCATCGAAGTGAAAGTGTCTCAAGCCCCCCTAGCCCCCCCAATTCTGGGGGGAACCGGAAAATGGGCTCCCAATTCTGGGGGGAACCGGAAAATGGGCTCCCCTCGCCCAGGATTGGGAGAGGGGCTGGGGGTGAGGGCCCGAGCGTTCGCGCCCCCCTAGCCCCCATCCCCCCCAACCCCCCTTTGTAAGGGGGGAGATAGGGGGGAACTGGAGAACGGGCTCCCCTCGCCCAGAATTGGGAGAGGGGTTGGGGGTGAGGGCGAGTATCTCAAGCCTCCACTATCAATACAATTCCATCACATCGCCGATCGCCATCCGGGAATGGGCGCCCAGGGTCAGGGGCGAAACGTGACGGCGATCGAAATGTTCGGCGGCGGCACAGGCGATCATCGCCGCGTTGTCGGTACAGTATTTCATCGGCGGAAACAAGACGCGCAAATTGTGTTCGGCGGCAGCTTCCTGCAATAGATGGCGGAGGCGACTGTTCGCGGCCACCCCTCCCCCCACGGCGATGGTGTCCAAGCCGCAATCTCGGGCGCAGGCGATCGCACGCTTGGTTAACCCCCGGGCAACCGTGTCCTGAAAGCTGGCTGCCAGGTCCGCTAGGGGCAGTTCCGCGCCATTTTGGTTCAATTTGTCCACCAGGCGCAAAACGGCTGTCTTCAAGCCGCTGAAGCTGGAGTCGTAGGGGTGGAAGCCGCCGCCGGGTAGAGAGATGCGGCCCTCGGGGAGGGGGAAGGCCTGGGGATCTCCGTCTTTGGCGAGGCGATCGATGACCGGGCCGCCGGGATAGCCCAGATTCAACAGGCGGGCCACCTTGTCGAAGGCCTCCCCCGCCGCGTCGTCCCGGGTCCGGCCGAGGGTTTCGTATTGGCCGCAGTCCAGAACCCGGATCAGGCTGGTGTGGCCCCCGGAAACCAGCAGGCAGAGGAAGGGGGGGTGCAAGTCCGGTTCGCTGAGGTAGGAGGCGTAAATGTGGCCTTCCAGGTGGTGGACACCCAAAAACGGTTTGTTGTGGACGATCGCCAAACTTTTCGCGGCCGTCAGGCCCACCAGCAGCGCCCCCACCAACCCCGGGGCGCAGGTTGCCGCGATCGCGTCAATATTGGGCCAGCCCAATCCCGCCTCTTCCAGGGCGCGATCGATCAGCGGGTTCAGGGTTTCCAGGTGTTGGCGCGAGGCCACTTCCGGCACCACCCCCCCATAGGGGCGGTGGACGGCGATTTGGGAGGCGACGACATTGCTGCAAACGTTACGATTCTTTACAATTGCCGCGCCAGTTTCGTCACAACTTGTTTCAATTGCTAAAACCGTTGCCATTGGCTGATAAATTCTATTGATAGGTTGGGCTACACCTGAGTAGCTTAAACTTTACCAAAAATTGGGTCTGAAGCCTCGCCCCTTCGACTTTGCTCAGGGCAAGCCTTTGAGGGCGATTTGGTGCTAGAGTACCCAAAACGGTAAAGTGCATTCAAAACAACTCGCGGTTGGGCAGACCGTGAAAGCTTGTGGAGGGCTAGGCTACGACCCGGAAGTCGTAAAACTCCAGCTCCCGATGAAGCAAGAATCCCCGTCCCTTTAGGGCAGGGAGTGTCAACAGAGTCAGATGGCTCCCAAGTCCTTAATCCCAACGGATTGTACAAAAAACTTATTGTTTTGTAACAAAAGGAAACAATTCTATGCGACGATTGTTAGCTCTCGTTCTCGCCCTCGGCCTCTGGTTTGGCGGAACTGCTGCGGCATCGGCCTACAACCTGACCCCTTGCTCCGAATCTGCGGCATTTCAGCAGCGGGCTAAACTGTCCGTGTCCCAAAGCGCCAATCCGGAACAGGCCCAGGCTCGATTCGATCGCTATTCCCAAGAACTCTGCGGCAGCGACGGTCTGCCCCACCTGATCGTGGACGGCAGCCTGTCCCACGCGGGTGATTTCCTGATCCCCAGCATCCTGTTCCTGTACATCGCCGGATGGATCGGTTGGGTCGGCCGTTCCTATCTCCAGTACGCCCAAACCGACAAGAAACCCACCGACAAAGAAATCATCATCGACGTTCCCAAAGCCGTCCAACTGATGCTCGGCGGCTTCCTCTGGCCTTTGGCGGCGCTCAAGGAAATGACCACGGGCGAAATGTTTGCCAAAGACGACGAAATTACCGTTTCCCCCCGCTAATTGCGGAGGTGCACGCACCGGGAATGGAGGAGTCAACCTCGAACTCCTCGGGAAATGTTGCGAATCTCGCAGACCTGTTTCCAACCTTTTTTCCGGTCGATTTTTGGGGAACTTTCCCCGACATCCGATCCGATGTTTCTGACTTCAATTAGGAGACTCAATTCATGCAAAGATATTTGTCTAGCGCCCCGGTTTTGGCGGCGATCTGGCTGGTCATCACCGCCGGAATTCTGATCGAATTTAACCGCTTTTTCCCCGATCTCCTCTTCCATCCCCTCTAGGGATTAGGCGATCGCAAATTGGCGCGGAGTCGGAACGATCGCCGAACTCGACCCATCTCGACGGGTCGGGCGAGTCGGTCGGCCCGACTTCGTGTCGCGATAGTTCTCAGCTTTCAGATATCAGCACGAATCAACCGCCCGCGATGCTTGAGATCTGGGGATTTGGCGATCGCCGAACCCCCGCCGCGGTTGCCCAAATTGAACCCGACACCCCTCACATCACGCCACCGTTTCCGAATTGATGAAATCTTACACTGCCGCCGCCATCCAAATGACCAGCCTGCCGGATTTGCACAAAAATCTGGCGGAAGCGGGCGACCTGATCGAACTGGCCATCCATCAGGGGGCCGACCTGATCGGTTTGCCCGAGAATTTTTCATTTATGGGCGAAGAGGAAGATAAACTCGCCCAAGGCGAAGAAATCGCCCGGGAGACGGAAAAATTTTTGAAAACCACGGCCCAACGATATCAAGTAACGCTTTTGGGCGGCGGGTTTCCGGTTCCGAAGGGAGATGGAAAGGTTTGCAATACAGCCCTGTTGGTCGATCCCAACGGCCGGGAGTTGGCCCGATACGAGAAAGTCCATTTATTTGACGTGGACCTGCCCGACGGCAACACTTACTGCGAGTCCACCACGGTGAGGGCCGGGACGGTATTTCCCCCTATTTACGCCTCGGAAGAGTTCGGGCAGTTGGGCCTGTCGGTGTGCTACGACGTGCGGTTTCCCGAGTTGTACCGCCATTTATCCAAACAGGGGGCGGAGGTTTTATTTGTCCCCGCCGCCTTCACCGCCTACACCGGGAAGGACCATTGGGAAGTGTTGCTGAAGGCCCGGGCGATCGAAAATACCTGCTACATCATCGCCCCGGCCCAGACGGGATGTCACTACGGACGCCGCCACACCCACGGCCACGCGATGATTATCGACCCCTGGGGCATGGTTTTGGCCGACGCGGGAGATAAGCCGGGGGTGGCGATCGCGGATATCGAACCCTCCCGCCTACAACAGGTCCGCCGCCAGATGCCCTCCCTGAAACACCGGGTGTTTTGAATTGGGGTGTAGGGTGTAGGGTGTAGGGTGTAGGGTGAAATTTCTCACTCCTGATTTCTGACTCCCATACTTCCGCCCCAAAGGGAAATCTAAAATCTAAAATCTAAAATCTAAAATCCAATCTTCCCCCGCCGTGTCGATCGCACTTTTCGATAAAGTAGACAGGATGAGTTGTGGGGAATGGATGGTTCAATCACTTGCCGGGATGATGGTTCCGGCTGATATCTTTTTATCGTGGGGAGTGCAATTCCCTTCCGTGTTGGCAACCGTGGCCGAGAAAGCCGCCGAAGCCGCCGAAGCGGACGGGACGATGGTGCTGTTGGCGGTCCTCCTGAGTCTGGTCGCCATCTACACCGCCAGCAAAGTCGGCGGGGAATTCTTCAACTGGTTGGGATTTCCGCCGGTTCTGGGGGAACTGGTCGGCGGTGTGGTCATCGGCGTCTCGGCCTTCAACCTGGTGGTGTTTCCGGAGACGGGGGGCAATGCCGACAACTCCCTGATCATGCTGGTTTTGTCGGCGACGGCGGGTTTGGACCCGAGCGTTGCGGAACCGACGTTCGAGGTGCAGAGCGAGGTCGTCTCCATTTTGGCGGAATTGGGCGTGATTGTCCTGCTGTTTGAAATTGGCTTGGAATCGAACATCCGCCAACTTCTGGAAGTGGGGGTTCAGTCCCTGGTGGTGGCGATCGTGGGGGTGGTGGCGCCCTTTGTGGCGGGCACCGTCGGACTGATCGCGGTCTTTCACGTTGCCCCCATCCCGGCCATCTTTGCCGGCGCCGCCCTGACGGCAACGAGTATCGGGATCACGTCCCGAGTCCTGGCGGAAATCGGCCGCCTGTCCTCCAAAGAAGGTCAGATCATCCTCGGGGCGGCGGTGATGGATGACGTCCTGGGGATCATCGTGCTGGCGGTGGTGGCGAGTTTGGCTAAAACCGGCGAGGTGGATGTCACCAATATCATCTTTCTGATTATTAGTGCCAGCGTGTTCCTGGTGGGGGCGATCCTGCTGGGACGCTTCTTTAACGATACGTTCGTGGCCCTGGCCGAACAGTTCCAAACTCGGGGCCGGATCGTGATTCCGGCGTTTATCTTGGCCCTGCTGTTGGCCTACGTCGCGGCGGCGATCGGCCTGGAGGCAATTCTGGGGGCGTTCGCGGCGGGTTTGGTCCTCGACGAGACGGAACCGGGCAAGGAGCTCGAAGAGCTCACCAAGCCCATTTCTGACGTGCTGGTGCCGATCTTTTTCGTGACGGTGGGGACGAAAACTAATTTGTCGGTCCTCAATCCCGCCGTTCCGGAAAACCGGGCCGGACTGGTGATCGCGTCGTTTCTGATCGTGGTGGCGATTCTCGGGAAATTGATCTCCGGCTTCAGCGTGTTCGGGGTGGAGAATATCAACCGGGTCGCGATCGGCGTGGGGATGATTCCCCGGGGCGAGGTCGGTCTGGTCTTCGCCTCCGTCGGTTCGGAGAGCGGCGCCCTGTCCCCTTCCCTGGACGTGGCGATCATTTTGATGGTGATTCTCACCACCTTTTTGGCGCCGCCGCTGCTGCGGGTCGTGTTTCGGGACGAGGAACCCGAAGCGGCGGAACCGGATACCCCGGCGTGAAGTCCGCCAATGTTTAAAGGATTCTGAAGTTCTGTTGGCCGCCCGGTTCGATAATACCGGGCTTTTTTTCTTTTCCGGTGGGGGTCGGGTCGGATACAATGACGGATGCAGTGCGAATGTGGCTCGGCACGAGTCAGCACCCCCGGCTGAAGCACGGGGGCTTCGTGCCCTCCCCTTCAGGTAGCTGACCAGCTTAAGCCTTAACTGG
>NZ_JAJENU010000543.1:0-6343 GCF_035615495.1 Lyngbya sp. CCY1209 | reverse complement strand
GCGATCGACATTGCGCCAGCCGACGCTGCCATCGGGCTCGACAAAATAACAAGCTTGGCCGGTGGTGGGGTCGGCAAAGATGTCCTTCCGGGGTTCGCTGTACAGGTCCCAGCGACTATATTCCGGAGCCCAGCGTGTCCAACAGCCATTTTCTTGGATCGCCCAGAGTCTATTCATAATTCTTTACGTTTTGGGTTGACGAATGAGTGGATCACTCAACGTCAGATTGTACCAGGTTTGGAGCCAGCTTGGATAACTTTTTCAACCCGATCGCGCCGGGGTTAAAATTGACAGTAATGCCAGGTATTTGATCGCAGTTGTCCCCCATTCTCTCTGGTGGCGCTAAAGCGCAACAACGGGGTTAAGCATCGGAGGAATCCGAAGACCGGTTGCGGATAGTTTGGGCGGCGAGGTAAATTTTTGTCCATTCGCCCTGTACTTGGGAGACTTTTAAATGCAATTGTTCGGCGATCGCCTTGATGGAATCTTTCGCTTTCAGGCGGTCGATAATTTGCCGCTGGGTGGGGGTCAAACCGCCCCACAATTCATCCCATTCGGTTTGGGTCAGGCCGAGGCGGTGGGTGGCGAGGGAGGTTCCCAGCCAGTCCGTCACCAGTTCCGGCGCCTGTTTGAGGGTAAAATTGCGGACGGCGTGATAGCCGACTTTTTCCCGAATTCGGTAGACTTGTTTGACGGGCAATTGTAACTTTTCCGCGATCGCTTCTTGGGTGTATCCCTGCAAATAAAGTTCCAGCCAGGTCGCCGCCACGGGATCGACTTTTTCCTTCAAATAAGTGGCGAATTTTGTTTTCACCAACTCCCGCTGAAGTTGCTGGTCGGCGATAAATTCGATGTCTTCGTATTCCGCGATCGCGCGATCGTCGAGGAGGCTGATCGGCTCGTCCCCGTCCCCGACGACGATTTCCTCCGAAACCTGCTTCACCCACTCCCCGCCGGGTACTTGGGTGAGTCCCCCCCGGTGGGAACGACGCAGGTAGTTGACAAATCGATACACCAACAGCGGTTGGTTGCGGACGGGCCGCAGGCAGTATTCCTCCACCGCCGTCAGCAGCAGGGCATTTCGGAGGCGGGAATCGTCGGTGCACTGAGCGATCCAGCGGATTTGTTGTTGCAGGTGGCGATCGCGGTCCAGCATCGCCTGGACGACCTCTTCGAGCACATCCACCACCTGCCGCTGGCGATCGCGACTCGTGGCCACCCAGGTGCGGATCTTCTGGCGCAGGATGGCCAAACTCCCCAACCGCCGCATCAAATTTCGGTAGGCCTGTTCCGGGGAAACGTCCCAGTAGCGCTGTTGCAGAATCCGGTAGCGAAAATTCAACCCCGCCTCGAAGGCGTTTTGGCGGTCGGGTTCCAGGGTTTCCCAGCGATCGGGATGTTCTCCCAACAGCCACCGCACGACACTCTCGCGGGTGTCGGGACTCATTTCGGGATGGTCGGTTTGCAGGCGGTCCCGCCAACGGTTTTCCAGAGTCATGCAATCGCGCGATCGGGTGGACGTTCGGAGGCTCCAGGGGCAACTCCCTCCCGACAATCATACAACAGCCTCCGAGATCCTTCTCGGTCGTGCTATTTGTGTGGGCGATCGCCGGATCGGGATATTTCTGTCAGTAATTGATGGCCCCCGGTAGTCCCCCTTGCCAAGGGGGACGGCGACAGCCGGGGGTTCTTTGAGCGCATTTTCATCGAGAATTGGCATCAGATCCTAATATTAGATGTTGGGCGTGGGCACGTTTTCGCCCCTCCTCGACGCCAAAGGCAACAGCGTCCGGGGGATCAAAGTCTGCGAAGATCTCTCCCGAGATTTCGGCTTGCACCTGTTCAATTTCGCCGAACCGAAACACAATTTGCAGGAATGGTTGGATGGGGGGAGCGTCGATGATTGGTAACAATCGGGCGGTTTTTTCTTCAGTTTAAAAGGCCTTAAATCTGGCAAAATTTGTCAAAAAAAGACCGATCGCCCCGATTGTAGCGATCGCCCGTCAACCGAAACAGTTGCTCCTCCCTCAAACTCCGAATTGGAATGATTGACACGGAAGCGCGATCGGGAAATAATGGCACCGTATCCCGACGGTACGTTTTCTCCTTCAAACTCGAATATCGCGAACCGACAGCGGGGTAAAACCCGCCCGGTTCGGCGTCATCCGAATTGGCGATCGCTCCGATGCGGTGTATTGCGGAACCAACGACGGAAAGTTTCTCGGGGTGAGCCGCTCGGATGCCGATCCGAAAATATTTCAACTCATGGCGAGCAATCCGTCAACGGACTACATGATGCACTTCCACGGCATCGACGTGAGGGGAAATCGCAGGTTTTTTCTTGAAGAAGTTGCCCCCTACGATCCGCGACTTCGACCTTGGTACAAAGTGGCGATCGCGGCGGGACAACCCACTTGGAGTCCGGTCTATTTGGATTTTACAACCAAACTCCCCACCGTCACGGCCAGCATCCCGGTTTATGAAAAGTGGGGATATCGGTTGCTGGGAGTTTGCGGTGCCGACGTTTTGCTGTCGGAAGAGTTGCGACAATTCCTGAACAATTTGCAAATCGGCGAGTCCGGACAGGCGTTCATTTTTCATGGAGCAGATTAACGCCAACAATCGCATCGCAGTTTTGCTGTGTATCGCGGCGGCGATCGTGGCGATCGCGGTCGGAATTTTGACCTCCCGCTGGATTGCCAAACCGATCCGCGACCTGAGTGAAGCCTCCGCGAAAATGAGCGACGGCAAACTCACGCAGACGGTGAAAGCGAAGGGTGTGGAAGAACTCGAAACCTTGGCGCAGTCTTTTAACCGAATGGCGCACCGATTAAATGAATCTTTTGAAACCTTAGAACGAAAAAATGCCGACCTCAAACAAACGGGAGATGCGCTGGCGATCGCGAAGGAACAATTGGAAGCCATTTTAAATGCCGTCCCCGGTTCCATTTCCTGGATCGATTCGGAGGGTCGTTACATCGGGGTCAACGAATATTTGGCGCAGATGCTCAATTTGTCACGGGAGGAAATTATCGGCCGGGAAGTCGGATTTGTCGATAATAGTCCGGAATTTACAACATTTATCCGCCAGTTTCTCGCCAACTCAGAGCCATTTTCTTCCCGGGTCATTGCGATTCGGGTCGGCGATCGCACCCATTACTATTTGATGGCGGCTCGGAAGTACCAGCAAGGAAACGCGGCCGTCACGGTGGGGATCGACATCACCGAACGGAAAAAAGCGGAGGAAGCCTTGCGGATCGCCGAGGAAAATTACCGCAGTATTTTCGAGAACGCTTTGGAGGGGATTTTTCAGTCGAGCGTGGACGGACATTTCATCAGCGTCAACCCGGCGATGGCGCAAATTTACGGCTACGATTCCCCCCAGGAAATGCTTGATCGCGTCACGGCGATCGCCACCCAAATTTATGTCAATCCGGACGATCAACAGGAGTTTAAACGCCGTCTCCAAAGGGATGGTCAAGTCAAAAACTTTGAATATCAAGTTTATCAAAAAGATGGCCGTATCATCTGGATAGAAGAAGATACTCGCTCCGTGCGGGACAGTCAGGGCAACATTCTCTACTACGAAGGGATCATCCAAGACATCAGCCAGCGGAAGCGAGACGAAGAGGACTTGAAGCGACAAATTCAAGAATTAAAAATCGAAATCGACCAGCAGAAGCGGGAAAAAGATGTCGCCGAAATTACGGAAAGTGACTATTTCAAAGAGCTGCAGATGACGGCGGAAAGTCTCCGATTCGACGATGATGATTGGTAGATGCAATCCAAACCACTCCTCGCCCGAATTGAAACCGGACTCGAACGACGTCATCCCCCGTGATCCGGCGGGCGATCGAGAACCGGCGGGAAGATCCACCTCCACGCCGACAAGCCGGGAACCGCCGCTCCAAATTTGAAACCCGCCGGATTCAGGGGGCGATCGCATCGGGGCTCAACGTCGCCCGCAGCGCCCACCGGGCGCGATAGGTGGGGGAGCCGGTGATCTGCGACACACCGATCGCCACCACGCGATCGCAACTGTATTCTAACCTAGCGCACTCAATTTCATCCGTAATTTCACCGAGTCGCCTGATCGCGATCGCTTCCTTTTCCCGCCACATCCGAGATGATTAACACAGACACCTATTCGGAGCAAACATTTGCACTCACCTCTCGTAGCATCTCTCCTGGATTGAGCTAAATCTTCAGGACTATTGTTAAATTGATAGCAAGTTGAGGGGTTGTCTGGGTCAACTCGAACTCGAAAATCCGATCGCAAAATCCTGCGTCGATTGACGGGCAGGCCCGACTTTCCCTTCGGCTATTTGAGAACACGGTTGAATTAAATCGGCAGCTCGAAAGGGCTGTTTTTTTTTGGCGAACGACGCCGTTGCCTCCGTCGTTCGCCTTGACATTACGGAGCTACAAACTTCGAGAGAAGTTTGATATAACTACTTTGATAATAAATTGCCGGTTCGGTGAATTCCCAAGACGCTTGGAACGGATCGTTCTCGTCCAAATAAGCCTTCATGGGAGGTTCGTCAACCTGGGTTTGCAACTCTCCACCACTGTAAAATTGATTGGCACCGCCCGTCAAATAGCCCGGAGCCGGACCGTTGGAAGAGGTCAAAGCATTGTCGTAAATCCCGTCTCCAAACCATTCGTGGTACATTTCATTCGCCGAATTTTCCGCACCGTATTCATACATATTGCTCAGATAAACCATATTGAGCGGGTTGACGCCGTGCAGGTAATGGAGGTGGCTCAAAGCTCGGGCTTCGTAGCTCTCCGAATTTTCCGGGTCAATTTCATACAGCACGGCATCATAATTGGTGTTGCCATAATTGGCTTGAACTTCGTTGCTTCCCCAGTGATATTGGTCGTCCTCCATGTAAGCCCGGTAAGGGGTGAGGGTGGGATTTGAGCCGTAGGATAGCGGGTTGTAAAGAACCATGTCTTGAAAGCGATCGCGCAGTTCGGTTTTGAGGGTTTCATCCGCCTCGGGAAGTCGGGTGTAAAACAGGAGGGCATCCCCTTCAAACGCACGGTATCGCGACCAGGTATAGTCCAGAAAAGGCTGGGTTTTATCGAGGTTTTCGCGGAGGTTATCTTCATATTCCGCCTCTCCCGTGAGGGCAAATAAGTAGCTCGACGCCACCACCGATCGCGCCTCCTGTTCCGCCAAACTCAGATCGGCATCGCCCGCTTTAATTTCCAAGTCGTCAACATCTTCGGTTTTGGGGTTGCTTTGATACCAGTCCCAGGCTGCGATCGCCCGCCGTTGCAACTCTTCGGCGTCGGCTTCCAAGGCGGGAAACTCCTTCAAAACGAGGGCGGCGTGGGCGAACATTCCCGCGGCCGAAATACTGGCGGCGGAAGATTTGGGTCCGTAATATCGGGGGCGATCGTCGAGGCAGGGGCGTTCCGCCGCATTGTTATCGAGGTTTCCCAATTTAATAAATACTCCCCCGTCATCGTCCTGCATTCGCATCAGCCAATCCAACTCAAATTTGATTTCGTCAATCAGGTCGGGAATCTCATTTCCCGATTCCGGAATGTTGAAATCGTCCGTCCAAATTTCCGGGTTTTCAGAGTAAGCCGTCAACAGTTGGTGGACGGGTTTGCTGGCAAATGTCACGTACTTGTTGGTATCTCCCGCGTCGAACCAACCGCCGCGCATATCCCGGGCCAGTTCGGGGTTATCTTTATCGTGGATATATCGCGCTTCCGTATCCTGTCCGGGTCCGAGAAAAGCCGCCCCGTCCGTCCACCTGGGATCGGCGTAGGGTTCTTCTTTGGCAAAGCCGCTGCGCTGATAATAGAAGGTTCGGGTGGCGGCGACGAGAATCTCTCGGTAAACATCTTCGGCGATGTCAAATTCAAACGATCGCTCCCCCGTTTCCGCATCGAAGACGTAGTAGGAACCCGGCGTCGTCACCTCCGAAAAGTCGAACCACCAGGCGCGATCGCCCGATTGAGAATGCACCTGGCCGTCCATCCACTGTGCGATCGTTCCCGAATAAACCATTTCCTCGGAATCTGCATTCCAAATTTCATAGGTCGTTCCGGGAGTGAAATCCTCGTCGCCATTAAACCCGACTTCCGGATCGACAATCACGGCAACCTTGGGATCTTGGGGACGATAACCAAACTGATCGACGATTATGTAATTACCACTTTCCTGAATATCGGCAGTTTCGTCAACTACCGGTTCGGATTCCTCATCGGGAGTATCGGCGACAACGGGAGTTTCCGTTTCCTCATCAGGAGTATCGGCGACAACCGGAGTTTCCGTTTCCTCATCGGCAGTTTCGACGTCCTCATCGGGAGTATCGACGACAAC
>NZ_JAJENU010000542.1:0-35352 GCF_035615495.1 Lyngbya sp. CCY1209 | reverse complement strand
CTCTTAAAGGCATAGTCAATGTGCCTCTACCAACTCCTTTAAGAGAAAATCCTAAAGTTGTTGCTACTTTTGTAAAGGGAGTCGGGTGTAGGGTGTGGGGAGACAAGAGGGACACAGTACCCTCTGCCTCCTCCGCTTCACCGTTGCCTCCGGTTGCCCCTGTTCGGGGGAAAATCAAGGGGGGCGGGAGGCCGTCAAAATCCCATTAATAATACGTTCCCGTTTTCCGATAGTGAACCGCCGTAATTCCTTCGGAGTGGAGCAGATTTCCATTCTCCACCTGGGCGTAAATGACCCAGTGGTCGCCGCACTCCATCCGGTTTTTGACTTCGCACTCCAGATAAGCTAGGGCGTCGTCGAGGATCAAACAGCCGTTCGAGGCTTCCGTCGTGGACAAGTTGGCGAACCGGTCCTCCCCGGGATCGAACCGTTTCATGAAGTGTTTCCGCAGTTGTTTTCCTTCTTCTAAAATATTCAAAACGAAGCGATCGCCGACGTGGGTCATCGATTCCATGGCGCGATCGCGGGCTACGGCCACCGTCAGCCCGGGAGGCGTAAACGTTGCCTGGGATACCCAAGATGCCAACATCCCGCTTTTCACCTCTCCCCGGCCGCAGGACACCACGCACAGGGACCCCACCAGACGCCCCACAGCCTGGGCGGTGCGATCGGCATTCGCGGATTGGGAGCTGGATTTGGGGACGCGAAGCTTCTGGGCACGGCGGAGGGCCTGGACGAAATCGATCGCGGCTTCCTCACAGGTTTGCAGGGTGACATCCGTGGGTTTGAACTTGACGCGGATGGGTTCAAATCCGAATTTGTACCCCGCATCTTTGAGTTTATCTTCCAACAAATCCACCGCTTCACCGCTCCATCCAAAGGAACCGAAAACCCCCGCCAATTTACTCGTCGAAGTGCTATTTAAAACGATCCCCAAAGCGGTTTGAATTTGGGTGGGGGCGTGTCCCCCGAGGGTGGGGGAACCGATGATAAATCCGTCGCACTTCTCGACGGCGGCTTGAATTTCGGTGGACTTGGCGTGTTCGCAATTGATCGATTCCACGGCGACGCCGGATTTTGTCAATCCCCGGGCGATGGCGTTAGCGATGGCAGCCGTATTTCCGTAGGCGGAAGCGTACAGCAGGGCGACATTGAAATCCCGGGATTTCTGATTTTCGCTCCATTCCCGGTACAAATTCGTCAATTCGTGCATCCCGTAGCGCACCATAGGGCCGTGTCCGGTGGCGTAGAATTGGACGGGCGGCAATTCGGCGATTTTATCCAGAATTGAAAGCACTTTTTTCGGCTGGGCGGCGTGGAGGCAGTCGTAATAAAACCGCCGGTCTTCACTATAAACCGACCAGCCTTCATCGAACACCTGGTCGCCGCAGACGTGGGCGCCGAAAAACTTGTCGCTAAATAGGATGTTGGTGCGGGGGTCGTAGGTCAACAACCCGTCCGGCCAGCGGGGGGTGGGGGCGGGGATGAATTGCAGTTGGTGTCCCTTGCCGAGGTCCAACGTTTCCTCGTTTTTGATGGTAAAAATATTTAACGATTGTTCCGGGAAAAATTCTCGCAGCGCCAGGGTTGCCGGGTTCGAGCAGACGAACTTAATTTGGGGGGCGATCTCGAGCAGTGCTTTGATGGTCGCGCCCCGGTTGGCGTTGAAGTGACCCAAGATCACGTAATTCAATTGGGTCAAATCCAGGCGTTCTTTGAGACAGTCGAGGTAGTTTTGGGTGAAGGATTCCCCCGGCGGGTCGATAATCGCCGTCCGCTCTGCTTGGAGCAGATAGCTGTTGGCCGTCGTGCCGCGTTGCAGGGAATATTCGACCTCGAATTTGAGCCGGTCCCAAGTCCGCGATCGCACGACTCTCGTATCTTCTCCGATTAAAAATACTTGTACGTCCCGGGCTTTTGTAACAGTAGTAGACATGGTTTGGATTTATTGTGAAATTGTAAACAAAGTTTTCTATGGCGCAATTTTATCATTCAAGCTCCCCTTAAAAAGGGAGGAGCGGGCGAGATTTCCAGATTTTTGACAAGGCCGGCTCTCCGATTCAATCGTGGATGGCATCCACCCAAAATTGAGTGATGGACTGGCGGGGGATCTCGTGCCAATATTTGGTATCGACAATATCGAATTTTGCCCCCATCCGTGGCAGATCGTTGTCCAGGGATGTGAGAAATTTCCGCGTGAATTCGTCGTCGCCAATTTGAATGAAACTGATGCCGAGATCCTCGTTACTCTCCAACGATTCCGTCACCTCGATAATTGAATTGGCGATCGCCTCTACGGTGTCCGCCTCCTGATAATCGATCACGGCGACCATAATTTCCCCACCTTTCTTGATCTGACCGTCGGCTTTTCGCTGCCAGTAAAATCCTCGCAAAGGTCGCCACGTCCGACTGGGAATATTTGAGAATCATCCCCGACACTTCGTAAATGGTGAACCCGTCGGGGTCGAACTGCTGGCACTGTTTGGCCAAATCGATCAGGGCGGTCTGGGCCTCTATCCACTCTTGATACCACGGATGGGCGCGATCGCGGCTGGCGTGACTGCGGGCGATCAAGATCGTGTAATCCCGGTCTTGAAGTAGTTGGGCAGACATGGTAGAGTTTCTGATTCGACGGGTCGGGAAGCCGAAGTGGAGGGGATGGGGGAGAAATGGCAAGCAACCGGGTTTCTCAAGAAGATCTCGAGTTCACCTCCAACATTCAGATAGAAACCCGGTTTCAGAACCCACTACATCCAATTAACAATTGTCCATTCTCAATTGTCAATTATCAATTAATAGTGGTTGCCCACCTTGCGGTGGTGAACCGCCGGCAGGGCGTCCGGGTCGCTCACCCGTCCGCTTTGCACCGTTGCGTAGACAAGCCAGTGGTCGCTCAACTCCATCCGAGAGGCTACCTCGCATTCCATGTAGGCGAGGGCGTCGGTGAGGATGGGACTGGCGTTTTTGGCGGTTTGGGTTTTCACCCCCTCGAAGCGGTCTGCACCGGGCGGAAACCGCTTCAGGAAATGTTTCATCAAAGCCTGGTAGTTGTTCTCCTCCAGGACGTTGAGTACGAAGGTGTCGCCCACCTGCATCAGGGCCTCGATCGCCCGATCTTTAGCCACTGCGATCGTCAGCCCCAGGGGTTCAAAACTCGCCTGGGACACCCAGGAGGCCAACATGGCGCTGCTGACATCCCCTTTGGTGGCGGTGATGATGTAGAGTCCGCCGCTGATGCGGCCCAAGGCGCGGTCCAGGTCGCTGTCGAGGGCTTTCATCTGTTTGATGGCCTTGTCCCGACCCAGCCACTGTCCCATGTCGGTCCCCGCCTCGTCGCAGAGTTTGTAGGTGTTCTCGCCGGGGGATTCCGCGATGCGGATGGAGGGAAAGGCCTGTTTGACGCCGGCGCCCTTGAATTTAACTTCCAGGGGATAGACGGACAGGTCGTTGCCGCTGCCGGACTCGAACAGCCCGAAGGCCTGCTTTTTGTTGGTGGAGGCCAAAATGGTGCCGATCGCTTCCTCGGCCTGCTCCGCCCCTTCCCCGGAGACGGGAGGCATCCCGATGACCAATCCCGTTGCCATGCTGGCCAGTTCCCGGATTTCCTGGGGGTCAGCCGACCGAATGTCCATCATTTCCACAGCGACGCCGGTCTTGGTGATCCCGTGGGCAATGGCCTGGGAGAGGCGGTCGCTGTAGCCGAAATCGGAATAGTAAAAGACCGCCGCGGTGGTTTCGGCTTTAGACTGTTCCTGGCTCCACTTTTGGTAGCGGCCGGTGAGTTCCTGCACGTTGTGGCGCAGCAGGGGGCCGTGTCCCGTGGCGATGGTGGCGACCGGTCCGAGTTTGTTCATCCGCTTGATGGCGCCGAGGACGGAGCGGGCGTTGGGTGCCATCAGACAGTCGTAGTAGAATCGGAAATCCGCCTCGATCTCCGACAAGTTCTCGTCGTAGGTGAGGTCCGAGCAGTAGTGCATCCCGAAGGCGTCGCAGGTGAACAGGGTTTGAGTCTTGCGGTCGTAGGTAAAAATCGTGTCGGGCCAGTGCAAATTGGGGGCGGAGACGAATTCCAGTTCGTGGCCGTTGCCCAGGTCTAGAGTATCGCCGTTTTTGACCTGGATGCGATCGAAGGGGGCGTGAACCAGATTTTCGAGGAATTGAATGGCGATTTTTGCGCCCACCACCGTCACTTGAGGGGCTAGTTCCAGGAGATCCCGGACCAGACCGCTGTGGTCGGGTTCGGTGTGGCTGATGATGAGATAGTCGATGTCGGCCGGGTCGATGAGTCCCTTGAGGGTGTCGAGGTACAGGTCGCGAAACTTGGCGTGGGACGTGTCAACCAGGGCGGTTTTTTCCCCTCGAATGATGAAGGAGTTGTAGGTCGTGCCGTTTTGCAAGCCGAACTCGATGTCGAAGCGATCGCGGTCCCAATCGAGCGATCGGATCGTCGTGGTGTCTGCGGTGATGTCTCGCACCTCCACCGTCAGCCGACCCGGTTTGACTCGGTCAGTGAGGGCTACCATTCGTGACCTCCCAATGTCTAGCTCATAATGATTTCACTTTACAGGTATTGTGACACGATCGCCCGACTTTGGGTTCTCGAAAATCCTATCACTCTGTTAAGTCCGCCAAAAGATTCAAACCGTCCGGTCGCGGGCGCGACCGGAGAAATGGTTCTGGCGGCGGCGAGGGCGACGGCGGGGATTTCAACTCCCTTTGGTGGCAGTCCAATTGCTGAAGCCGGCGGGTGAAAAATACCTTTTGACTCCGAAAAGTTCTCCCCACCTCCCCACCTCCCCACCTCCCCACCTCCCCGTCTCCCCCTCCCCCCATTCGCCGCACCTTCCCTGTGCATCCGAGAGAAGGAAACGGCCTTCGGTCTTTCGGGGGCGGGGAATATGTCAAAATCGAAGTATCCAGATGAGTCTCGATCGGGAGCCGCCCAGATCGGAGATCAGACATCTTCCCGAGCTCGTTGGGTGCATATTGTTTTGTTGTTGACGCCAGTTGCCCCGTAGCACCGCCTTCAAGGACTCCCGCCATGAAATTGCACAAAAAGACATTGCTAATCATCGGCGCAGCACTCATCAGCCTGATCGTGGTTTTGTACACCACCGCCTCATTTATCCTGATCCACAATTTCCACAACCTCGAAACCGAATCGGTGCATCAAGACGTGGTGCGGGCGATGGAAGCCTTGGAGGACGACCTGAGTACCTTGGACGCGATCGCCCAGGATCACGCCAAATGGGACGACACCTACGCCTTCATCGACCGACACGACAGCCACTATGTGCGATCGAACCTGGTCAACACCACCTTTATCGACCTGAAACTCAACCTCTTCGTGCTGGCCGACGCCCGGGGCGAAATCGCCTTCGGCAAAGGATTCGACCTCGACGCCGGCGAAGAAGTCCCCATTCCCGAGAGTCTGTTGCCCCACATTCGACCCGACCGCCTGCTCTTTTCCGACTCCACCCCGCCGTGCCCCGGCGGCGAAGACGCCGCCCCCTGTCCGAAGGTGGGGATTTTGATGTTGCCGGACGGTCCGCTGTTGCTCTCGGCCCGCCCCATCCTCACCAGCATCGCCGCCGGGCCGAGTCGGGGGACGCTGATGATCGGGCGCTATTTAGACTCCAAAGAGATCGAGCGCCTCGCCGAGATCACCCAACTGTCCCTGCACATCGACCCGATCAGTCGGCGAGACCCGGGCGGGAGTCCATGGATCTCGGAGACCGGCTTCGCCGTCACCCCCCTGAACGCCTCCACCATCGTCGGAGATGCTCCCATCTTCGATATTTACAACCGACCCGCCCTGCGCCTGCGAGTCACCGGCGATCGCCCCATCTACCGCCAGGGCCGCACCACCCTGATTTACCTCACCGTCTCCCTGTTCATCGTCGGCATCCTACTGAGTGGTATCACCTTGCTAGTCTTTGAAAAATTGATCCTGACCCGGCTCCTCGCCCTGACCCACCGCGTCAATCAGATCGGCAAAAGTCGCGACCTGTCCATGCGGGTTGCCGTCCCCGAGGGAGAAGACGAACTCTCCGACCTGGGGAAGACCATCAACGAAATGCTCGAAGCCCTGGAACGGGCCAACGTGCAGAGCCGGGATAGCGAGGAACGTTACCGGCTGATGGCCGAACACTCCACGGATTTAATTACCCGCCACGCACGCCGGGGGACGATCCGCTACGCCTCCCCCGCCTGCTACACCCTACTCGGATACGAACCGGAAGAGTTGATCGGACGCCACCCCAGCCAATTCCTCCACCCCGACGACACCGAAGCCCTCGCCAATACCTACGACATCGTCCTCACTCAAAACGTCTCCTACACCCTCACCTACCGCATCCGCCACAAAAACGGGGAATACATCTGGTTTGAAACCACCAGCCGCGCCATCTACGACCCCGACACCGGTGCCGTCCAAGAAATTCTCGGCGTGTCCCGGGACATCAGCGATCGCAAGCAGCGGGAACAGGAACTGCAAGAAAGCGAAGCCTCCATCCGCTCCCTCTACCAAATCACCTCGGCCCGGAATGTGGAGTGGGCCGAGCAACTCCAACAAATTCTGGAATTGGGGTGTCAAAAATTCGGCCTGGAAGTGGGGCTGCTGGCCCGCATTCAAAACCTCGACGCCCCCAACCCGGAATCGGAAATTCAGGCGGTCGTCACCCCCGATGATTCCATCCGACAAGGACAAGTGTTCCAGCTCAATGACAATGCCTTTTGTCTGGCGACGGCGCGGGCGGGAAAACCGCTGATTTTCGAGTCGGTGTTGGTATCGGGACTCCCGAGCGGGGCCGGAGAAGATGGCGGGTTCGAGGTCGAAGCCTACATGGGCATCCCCGTGCAAGTGGACGGCGCCACCTACGGGACCTTGTGTTTTTGGAGCCGCCACCCCCTGAGCGAACCGTTTCGGGCCGTCGATCGCGAGCTGATTAAGCTGATGGCCCAGTGGGTGGGCACGGAGTTGGAACGGCAGCAGACGGCTCGGGATCTCGGCCAGGCCCGGGACGAAGCCCTAGCCGCCACCCGCGCAAAGAGCGAATTTTTGGCGACCATGAGCCACGAGATCCGCACCCCCATGAACGCGGTGATCGGGATGACGGGCCTGCTGCTGGACACGTCGCTGAGTCCCATCCAACAGGATTTCGTCGAAACCATCCGCAGCAGCAGCGATGCCCTCCTGTCCCTAATCAACGATATTTTGGATTTTTCCAAAATCGAGTCCGGGAAGTTGGATCTCGAAACCTTCCCCTTCAGCCTGCGGACCTGCGTCGAAGAATCCATCGATTTGCTGGTCACGAAGGCGGCCGGCAAAAATCTGGAGTTGGGCTACCTGATCGACCCCTCCACCCCCCACCAGGTGGTGGGAGACATGGCGCGAGTCCGGCAAATTTTGGTGAACTTACTCAGCAATGCCGTCAAGTTTACGGCCTCCGGCGATGTGTTGGTGTCCGCCAAGGCGACTCCCCTGTCCCCGGAACGCTACGAAATTCAGTTGTCGGTGAAGGATACGGGCATCGGCATCCCGCCGGAGGGCATGGGTCGCCTGTTCAAGTCCTTCAGCCAAGTGGATGCCTCCACCAACCGCCAGTACGGGGGGACGGGGTTGGGTCTGGCGATTAGCAAGCGGTTGGCGGAGATGATGGGGGGCCGGATGTGGGTGACGAGCCACAATGCGATCGGTGGCGACCCCCCCGAAGGTTGGGAGTTTGCGGGCTACCCGTCGGTGGGGTCTACGTTTTATTTCTCCATCGTCGTCGAGTCGAGTCTGAACGTGTTGCCGGAGTGGAGTCACACTTCGGAACTGACGGGCAAGCGGTTGTTGCTCCTGTGTACCCACCCCACCAGCGGCCAAATTTTGACCGCCAATGTCCGGGCTTGGGGTTTGGCGGTGGAGGCGGCCGAAACTCCGACCCGGGCGCTGGAGTGGCTGGGGGCGGGCACAGAGTTCGACGCGGCGATCGTGGAAGTGCCGGCCGACGGCGGGGACGGGTCGGATGTCGTCCGGGAGATCCGCCGGTCGCCGGCTGGCCGAAAGTTGCCCCTGGTGATGCTGACGTCGGTGGGGCGACAAAATTTGAACCGCTCCGAGTTCGGGGAGTTCGTCGCATTTTTGAGCAAGCCCATCAAGCAGTCGCCGCTCTACAATATCCTAGTGAATGTCTTGTGCGGGGAACCGTTGAAGATGAACCAGTGGAGCGGGTCTCCGATGCGATCGCCCCAGGACATCCCCCTGCTGGCCGAACAACTGCCCCTGCGGATCTTGCTGGCCGAGGACCACCTGGTCAACCAGAAGGTGGCCCTGCAAATTTTGCGGCGGATGGGCTACCGGGCGGACGTGGCGGGGAACGGTCTGGAGGTACTCGAAGCCCTGCAACGACAGCCCTACGACGTGATTTTGATGGATATGCAGATGCCGATCATGGACGGGTTGGAGGCGGCGCGGCAGATTCAAAAACGCTACGGCGACAGTGAGAAGGCTCGCGCCCGACGTCCGCGCATCATCGCGGTGACGGCTAACGCCATGGAGAGCGATCGCGCCGAGTGCATGGAGGCGGGGATGGACGACTACATCAGCAAGCCCATCCGCATGGAGCGGTTGGTGAAGGTGCTCGGAAAATGTCGGCCCGTCGTTTCCGATCTGGATTTGGGCGCGGCCGCGGCTCCCAAAGACGGCGACGACAATGGCAAATCCTGCCCCGTTCTCGACCCGGGCGTCGTCGAAGGGTTGCGGGACATCGAGGCCCTCGAAGAGGTGGTGGAAATGTACCTCGAAAGCGCCCCCGAACTGTTGCGGGCGATCGACGTGGCTCTCAAACAGGCTGACGCCGCGGCCCTCAAACAGGCGGCTCACTCCCTCAAATCCATCAGCGGCACCTTGGGCGCCTTCGGGTTGTCGGAGTTGTGTCTGAAACTGGAAATGATCGGCCGCCGGGGTGTAGATGCCGGAACCCCGATCCCTGAAACGGAGGCGCGGGGGATTTACGATCGGGTGGAGGTGGAGTTGAAACGGGTCGAGTCGGCGCTGAAAGTGGAAGTCCGATCCTAAAAATTGACAATTGTCAATGATCAATTAATTTTTTCCCCGAACGCCCTTTTTGCGGCTGGGTTTGTTTCTCAAACCGCTCCAGCCGATGGTGACGTAGCAACTGGCCAGGAGCAAACTGCCCAAACCCACCCGCACGCCGGACTTGAAGGTGCCGAGTTTGGAGCGCTGTTCCGCTTTCAGGCGCCGGTCCTCGATTTCTTGTTTGAGCTGTTCCCCGATCGCGTCGGTTTGCAGTTCCAGGGCTTTGGGGTTTTCTCGGAACTGTTCGAGGCGGGTGAGTTGATCTTCGGTGAGTTGCTGCTCTCGAACGTAGTCTTCCAACCGCCGGCTATTTTGAAGCAGGGTTGCCATCTGATTTTGCTGCTGTTCGAGCCGTTCCGCCAACTGGGCCTGGGCGGTCGCGGCGTCCTCGTTGATTTTCTCGATGGTCTGGTTGCTGGCCGCGATCGCCGTGCTGACGTGGAGGGGGATCAGCAACAGGTAGATGACACCCAGAAAGCCGGAAATCAGGTAGACCCAAAATTTCAGGTCGTTGAACCCGACTTTCGGCTTCTCCGGCCCGACTCCGGCCACTTCCTCCAACCCGTAGGCGCAGAACATCAGGGCGATCGCCAAGATGGGAATCACGCCCTGTTCTACCATCTGAGTCGTGAAGTTGAGCTGCCATCTGACATCGCCGAAGTTGGGCGGCACGAAGAGTAAAATGTAGTTGATCAGGGCAAAAAAGAATAAAATCACCCCGGCCAGCTTCAGAAATCCGGCGGCCTGAGAAGGAATTTTGCTCTGGGATGTTCCTTTCATAACCAATCGCGTTGTGTGTTTTGACTGAGATGACCCCATTCTATCCGGAGTCGAGTTTCAAGTCGGATTGAGATGAGATCGACTCCCGACCCTTTTCCGTCGGAGATTGCCCGCCCCGCTTGTCGCGGTCGCTCCCCGGGGAATCGTCCGGGAAATTGCGGAGATTTGCCTTCACTTAAAGTATCAAATAAAACACATCAAAGATTTACATTTTTCCGATATTTGTAAAATTCATTTTACGATAAAACTGTTGACATCTGCAATCCCAAACCGTTAAGATTGACGAAGAATAAAGTCGGCATCCGCTCGGAAAACCCCACCAAAATTTGGGCTTTTTGCGCCCGCGATCGCCGCCGAAAACTGTTAGATTTTGTCCCTATCACACCGGACTTTCGCGACTATGAAAAAAATACTGACAACTCTCACCGGCGTCTCTCTCCTAGTCCTGGGGGGCGGTGTCTCTCCCGCCGCCGCCTTCCCCCCCTGGGCGATGCCCGCGCCGGAACCGGACGAAGAACTGATCTTCAACGGGGAAACCTTGGACGAGCAGCAAACCGATTTGGTCGAAGATGTGGCGGACGTGTTGGGAATTACCGCGACAGACCTGCTCGACGACCCGAATCAAATGGACGGCCTGTTCAGCGGAGACAAGCAGACCGGCAATGAAAATGGCTGGGGGGTGATTGCTTGGCAGGGCTGTCGAGTCAATGCCGACTGCGCCATCCAATCCATCGGGTTGGGTCTGAGCATTCAATGTGCGGCTTCTGGCATGAATCCGGCGGCTTGGGCCGAGTGCGTCAAGGCGAAGAATCAAGATGCCTACTATGAGGCTCTCCAATGCACTTGGCAGGATGCCGACCCCAGCCAAACCTGCGATTTCTTGAGTTCGGTAGACGGCGAGAACACCTACGCCTGCAACCTGGCTGACCCCGCCGCGGCCCTGGGCCGGAGTTCCGTCGAAATGCCGGCCAGTTTGGAAGCGGGTCAATCTCGCGTTTTATCGATCAATTTAATTTAAGATTTCGATCGCCCGGACTGAGTGCCCTCTTTCAGAAGGGGGTATTTTGAGTTCGGCGGAGGCGGGGTGACAATTGGCAAACTGGCGCCGGGGCGATCGCGATCGCGCCGAAGTTGAGGCAGTTCCGGGCGAGTCTCTTTTCAAGATTCGGCATCGAAAATCCCACAATCGAAACAGTGGCATAATTCCCGATCGCCCCCCATTGGGTGGGGAATAGTCTGAAAACATACACCTCAACAGTTCAGACGATTTTGCCATGATGCCACCGATGAAGTTGCCGTTTTTCTCGTTCCTGTACCTCCTCGCCCAAGTTCGCGCCAGTGCCAATATCCTGTTGGTGGAACATTACGACACATTCGCCGACACCCTCGCCATCATTCCGAAGGTTTCCCTGGTTGTGAATGCGATCAAGTTCGCCTGCAGTTGATCTCCTAATTCTCCACCATCACGGTGCGACCGATTTCCGCCGACCGCCTCGCCGCATCTGCCACCGTAAGGGTATAGAGACTCGCTTCCGGAGAAACGTAGAGGGGGGTTCCCTCCACCAGGCGATCGAGGACCATCTGGGTGTCCCGGGCAAATAACCCGCGACGACTGCCGACTTCCAGGGGTTGGGGTGCATCTCCTCGCAATAGTTGCCCACCTGTGGGGGTAAAAATCAGGGTTCCGTTTTCCCCGTAGAGGGTGAAGCAATTTTCGGAGTCCCAGAAGGTTTCACCTTTTCCGTACACCGCCTCGCCGACGGTGCCGCAGGTAAACGTCAACTGGGCGTTGCACAGACAGGATCGGAAGCGATCGCCGTCTGCGTTCCAAAACTGACTGCGGGCGGTGACGGAGGCCACCGGGCCGAAGAGGTCGGTGAACCGATGCAGGCGGGACAAGGCGCCGGCAAAGGGATAGCCGAACAGGGAATGGCGGTAGGTCCAGCGATCGGGGGCGGGGCGCTGGGGGTTGATGGTGCTGTAGCGGGCGTAAAAGACGGGCGCGATGGCGGCGAGGGAGTCTTTGATGGCGTTGTGCAGCCCCCCGAGCAGTTCCAGATGTTCGACGTGGAGGAGCTTGCCCCGGCGTTTGGCTAGGGCGACGCACTCCCGGGCTTCTTCCGGGTCGAGGCTGAGGGGATATTCGACGACAACGTTTTTGTCGCGTTCGAGGGCCGAGCGCACGATCGCCCCGTGGTCGGAATTGATGGTGCTGATGACGATCAGATCTAGGTCGTCCCGGGCCACGAGTTCCGGCCAGCCGGGGACGAATGAGGCTTCAAACTCCTGGCAGAAGGCTTTTGTGGTTTCCGGGGTGTGGCCGGTGACGGCGACCAATTGCGATCGCCGGTCGGAGCGAAAGGTTTGGGCGCGGGTCTTGGCGACGTAGCCGGTTCCCACCAGGCCGACGCGGACGGGAACGGAGGCGGAAGTGCGATCGGAAGAAGGTATGGGAGTCATCTACAAAATCGAGTCAGAGATATGGATGGGGCATTCGGGATCGGACTCCGAGGCGGGCGATCGGCATCCCCCGCACTCGCAATCCCCCAACCGTTTAGAGTACCTGGAGACCCGACACCAGGTATAAGTAATCAGGATGTAATCAGAAAAATTTATAATGAAAACCGTTCAAAATGTGAGCCTCGTAGGTTTTACAACCTCGATTTTTTCCTTTAATATCAGAAAGCGAAGAAAACTGAACGGGTAGGTATCGGGGCTAATATCCCCTTCATATTCCCATAATATTTTCTTATCAATTTGCGAGGATTCTAGAGAGGAGCGCTCAATGGCCACTTACAAAGTCACTCTGATTAACGAAAGCGAAGGCATCAACACCACCATCGACTGCGATGAAGAAACCTACATCCTCGATGCGGCTGAAGAGCAGGGGATCGATCTGCCTTACTCCTGTCGCGCCGGCTCCTGCTCGACCTGTGCCGGCAAGCTGGTCAGCGGCTCCGTGGACCAGGACGAACAGTCTTTCTTGGATGAAGCTCAGGTTGATGCCGGGTACGTCCTGACCTGTATTGCTTACCCCACTTCCGACTGCACCATCGAAACCCATAAAGAAGAAGACCTCTACTAAGGGACGGTCTCCAACTCATTTTCTGAATGTTGTGATTTGAATCCCCCAGCCGCCATCATTGCTGCGGGGGCTTCATTTCGTATCAATTGAAAAAAGAAAGCAAAAAGGAAATAAAAAGCCCAGTCCCATGGGCGAAATATCCGACATCCGGAACGAGTCGCCCCGGCTTTCGATATGCTTTCAATTTCCCCAAAATTGTGGCCGGTTATCTCGATCGCTTTCCGCCCATTGAACCGGGCCGCAACGGCGGATTGGGCGGGGGGATGCGATCGCCGATTTGATCTCAATTCCGACATCACAAAGAATTGGTATAAGCCATCATAATGTAATTTCAAAAAAGTATCGAAAACTGTGTCTGAAACCTCGCGCCTTGAGGGCGAATTTGTGGTAAGCTGCCCATAGCGTGAAAGCGCAAATCTCAAAAAACACCCCTCGCGGTCGGGCAGACCGTGAACGCTTGCGTCGGGCTGGGCTACGCCCCGGAAGTCGTCAAACTGCGGCTCCCGACGAAGCCCAAATCCCCGTCTGTTTTGAGCGGGAAATGTCAAAACATCGATTTTTTCCATTAATATCGGAAAAAGAAGAAAACCAAAGGGTGCCGGGTTCAAGGTCAATACCCCCCCGTCACTTGTATCGGTTTTTCTGATCTATTGTTTGAGAATTCTAGAGAGGAGCATCGCTCAATGGCCACTTACAAAGTTACTCTGATTAGCGAAAGCGAAGGTATCAATACCACCATCGACTGTGATGAAGACACTTACATCCTCGATGCGGCTGAAGAGCAGGGCCTCGACCTGCCTTTCTCCTGTCGCGCCGGCTCCTGCTCGACCTGTGCCGGTAAGCTGGTCAGCGGCAGCATCGACCAGTCCGATCAGTCTTTCTTGGATGACGGTCAGGTTGAAGGCGGGTACGTCCTGACCTGTGTGGCTTACCCCACTTCCGACTGCACCATCGAAACCCACAAAGAAGAAGATCTCTACTAAGGGACGAACCTAGATTGGGGGAAGGGAGAACCGGCGTGCGAGACTTCGTGGGTTCCCCTTCCCCCAATCCGGCGGGAGGGAGTCCGTCAAGGGGATGTCCGCCAACCGATCAAAGTCTCGTTGAGGGATTGCAGTTGCGTCCCGGAAAAGTAGAACTCGAGGATGCGATCGCTGGACCAGCCCAATTCGGCGAGTTTGTGGGACCCGATCTGGCTCAACCCCACCCCGTGACCGAATCCCCCGCCCACGAAGATGTACCCCTTGAGGGTCTTGTCGGCACCGTAGATGGGATCGATGTAGAATAGGGTGCTGATCGGGGGCCAGAAGGCGCTCTGCACCTCGTCTTTTTGAATTTCGATGATGTCGCGATCGGTGATGACCTGCATTTTCAACACCCGGCCCGAGGGCGATCGCTCCGTCACCTTCACCTGTTTGATGGTTTTGAAATCGGCCTGGGGGCTGTTTTTGCGGTTGAGGTAATATTTCAGGTGGGCGGTCATCGCCTTGATATCCGTCGAATACCGCCAGCGAAAATCATTCCACCCCTCTTCGTTGAAGCCCTTTTGCAGGCCCATGAACCGCCGGAAGTTTTTCTCGTCCGCCAAGCTGTAGGCTTGCAAATTCCAGACGTTCTGAGTCGAATCGATCACCGACTTCAGATAGGGCTGTTCCGGCCCGTCCCAGACGTCGTGAAAGTTGGCGGTGATGCCGCCGCTCGATGAAAAATAGACTGTATCCGCCAATTCTCCCTCGTAGGTGAGTACGAGCCCCCGGGTATTGGCGACGGCGCGATCGGTGGAGGGGTACACTTCCGTCAACCCCTTGTACACCTGACAATCGGTATTGGCACAAATTTGATAACCGTCCGCCTCGAACCGACGCAAATTTCGCAGGGCGTAGGTGCGGGACATGATCGCCTGGGCCTCAATGGAGGCGTCCGGCGGCCAAGCCCCCATTTCGTGGGGGACGACCCCCCGCAGGTAGGTTTCCAGGGGGACGTGGTTGATGAGGGTATAGGTCCCGTAGGCGTCGGGTTGCAGTTCCAAACTCCCCCCGTACAGGAGGGCGTCGGGGTCGTCTTTTTTGCGGGCGACTTGGATCACATTTTGGGTGGCCTCGATTTCGAGTTCCTGGCGGTTGTAGCGGTAGCCGCCGAGCACCCAGTAGGGGATGGGTTGCTGTTTGAGGACGCGGGTACTCAGGTAGGGTTGGTAGCCCTGGGCCTGGAGACTGGCGAGCAACCACCGTCGCACGACGGGGGTTTCGTAGATGTCGCGATCGGCCCATACCTCCCACAGATCGGGCTGGGCCAGCTCCACTTCGATCCCCATTTCCCGCCATTTGGTGGCTTGCTGTTCGGCGGTTTCGTAGCTGCGATGGCTGCTGAGGATCAGGCGTTCCTCGACGGCGGGTTCCGGCAGGGGTTGCATCCCGGTTTTGAGGATGACGCTGAGGGTGTGGAGGACTTTTTCCCCCTCGGGAGAGGGAAAGCGGAGGGTGAGGTGGTCCCCCGGTTTGGCTTTCAGGATCAGGGTGTCGGCGGGGGTTTTGCCGAATTGCTGGACGACTCCCACTTCCAGGGTGGGGTTGACTTCTTCCTGGGCGTCCGCCGGGGTTGACATTAGCCCCAACAGACAGCCGAGGGCGAGGAGGGTTCGTCGCCAAGACAAACCCGGAGTCTGGGGGGAAGGGGTGGGTGGGGTGGTGGTGCGTGCGATCATTTAAGGAGTCTGAATCTTAAACTCTGTCGGGGGCAATGATTGAGATTTTTTGTTGATTCCCATGCTAACAGGGAAGGTTAAAAACCGGACACAAACTGGGCAAATATTTTCTGGGATGCATTTTTGTAGAATGGAGAACAGTGATTCGGATATCGGACGGGAATTGTATGAACAGGCGACGGCGGATTTCCCAACAGTGGCGGCGGTTTTTGCTCGGGTTGTGCGGGGCGATCGCGGCGGTGGGATTGGCGGTGGTGGGATATTCTTTGAGTGCAATGATGACGGCCGATTCCGACCCGGGGGGGGTCGCCGTCCCGTCGGGTCGAGATACCGCGATCGCGCCCCAAAGCTCGGGTTTGGCGGGAAATTGCGGCAGCCACAGCGGGGGCCCGAAAGATAATGCGATCGCCTCTTTTTACGGGGAAAGTGCCTACCCCTGGACTCGGGAGATTCGCTGGAACTGCGTCTACAATATTAACGATTTTTCGGGTGCGGCGGGCGATCGCTTTGATCAAGCCCAAAACGCGGCGGTCAAAAATGGCGGCGGCGTGATTTACTTCCCCGCCGGAACCTATAATTTTACGGAGGATATCCGCCTGGAAGATGGCATCGTCATCCGGGGCGAAGACCCCCCGATAACGGATGCAAAATCCGACCTTTATTCCCCCCCGTCGAAGCTGACCTTCCCCAAATACGAACCGCAGTTGTCGGGAAGTGGCACGCCCAATGATACTGCATTCAAGAAGATTTTACCGGCCTCCGAGACGGGAAACAAGACTATCGGTATCGTCAATCTCGATATCAACCGGGGGGCGATCGCGTTGAAGTCGGATATCGATGAAACCCGGGCGGAAAATGTGATCATTTTCGGCGATCGCAGCAATAACGTCGCCGCCCCCGATCCCAACATTCCGGATTTATCCTTTCAGGAACCGTGGCAACGTTACAGTTATCGTTTTTCCACCAATATCGGAGTCACGGCCCGACAAAATATTCTGGTCGCCAACAACCGCATCAATGACAATATTACCGACAATTACGAACAGCCCGGATACAAACTCCTATCCAGAGATAAAAAATCGATTTTGACCTACGAAGACGGCAAAAAAGCGGTCTTCCACTACGGCAACCATTACGGCATCGTCGTCAATCGCGGCAGCAAAGACGGGGGGTTCAAGGGGGCGGCGACTCCTGACACCGAACCGGGGTTATTTCGGAAGGGAATTGTCATCCGCGACAACTGGGTTTATCATACCATGCGAGTGGCAATTCATGCAGCCGGAGAGGGCTTGATTATTCAAAATAATCAAATTCGAGACGAAGCCAACAAACAGTGGTGGCTCGACCCCACGGGGAAGCGGGAAGCGACGGGGGCCGTCACCTTGGAAAATCGCGGCATTGACTGGTCCGGATGGAATGTTATTGTGGACGGAAATGATTATCAGGTTTACCGCCATACAGTTGGAGAAACGGGATATATGAGCGTGGATGGGGAGGGCATTTTAATTCAAGAATGCTGCGGGGGGACGACGGTTAACGGCGCGACAATTACGAATAATTCTGGCAACGCTTACATCGGGTTATATAAAACGAGAGATATCGAGAATGTATTGATTGAAAATAATCAAATTAACGGGTCTAATATTTTCGTGCAGGCGGACACGAATAACGCGCCCTTCGCGATGAATGATGTTAAAATTATCAATAACGAAGTTGGGGGAAGTATCATCGCCAGAGGCAGTTCCGGGGGCGGCAATAATCTGATTCGTGGCAATATCGGAAATGGGGGCAATATCAAATATTCCTGTTCGACGGTTCGGGTTGAAAATAACCGGGGTTTTGAGGTGGAACCTTGTCTGTAATTTTAAGTATAGCAACCGCCAGAGCAGTTCGGAGCGATCGGTCAATTTAAAGCCCGCCTTGAAATGAATTTCAAGGCTAATAGCACAAGTCCACGCTTGCGTGGACTCGGTTGGAGTAATTGTGTCCGAATCGCCTCGGAATAGGTAAATATCAGATCCGGTTATTCGATATAATATCAAATCCGGTTATCCCCTCCTAAAACCTCCCCAATCATCGACCGATGATTTTGGCTGGTAGGGGCCCCTGGCTTGCGCCCTCGGGGAATTGATTCCCAAGCGGTTTGGATATCCGAGCCGTTTTGTTCCGAGCATTCAACCGGATTTGATATAATCGGAAATTTTTACCCGACTCCCGACTCCCGACTCCCGACTCCCGACTCTCTACTCCCTCCCCTACCACAAACTCAACTGAACGGGGGGTTGTTCTAAGGTGTTCCAGGGTAGGGTTGGGATGGGGATATTGCTGCCCAAACCGTTCATGCGATCGCGAAAATTTGAGGCGGTGGGGATGGCGGAAATCAGCGATCCGCCGTGGGTAATTTCTCGGGGCAATTTCGGGCAAAATTCAAAATTGTCCGGTGTCTGACTCGCCCAGCGATCGACGGTTTTGCGATCGGGGACGGCGTAAAATGTGGTGTTGCCTTCGACAGTGGGGAAGCGGCGGCTGTAGAGGGAAAGAAATTCGTTCGGGCGGCTTCCGGGGGGGTAAAAGTCGCCCCCCCAGTCTTTGTAGGATTAAACGGCACAGCCGAGGAGAAATTTTGCCGGATTGTTTGTTTGTGTCATTAATTTTCACCACAGAGGCACAGAGGACACGGAGAAGTTATTTGTGTTTTCCGTCAATTCAATTATAGCATTTTGGAAATATTTGTAAAATTGTCTAGCCCCCAAACCCCCAATTCTGGGGGCTTTGAGCCGATCAATTTTTCACGAATCATTTCACATTGCTATAGCATTTTGGAAATATTTTGAATGGACGATCAATCCGGGCGATCGCTCCCCCATTCTTCGGAGGATTCGGCGGCTTTGGGGGAATGCGATCGCCCGATTTCGTAGATGGGGATCGGCGGCAAAATATCCAATTGTTGATCGTCTGTTTTTGGGGATTTTTGGGGTTTTTTGGGTTGCGGGGGTTTCTCGCCCCGACGTCGCTGGGAGGTTCGTTCTTCGCTGGTATTTTCGGTGATGACTTCGTATAAAATCGCCCGCTTTCCGGCTTGGCTTCCCTTCCGTAATACCCGGCCGAGACGTTGGATGTATTCCCGCTGCGATCCGGTTCCGGAGAGGATGATGGCGATTTTGGCGTCGGGCACGTCTACCCCTTCGTTTAAAACGTGGGAGGCGACTAAGGTTCTGTAGTCTCCTTGGCGGAATTTATCTAAAATTTCGTGGCGTTCTTTGACCGGGGTTTGGTGGGTGATCGCGGGGATTAAGAAGTCTTTTGAGATGCGGTAGACGGTGGTATTGTCGGCTGTGAAAATGAGGGTGCGTTCGGGATGGTGTTGGGCGAGGAGGTCGGCGAGGATTCGCAATTTTCCGTCCGTGCACAGGGCGATTTCTTTGCTTTCCCGGTGTGCCAACATCGCCCGACGGCCGGCGGGCGATCGCGCACTTAGCATGACGAATTGTTTCCAGCCTTCCAAACTGGAGAGGCGGACGTTATTTTGTTTGAGAAAATTGTTTCTAATTTTGATGGCTTCTTCGTAGCGATCGCGCTCTTTTTGGGATAATTTGACTTTGATTTCGACGATTTCATGTTCGGCCAAAGCGGCCCCCGCCAACTGTTCGGGGGTGCGGCGGTAGACGACGGGGCCGATCAGGTTGTCGAGGTCGCCGTGGCGTCCGTCGGTGCGATCGGGGGTGGCGGTCAATCCCAGGCGGTAAGGGGCGATCGCGTATTCGGCGATGACCCGGTAGAAGTCCGTGGGGAGGTGGTGGCACTCGTCGAACACCAGCAATCCGTAGCGATTTCCGAGGGTTTCCGCCTGCAGGGTGGCGGAGTCGTAGGTGGCGACCAAAATTGACGTTTTATCCCGCGAACCGCCCCCCAACAGCCCGATATCGGCATCTGGGAAGGCGGCGACGAGGTGGGCATACCACTGGTGCATCAGGTCGAGGGTCGGCACGACGACCAGGGTGCTGCGAGCGATCGCCTGCATGGCCAACTGTGCCAGATAGGTCTTTCCCGAGGCCGTCGGCAACACGACGACGCCCCGGCTTCCCCCGTCCCGCCAAGCTTTCAGGGCTTCTTCCTGGTGCAAATAGGGCGGCATTTCAAAGCTGGAAATCAATTCTAAGGATTGAAACCCGTCGGCTTCGTCGGTAAAATCCGATCCGTCCTGTCGCAATGATTCCAGCAAAAAGGGATAGTAAATGGCGGGGATGCGAAATTTTTCAACGCGATCGTCCCAAACTGCATAGTCGATCCAACTCCGCCCCCTCGGCGGGGGATGGAGGATTAAGGTGCCGCGATCGAAGGAGAGTTTTGGCGTGCGTGGCATGGGGCAGTTTTGCGGTGCTTTTCCTAATTATTTTAACGCGATTATCGCTTCTTCCATTTTACAATACATTCGGCATCCAAAACAATTTTATCTTCGACTTCCAAAACGCTGCAATCGTAAATCAATTCCGATAAAATGGGAGTCTCCCCCGCTTCGAGTCGGGCGGTTATTTCTGCGGTGGCTTCCGCGTCGAGTTGTCCCAGGGGGGAGTTGTCGGCAACGTAGTCCAAATCAAATGCGTCTGAGTTCAACAGCCAAAAGTCGATCTCGTATTTTTGGATAAAGTTTTGGACGGTTGTTAAATCGGGGCTATATTGGGCTCGGATCAAATCCCGCGATCGCACCTGCAATTCGTTTCGATAGTCCTCGTGGTAGGGTAACACATATTCCGAACCCACCAACAGCGATCGCCGGGAAAATGCCGGGATATTGTTGGCTTTTTCACTCGTCGAAGCGATGAGAGTATCTTCGGGTTGAATGGCGAGAAAATCGTACAGGAAGGGAACCCGCCCGAACACATATTTCGTGCCGGGGAAACTGGCGGTTAGTGCGGGATAGAATAGCAGCAGAAATAACCCCACTCCGGCGATACCTTTTATATACGGCTTCGCCTGTTTTAGGTTAAATTTACGAATGATAAAATCGAGGATGAGGGCGAGGGCGATACCACCCGCGATCGCCGCGACGATTCTCAAACAGTGCTGGCTGTAGCGGCTGGGGTGATGCAGGCGAAAGAGGAGGAGGTGGGCGAGGAAAAATAGCCCGGTGGAGGTTAACAAGATTTCCGCCAAAACCGCAATATTGGCGTTGATATATTTGACGAGGGGGAAGCGATTCTGGTATTTTAACAATAGCGGCAGCGACAGCCCGAGAAACACTTGGGGGGGGATGAATGTTTTTAAAAACCACTCCTGGGGCAGTAAACCGGAGCGATCGCCCGTGATCCAAAAATCGAAGGGTTTGTCCGTAAAAAAGGTTGCCCGTCCTCCGGGATAAAATTCGGGCAGATTTCTCGCCTCTGAAAGTGTTATGATCGCGCCAAATTCGGAGGTTTTGACGGCGTAGGGAATCAGAACCGACGCCCCCACAATCACACCCAAAATCAGCCGCGAGAACAAACCCCGTTTTTCGTCAATTCGGAACAGCCGCCAGCTATCCAGCAGCAACACTCCGATCGCAATCAAAACCCCCTGGGGATAAAATGCACCCAGCAGGGCGATCGCGATCGCAGTTCCCACCGCAGAACGCCGCAGCAGGAAATACAGGAAACCCAAAAAGAGGGGATAAAAAAACGCCCTCGGTGTCGCCGATATCAAATCATCTTTCAGCCACAAATTCTGAGTCAAAAACAGGGTGGAAGCGAACGCAGCCCAAGGAATGGGAAAGATTAAATAAGACACTCCGAAACAAAATCCGGCGGCGATCATCCCCAATATCGTCGGAAGTATTTTATTTGTCAATAGCGGATCGATTCCCACCATCGCCGGGATTTGGTAAACCAGCTTATATCCCGCCGGGGCGACGGATTGGAAATAATCCATTATGATATCATTGGGAAACAGTTCTGGATCGATAAATCGCAGCATCCAAACGACGTGCGATCGCGCGTCATCTTGGATTACATATTCGCTTCCCCAGGTTTTAGAAAACGCCCACAATCCGCAAATGGCGGCGGCGGCGAGACTGGCAATCAATGCCGGCATGACGGGGCGATCGCTTCGGGTTTCTGCCATCGTTCGATTTTGCACCCATTTCGTGAGGTTCAGTCAATCTTTACGATTATACCCGAAGTGATCCAATTTACAATTGTATCGAATCTAGATCTGGCGATCGATATCGGAACGATCTATAATTGAATTTTTAGATCCGATTAGATACAGAAAATCCCCCTAAATCCCCCTTCGATCCCCCCCCCGCCCCCATCCCCCCCAGCCCCCCTTTGTAAGGGGGGAGAAAGGGGGGAGAAAGGGGGGAGAAAGGGGGGAGCCAGAGGATGCTTCGCTTTGACTTTAACGGGGACTTTGAGTTCAGAGGAACGCCATATGCCGGTTACTTTAGAACAAATCATTCTCAATCCCGGTCAAAATATCCGGTTCAAAAACGTCAGTTGGCGACAATTTGAACTCCTCCTGGAAGAATTGGGAGAAAATCGCGCTTCCCGGATTTCCTACGGCGACGGATGGTTAGAAATTATGGTTCCCCTTCCCGAACATGAAAAAAACAAAGAAATTATCGGCGAATTAGTCAGAATTATTTTATATGACCTCAATATCGACTTTGAACCGATGGGATCGACGACACTCAAAAATGAGCGGATGATGCAAGCCGTGGAACCCGATGCCTGTTTCTACATTCAGAATTATCGGCAAGTTGTCGGCAAAGATAAACTCGATCTGGCGATCGATCCGCCCCCCGATTTGGCGATTGAAATTGACATTACCTCCCGCACTCAGTTGGATAACTACCAACGTCTCGGGGTTCCGGAGTTGTGGCGTTATTCCCGGCAAGGGTTGAGAATTTATATTTTGCAGGATGGCGAATATGTGGAATCAAAAAATAGTTTTATTTTTCCCGATCTTCCGGTCGTCGATTGGTGCGATCGCGCCGTCAAACAGTGTAAGATTGAAGGGTATAGTCGCACAATTCGGGATGTGAAAGTTTGGATTCGCGAGTTTTTGCAGAATTGAGATCAGATTCGGTTATTTTCCCGACAATTGCAGATCCCCCCCGACCCCCCTTAATCAGGGGGGAGGATCTCCCCCCCGACCCCCCTTAATCAGGGGGGAGGATCTCCCCCCCGACCCCCCTTAATCAGGGGGGAGTCAGGGTCATTAATGCAAGTGTGGGTGGCGGCTGGTGTCACCGTTGAGATCCGGTGCGTTGTAGATACCGAATTCGTCGATTCCACAGTCGCGCATGATCGATTCAGCCTGATCTAATTGATCTCCGGTGCCGCTGACCATGAGCAAATAATCGCCGGCTTTGACGTGATTTTCGTAAACTTTGGCTTTCTCTTCGGGGATTCCCATTCCCGTCAACGCTCCGACGATGCTGCCACCCACGGCGCCGATACCGGCGCCGGCTGCAGTCGTCCCCAAAGTCGCCAATTCTCCGGCGACCAATGCGGGTCCGATTCCCGGAATTGCCAACGTACCCAAACCGACGAGCAAACCCGCGATGCCACCCAAAACGGTGCCCGTCACCGCGCCAATTCCGGCACCTTCGGACGCTTCGTTTCCTTCTTTGTGGTCTCTGATTTCGTCGGCGCCTTTAACGTCGTCAATGTTTCGAGCAATTAAGGAAACTCGATTCATGTCATAGTTGGCATCTTTGAGTTTGCGGATTGCGTCTTCGATGCGACTCCGATCTTTGAAAGTACCGACGGCACGTTTGTAAATGCTAGTTTGTTTGGTCGTAACCATTGTTAACCTCAAGATATTATTGGATGTTATTTCTACGATGTCTTAATTTCATCGCTTTTACATCCCTCCGGGGTATCAGGTATTGGGGGGGGGTTATGTATAAAAAGGAATAAATATCGATTTTGCCCCGAATGTTATGGCAACAGCTAGGATGCTCCAGGGCAGTTATACAGACGTATTTTGATGGATATCGGCGGTTTTGCCGTTTCTGCATTTTAAAATAGCCGGACTTTGCGATCGCCGCCGTCGCCCGGTCGCAGATTGTAACATCGTCGGAGAAAATCTCCAATTTCCCCCGATTTCGATGTTTCCGACCCGATTTATTCGATGTCGCGAAATTCTCGTCCGAAGGGCAAGAGCGCGATCGGAATCAATTTAAAATGCTGCTTGGCGAAAGGAATCCCGATAATTGTAATAGCTAAAATTAAGCCGTGGACGAGGTGAGAAACGGCAATTTCCCAGCCGAATAATATCACCCAAATGACATTAAAAATCATGGTGAGCAGGTTAGAGGAATCCGGGGAAACGACGTTTTCCTTTCCGAAGGGAGTCATCGTCGCAAATCCCAATTTTATCGCTTGGATACCGAAGGGAATGCCGATAATCGTCAGACAGATGGTAAGACCGCCGATAATGTAACCCAAACCGGAGATAAATCCGCCAAAAATAAACCAGATAATATTTCCCAAGAAAGCCATGTTTTTGTCCTCAGTTATTTTAAGGGAGTCGGAAAGGTGGAATGGGAATTTCCCTACACCCCACACCCCACCGAGCACACCCCAATTCTTCAATTCCAGCCTCGGAGTTGGCAGTGGACGACGGCGAGATCCCACATATAATCATTGACTTGATATTGGGTTGCCGCCCGGGTGATGAAGTGGCGCGATCGCAGTTCGTCGCCAGTCGCTTCGTGGTACAATCCCACATAGAGATGGGCGTAAAACCGGCCTGATCGCCCCTCCCAAGCTCCCGAGTTAATCACTTCGTCCGGCTTACAATTCCCCTGAAAAAGGGTGTAAACCTGTCGCATCACCCGTCGGGGATCGCCGGAGACGGGAAGCAATGTCGATCGCGCTTCTTCCACCCCTCGCAGTCGGGCGATGCAGAGATATCGCCACAGGGTTTCTTCTAGGTCTCGGGAATTCACCGTCAGGTCAATTTCAAACTGATCGGCTCCGGCTTGAAATTCCCCGGCATAATAATAAGATAAACCGCGCTGCCACAGGTAAGGTTTGACCCGAGGATCGAGTGCTTCGGCGCGATCGAAATCCCGGATCGACTCGGGAATTTGGGCGAGTTTAAAATAAACCATTCCCCGGCGAATATACCCTTCGGGATCGCCGAGACGATCGCGGATCGATGCGTCCCAGTGGGCCAGTTGATTGTGTAGCAGCGTTTGGCGGTTCATCTGTTCGGAGGCAAAGCCGTTCTAGTCTCCCAAACAGATTCCCATACTGCGGGCGGTTTTGACCAGAATACCATTGGGATCGACGCCTTTATAGTGGGCGATCGCTTCCGCAATGGGGACGCTTTCCACCTGTCGGTTTCGCCACGTCACCATCCGGTCAAACTTGCCGTCGGCGATCAAATCCACCGCCGCCACCCCGAAGGCCGACCCGATCAGGCGTTCGATGGGGGAAGGGGTGCCGCCGCGCTGGATGTGGCCGAGCACCGTGACCCGAGTTTCCGCCCCACTAGCCGCGCAGATGCGATCGGCCAGATAATGTCCGATGCCACCGAACCGACTCTGGCCCAACATATTGGTCATCATCACCGGTTCCCCCTTTTCCGTGCGGACAGCTTCGGCCACGATGACGAGACAGTAATTTTTCCCCTGGCGGTGGCGTTCGTCGAGTTTGTCGCAGATGCTTTCCAGACTGTAGGGAATTTCGGGGATGAGGATGATGTCGGCGCCCCCGGCGATGCCGGCACTCAGGGCGATGTGTCCGGCATCCCGCCCCATCACTTCCAAAATCATCACCCGGCTGTGGCTGGCGGCGGTGAAGTGGAGGCGATCGAGGGCCTCCGTGGCGATGGTGACGGCGGTATCGAAGCCGATGGAAAGGTCGGTGCTGCCCACGTCATTATCGATGGTTTTGGGGACGCCCACCAAATTGAGTTTGCCCTGGACGGCGAGGCGGCGCAGGATTGCCAAACTGCCGTCCCCCCCGATGCCGATCAGGGCGTCTAACCCCAGGATATGGTATCCCTCGATAATTTCCTCCGAGCGATCGCGCACCGTGCCGTCCGGCATGGGAAAGGCGAAGGGGTCGCCCTTGTTGGTGGTTCCCAAAATCGTCCCCCCCGCCGTCAAGATGGGGTCTACTTTCTCGATATTCAGCGGCGTCGCTTCCGGGGGACGCAGCATCAAGCCGTGGGTGGCCTGCCGAATTCCCACCACTTCCCAGCCGTAGGTGGACTCTGCCCGATAAACGGCGGCCCGAATCACCGCATTTAATCCGGCACAGTCTCCGCCGCTGGTGAGAATCCCGATGCGCTTAGGTTTGACCATAATTAACGATTCGACTTTATGTTATGTTACCTTGACGCAGCCTCCAAGGCGGGCATGGAATCGGCCTTTAAAGGCTGTTTTTAGACGTTTCGCGATGGGCTTCACCGCAAAGAATTTGATTCGTAAACTTTAGATTAAGTCCTCTGAGCCATTCTCGGAACAATTTTTGTCCCACCTTAAGCTTTGGGGGGTGGGCAACAGGCAACAGGCAATCGGCAATCGGGGCGCAAGGCACGGCGTCCCTACAATTTAAAATTCCCCAGTTCTCCCATCGCCAGACGGGCGGTGCCGTAGGCGGCTTCGGTGTGGGGGGATAGGATGACGGGGACTCCCAGGTGGCGGGCGCGGATGGTCGTCCAGACGGGATTTTTTGCGCCGCCGCCGGCGGTGTAGACCCGCTGTGGGGGGGTGGCGCCGAGTTCCTGCAAAAGCTGATAGCCCCGGGCTTCGATGCGGGCGATGCCGCTCAGGAGGCCGTGGAGGAATTCGACGTCGCTTTCGGGGCGGGGGTCGAGTTTGGGGGGCAAATTGGGGTCGTTGACGGGGAAGCGATCGCCGGGTTCGAGTAGGGGATAATAGTCGAGGGGGGATTCAGTGTCGGGGTCGATCTGGTGGCTGAGGGTTTCCAGGTTGCGATCGCCGAAAAAGTGTCGCAGCACCGCCCCGCCGGTATTGGATGCCCCCCCTGTCAGCCACAGGTCCCCCAAACGGTGGCTGTAGATCCCGTACCGGGCATCATCCACCCGCGTCTGACTCAACAATTTCAAGACCAGGGTGGAACCGAGGGAGGTGACGGCTTCCCCAACAGATACGGCACCCGACGCCAAAAAGGCGGCGATGCTGTCCGTTGTCCCCGCCTTTACCGTGCAGTTGGGGGAAAATCCGAATTGTTCTCGGAGCGAGGGGCAAACCGTCCCGACGGGGGTTCCCGGCGCCACCACTTCGGGCAGTTGGGGGACGAATTTCGATGGTCGGCGAATCCCCTCCAGGAGCCATTTGGGATAGTGCAGGTTGACGACATCGTATCCCAATTTTAAACTGTTGTGGTAGTCACTCATACCTAACTTTTTGTGCAACAAATAGCCCAACCAATCGGCTTGGTGGAGGAAGTAGATGGGGGAAGAATGGGGGGGAGTAATTGTCTGTTGCCACCACAGCAATTTGGCGAGGCTGGAAGTGGTGCTCAGGACGGGATGTCGGGGGGGTGCGATCGCCTTCAATTGGTCGAGGATGCGGACGTCGCAACTGTGATTATAAGCCAAAGGAGGGGTGATGGGAGTCCCGGTGCGATCGCAGAGCAACACCGTCCCGGACGTGCCGTTGAGGGCGATGGAATGCAGTGGCGATCGCAGGGTGACGGGGATTTCGGCCAGCAGCTCGAACAGCGCTTTTCGCCACATTGACGGCCATTTTCCCGGGGGGAGGGAGCGATCGAATTGACGGGTTCCCCGAGCCACGACCCGACCTTCCCCATCCACTGCGGCGAAACGGGCGCCGGAGGTGCCAAAATCTATGCCCAAAGATAGATTCATAAAAAAATGTGTATGGATGATCCGAAGCCCATTCTATCAGTAGTATAATTGATTGTTTGTGTTTTAATTTTTTGGTTAAGTTTTACTAAAAATTCCGGAATTTCCATCAATCGGACTGGACGGATGACAATTTGACGGCTATAACGTAGAGGTCAGTGGCAAAATCTTGTTGGATTAGCCAGTGATAGCGTTCCATCAAGCAGTTCAAAGGGAATTTCATGGATACACTTGCTTATACTCACCTAGTGTCCGCGTATGAGTCTCCTCAGAAACCCAAACTCGACGAAAGTTTGGTTCTGTTCCGAGGTGTAAATTGGGGCAAAGTTTCTGGCAGTTGCTTAATGCCCGTCATAGCTGCCGCGATCGGTTTTTCCATCCTGGGTGCCACCGACGCCGCCCAAGCGGCCCTGTACTACGGCGATTCCGGCTACGATGTCAAACAAGTACAGAACGCCCTGGCTCACAAAGGCTTTTTCTACGCCAACTCCACCGGCTACTACGGCCCGATTACCAAGAAAGCGGTGAAAAACTTCCAGTACCATTACGGCTTGAAAGTCGATGGCATCGTCGGTCCGTCCACGGCTGCGGCCCTGGGACTGAGCTGCTATGATGGCTGCTACACGAGCCATAAAAAGCACCATTACGGCTACAAAAAAGCGAGCTACGGCAAGAGCCACGGCTACCTGTCCAAAGGTGACAGTGGCTACAAAGTCGTCAAATTGCAGGATAAGCTGGCCAAATACGGCTACTTCCACGCCCGCTCGACCGGTTACTACGGCAAAATCACCAAATACGCCGTCAAAGCCTTCCAGGCTGACTACGGCCTGAGAGTTGACGGCATCGCCGGCCCCCACACCCTGGCCGCTATGGGCTTGTAAACTGTTCCATTTAACCCAAATATAACAATTCAAAAAACCTACATTGCAATTGCGATGTAGGTTTTTTTGATCGAGCGGGGGGAGTCGGGAAAAATTGACAATTACAGCAATTTTCAAGTCAGTAAGGTACGCTGGCAAATTCAAAGTCCCCCTTGTTAAAGGGGATCATGGGGGATCGAACGGTATCGCAACAGATAGACAACTGCTATATCAATGATCAATTGTCCCGGGACCCCAATTTTTATCGCTTCCAAGGGGGGCAGGCGAACTTCAAGATTCCCCAACTCAAATAGCCCTTGCTTCCCGCTTCGATCCAGTGATTCAGGCCCACCTTCATGCGATCGATGTAATCCTGACCGCTGGCTTCCACAGCTTTATCGTAGTTGTCGTTGACACTCTTAAGGATGCGGCGGTAGTGGTTGACCAACTGTTCGGAGAGGTCAATAACTTCCACTTCCTTCAACCCCGACAACTCGGCGGCTTTGCGATAAAAGCCGACGGAACCGAGGGAGTTCAAATGAATCCGATCCAAAACGGGTTGGAGGACTCCCTCCGGACAGTCATCGCTCTGCATCGGGTCAGTAAAGATAAACTCCCCGCCCGGTTTGAGAACCCGCTGCACCTCTTTAAAGACCTGAATCCGGTTGCCGCTGTGCAGGATGGCATCCTGGGACCAGACCACGTCCGCGCTGTTATCTTCGAGGGGGATATCTTCAAAACTGCCGTCGAGCACTTCAATTAACGATGTCAACCCCTGTTCTTTGTTGAACTGGCGGTTGCGCTGATTTTGGGCTTCGCTGAGATTCAAGCAGGTGACGCGACAGCCGAAGTTTTTCGCCAGATAGCGGGCGGCGCCGCCGTACCCGGCGCCGATGTCGAGAACGTGGCGATTTTCGTTGAGGTTCAGGTGGGAGGCGATGCGTTGCACGGTGCGGCGGCTGGCGTCAAATACGGGTTCGTCTTCGCTCTCGTAGATGCCGACGTGGATATCTTCCCCGCCCCACATGGTGGCATAGAAGCGGTCGGCGCTGTTGCTGTTGTAATAGTCGCGGGCGGTGTTGACGGTAGGGGAATATGTTTCGGCCATGTGTTCTAGGGGGGGGCTGTTGTAACTCTTTTCGGCGACGTGGATGAAAAAGTCTTGCTCTTCGTGGTGGTAGGTTTCCTGAAAATCGCCGTAGGTTTTAATGCGCTGAAACCCGACTTCGTGCATCAGGGTGCGGGTGTAATCTTTCCGCAGGGGGAACATATTCAGGTGGTAGACGGAGCGGTCGGGGAATTCGTAGCGGAACCGGGCTAACCCCTCATCGACATATTCGGGTTCAGCTTTGATGTTGTCGCCGCAGTAGTAGTAGATGTGTTTGGAGGAAAATCCGACATCGAGGATGGCGTCGTAGTTGCGCTGATCTAGAATCAAGAGTCCGTCGTGGCGCAGGGCGGCGTAAAATTCCGCCAGAGCCTTGCGGCGATCGCGCTCCGAAAACAAATGGGTGAAGGAATTCCCCAGACAGATCACCGCGTCAAATTTGCCGTGGATGTCGCGGTTGAGCCAGCGCCAGTCCGCCTGGACGGTGCGTAAGATCAAGTCGTAGCGGCGGCCGTTTTCAAAAGCTTTTGCCAGCATTTCCGGGCTGCCGTCGGCGCTGACGACATCGAAGCCAGCTTTGAGGAGGCGGATGGAGTGAAACCCGGTTCCGGTGGCGACATCGAGCACTTTTTTGGCGCCGTGCTGTTTGAGGATGTCGATAAAAAAGTTACCTTCGCTTTTGGCGCGAGTTTCCCAACTGATCAACCGATCCCACTTGGAAACGAAACCTTGAATGTATTCAGCTTGGTAGTGGGAGGTGTCTCGAACGGCGAGGGGGTCGGTTCCATATTCCTGCCGTTCCTTGGCGATTTGTGCTTCAGTTTTCATTGCAATTCCTTGGAGTTTTTATTCGACATGACAGACTTCACCGTCATCCATCCCGTTTCTAAAGTTGGGTCAAGCCAGATCGTCGATACTTAAAAAGACAAACAAGCGGGGAAAGGAACGCTGTAGGTGGTTCCGTGCGATTGAAAATCCAGATTAATTATTTAGCTTGACGAGGGTCGATGGTACGGTGCGATGATTGGGGTCAGTTGACAGAACTCTCGGGAGTTTCTCGATCATTGAATCATACGGCGGTGACAAAAGCAAAATCAAACGGGCGTCGGAAATGGCGGGGGGCGGGCAGCCAAAAACGCCCGTATGCACCGCCCCATCGACATCTGGGGGGTTCAATATTCGGACTGTAAATTAAAATTAAAAAGATTTTAACCGAGCTTTAAAATTAAATATTTTAATCATTTAATTTAAGGGACATAATCGACGGATATAATGGGTGCGGGGCGAGAAAATCTCGAAACCCCTCCAAATCGGTGTGATCGGGGGTTCGACGGGCAGGTATCGTATTGGTAAGCCCCCGAGTCCGTCTCGGGGGAAGGCCACCAACGAGCGGAGAGAAAACTGTGAACGTCTTAGTTGTCGGAAATGGGGGTCGGGAACACGCCCTGGCTTGGAGTCTGAGTCGCTCGGAAGCGATCGAGCGGGTGATCTGCGCCCCGGGAAACGGCGGGACTGCCACTTTATCCAAATGCGAGAACCGGGCTGTCGGGGTCGAGGATTTCGCTGGAATTCGGCAAATTGCCAAGGATGAGGCGATCGCGCTGGTGGTCGTCGGGCCGGAAGTCCCCCTCGCCCTGGGGCTGGCCGACGACCTCAGAGCGCACGATATCAAGGTGTTCGGGCCGGGGCGGTCTGGGGCCCGACTAGAGGCCAGCAAAGGCTGGGCCAAGGAGCTGATGGCGGAAGCCCGGGTTCCGACGGCGCGGGGTGCGGTGTTCGAGGATCCCCAAGCGGCCAAAGATTACATCCAAAAGACCCCCGTGGTGCTGAAGGCCGACGGACTGGCGGCGGGCAAGGGAGTGATGGTGGCGTCCACGGGGGAAATGGCCCACGAGGCGATCGAGGCGATCGCCCGTGGGGACTTCGGTTCCGGCAACTGTCGCATCGTGGTGGAAGAGTTCCTGCTGGGGCAGGAGGCTTCCATCCTGGCCCTCACGGACGGCCAGACGATCCGACCGTTAATTCCGGCCCAGGATCACAAACCCATCGGGGAGTCCGACAGCGGCCAGAACACGGGTGGCATGGGCGCCTACGCCCCCACCCCCGTGGTCACCCCGGAACTGGCGGGGCGGATTCAAGGGGAAATTCTCGAACCCACCCTGGCAACTTTGCAAAAGCGGGGGATCGACTACCGGGGGGTGATTTACGCGGGACTGATGATCAGCCCCGAGGGCGATCCCAAGGTGTTGGAATTCAACTGCCGGTTCGGGGACCCAGAAACCCAACCGATCCTGTCGCTGCTGGAGACGCCGCTGGAGGAACTGTTGCTGGCTTGCTGTGATCGCCGTCTGGCCGAAATGCCGCCGATTCAATGGAAGCCGGGGGTATCCGTCTGCGTGGTGTTGGTGTCCGGGGGCTATCCGGGATCTTACGAAAAAGGGAAGGTCATCACCGGAATCGAGGCAGCGGAAGCGACGGGGGCGGTAGTCTTCCACGGCGGGACTCGCCGGGAAAACGGACAGTTGTTGACCGACGGGGGGCGGGTGTTGGGTGTCACCGCCGCGGGGGAAGATGTGAAAAGTGCGATCGTCAATGCCTACCGAGCCGTGGACTGCATCAACTTCGAGGGGATGTACTGTCGTCGAGATATCGGTTTCCGGATTCGGAGCTTATAAGATAGAGGGGGCGGCGATGTTTGACAAAACTTAACGTTCGTTGTGGGGAATCCTGCCGATCGATGGCGCGATCGTCTACCCTAGATCTCGACAGAGGGTCCCCACCCCTTTAAACTCTAGAACTTGAAGACATCGGGAGATGCTGGCAATCCTCAAAACAATCGGAGAAATCATTCGGAATTGGTGGTCTGAGTTCACCCTGCAAACTCGGCTGATGGCCGGGGCGACCTTGGTGGTGTCCCTTCTGATGAGCGGCCTGAGCTTTTGGGCAGTCAACACCATCCAGGAGGATGCCCGTCTCAACGATACCCGCTACGGCCGAGATTTGGGGTTGCTCCTGGCGGCCAACGTGGCGCCGATGATCGCCAAAAACGATCGCGACGAGGTAGCCCGCTTTTCCCGACAGTTCTACACCAGCACTTCGAGCGTCCGCTATATGCTCTACGCCGACCCGGACGGCGAGATCTTCCTAGGCTTACCCTTTTCGGACTCGGCGGTGCAGAATTCCCTGACCCTGCGGCGGCGGATGCAACTGCCCGACAATTTTATCTCGAGCGTGGAGGAACGAAATTCCTCCGTGCTGCCGATGGTGCGGCAGCACCTGACCCCGGGCGGGGAAGTGACCGACGTGTTCGTCCCCCTGCTGCACGACGGCAACTATTTGGGCATTTTGGCGATCGGCATCAACCCCAACCCCACGGTCGTCGTCTCCTCCAACCTGACCCGGGACGTCACTTTAGCCGTCTTCGTCTCCATCTGGGTGATGGTCATCCTGGGGGCGGTGTTCAACGCCCTCACCATCACCCAACCGATCAAAGAACTGCTGCTGGGGGTAAAAAATATCGCGGCCGGGAACTTCAAACAGCGGGTTGATCTGCCCTTCGGCGGGGAACTGGGGGAACTGATCCTGAGTTTCAACGAAATGGCCGAACGCCTGGAGAGCTATGACGAGCAGAACATCGAAGAACTGACGGCGGAGAAAGCCAAACTCGAAACCCTGGTTTCCACCATTGCCGACGGTGCCGTTCTAATCGACGCCCAACTGAATCTAATTTTGGTCAACCCGACGGCGCGGCGGCTGTTTGGCTGGGAAGGCAAAAACGTCATCGCCGAAAATGTTTTGGCTTACCTGCCCAACCCGGTGTTGCAGGAACTCTCCCAACCCTTGCAAAAAATTGCTTCGGGACACCTGGAGGGGGGAGAATTTCGCTGCTCCCTGACGGAACCCACCAACCGCACGCTCCGAATCCTCCTCACCACCGTCCTGCTGCACAAGGCGCCGGGTATGGATCCCCTGTGTGGCAGTTGCACCTACGACCACGACGACAGTTGCAATTCGCCGGAACGCCCCCATGTCAAAGAGTGTACGTTTTACAACCGGGACGAGACGGAGGCGGCGGGGGACAATTACCGGGACAGTCTGAAGGGCATCGCCATGACGATCCAGGATATCACCCGGGAGGTGGAACTGAACGAGGCGAAAAGTCAATTTATCAGCAACGTCTCCCACGAGTTGCGGACGCCGCTGTTCAATATCAAGTCGTTTATCGAAACCCTGCACGACTACGGGGACGATCTGACGGAGGAGGAACGGCAGGAGTTTCTGGAGACGGCCAACCACGAAACTGATCGCCTGACGCGGCTGGTGAACGATGTTTTGGATTTATCTCGTTTGGAGTCGTGTCGCATGTACCACATGGAACCGGTGGACATCGCCCACCCCATCGAGCAGACGTTGCGGACGTACCAACTGAATGCGCGGGACAAGGGGATCGAACTGAGCAAAGAGGTGGAACCGGATTTGCCGCCGGTGCGGGGCCACTTCGATTTATTGTTGCAGGTGCTGACGAATTTGGTGGGCAATTCCCTCAAGTTCACGGAGATGGGGGGGCGGGTGATCATCCGGGCTTATTTGTTGGATCGCGAAGAGACTCTCGAGCAAGGCGACACTATCGAGGCTGAAGAAATCGAGCGGGGGGGTTGGATCGTGTCGCCGCCGCCGCCGCGGCCCCTTGATCGCCACTTGATGCCGGTTCAGACGGCTTCGGGTCGGGCGGTGCGGGTGGAGGTTTCGGACACCGGCAGTGGTATCGCCGCCGAGGATCAGGAGGCGGTTTTTACGCGCTTTTTCCGGGTGGAAAATCGGGTGCACACTTTGGAAGGGACGGGGCTGGGTTTGTCGATCGTCCGCAATATCATCGAGAAGCACCATTCTCAGGTGAATTTGGTGAGCGAATTGGGGGTGGGGACGACGTTCTGGTTCGACTTGGCGGTTTATCAAGAGGAGGGGTTGGAGGAGGCGATCGAGGTGATGTCTCCGGCGTTGGAGTCCCTGTGGTGAATGTTGTGATTTCGTGCTAGGATGACCTTTTTATAACAATTATCGACAGGGTGATTTCGATGAATCGCAGAAGTTTTTGTCGTCACGCCTTGCTGGGTTCGGCCGGTCTTGTCGTCGCGGCGGGCGATCGCGCGTTTTCCGGGTCGAATGGCGGGTCAAACATCATCGCTCAAGGCGGTCTTCATGCCCGATTAAAAACCTTATTGAACGGGCGACAGTGGAAGGATGCAAACGATGAGACAATCCGGATCATGCTGGAGGCGATCGGCAAAAAAAGATCCACTTCATTGGATCAACAAAATTTACAAAATTTCCCCTGTGATACCCTCAAAATTATTGATGATTTGTGGACTCGATATAGTAACTGGCGATTCGGTTTCAGTCGGCAGAAGCAGATTTATCTCGATGTCGGAGGCAAACTCGATGGAAAATACCCCGGCGATCGAATATGGGACGATTTTGGTCGTAAAGTGGGGTGGTGGGACGGTTCGTGGCTATCCTACAACCAACTGACCTTCGACCTTTCTGCCCCGGCTGGACATCTCCCCCGCATCCGCCCCACCCAAAACGCACAATTCAGATATCGGGGGGCTCTCTACACTCTTTTGGCTCGCGAATGCTTGTAATTTTTTGCCGGCGATCGCGTTTTATCCAAAATTTATTCTATCGTTAATTCTCCGTTACACTTCGGGGGCTAGTTTTGGAAGTGCTTACCTTGTGTCAACCCTCCTCCCGCAACGGTGCGGGTTTTTCGTTGGGTTCGCAACAACTCATCGGAAATCGCGCCGATGCAATTCTTGATTTGAACCGGAAAGTAACCAATCCCCGCGAAGACAGCGACGGGGCTTTCTAGCCCTAACCTGTTACTCTGTCTCGCAGAGAGCAAGA
>NZ_JAJENU010000541.1:0-205 GCF_035615495.1 Lyngbya sp. CCY1209 | reverse complement strand
GGTTTGAGAAGCGATCGCATCCCCCTAAATCCCCCTTTGTAAGGGGGACTTTGAGAGGTCGGCTGGTTTGAGAAGCGATCGTATCCCCCTAAATCCCCCTTTGTCAGGGGGACTTTCAGATGTCGGCTGGTTTGAGAAGCGATCGCATCCCCCTAAATCCCCCTTTGTAAGGGGGACTTTGAGAGGTCGGCTGGTTTGAGAAGCG
>NZ_JAJENU010000540.1:0-46137 GCF_035615495.1 Lyngbya sp. CCY1209 | reverse complement strand
CCCCAAAATCGACGGGTAGAAATCTACCGCCCCGGACAAGAAGTCGAAGTTTTGGACAATCCAATAGAACTTCCCGGTGACGATGTATTGCCGGGATTTGTTTTGAGATTAAGTCGGGTTTGGGGATGAGAATTAACTGGCTTTCTAGCAGAGCGATCGCACCCCGATATGCACAAAAATCAAAATTTGTCAACCCCCACCCCGATTTTTGTAAAGTTCTGTAAACCAAACTCGTGCGTCGAAAGCGATGGCAAGACGCGGGGATATGGCTAATTTTGGGAAACTCGATCCGCCTCTCGGCTGCTATTTGGAATGGCGATAACTCGAAGTGCGATCGCGCCTTTTCCTGTTTTGGCGGGGATTTTGGCTTTTGTCGCGGGGGGAAATTCTGGAGGTGCCGGGAATCGCCGGGGCGGGGTGCGATCGCCGACCGACCGATTTCAGATACACCATTGGCAGTGTGAAAATACTACCACAGCCCTCAAAGCCTGTCAACTCGTTTTTAAATAAAAGTAATTCTCAATAAAATTTGAGATTGTGAAGTTTTGTTAAACTTTTGTGTTCGTAAATTTAAAACATTTTTCTTAAAATGATTAGTTTTATTTATATTCAATGTCTTTGGAGACTCGGAAAATTTCACCACAGAGGCACAGAGGACACGGAGAGGTTATTTGTTCTTAGCAACAGGGGGGCGGGCGGATCTGATATTATCTGTTGAGGAAAGTTCCGTCTTTGGGTACTCTCCAAACAGGAAAGCCAATTGGCACCGTCCCAAATTGAGCGACCAGCGATGATCGAAGTCGAGAACTTGTGCAAGGTTTACGGAACCACCCCCGCCCTTCAGGATGTTTCATTTTCCGTGAAAGCGGGGGAAATTTTGGGATTTTTGGGGCCGAATGGGGCCGGGAAGACCACGACGCTGCGGATATTGTCCGGCTACCTGCCCGCGACTTATGGAACTGCCCGCATCGCCGGATATGAAGTGCACGAACAATCGATGGCGGTGCGGGAGCGGATCGGGTACTTGCCGGAGACGCCGCCGCTTTACCCCGACATGACCGTTGAGGGGTTCCTGCATTTTGTCGCCCGGATCAAGCGGGTGGCGGCGGGCGATCGCAAAACCCGGGTGGAGGCGGCGATGCGGCGCTGCGGCATATTGGACCGGCGAAAAAGTTTGATCCGCAAGCTGTCGAAGGGATATCGGCAGCGGGTGGGAATCGCCCAGGCGATCGTCCACGATCCCCCGGTGATCGTCCTCGACGAGCCCACGGTGGGGCTGGACCCGCGGCAGATTATCGAGGTGCGGAACCTGATCAAAAGTCTGGCGGGGGACCATACCATTATCCTCTCGACCCACATCCTGCCGGAAGTGAGCATGACCTGTTCCCAGGTAGCGATCGTCAACCGGGGGCGGATCGTGGCGACGGGAACTCCCGATAACTTGATGGAACAGTTGACTTCGGGCGGGGGGTACGAGATCGAAGTTGCCGGACCGGTAGCCGAAGATGCGGTGCGATCGCTCTCGGAGGTGCCGGGGGTGCGATCGGTGGAACTGTTGTCGGAGTCGGCGGAAGAACCGCGGCAGCGGATACAGGTCATTTGCGAATCCCAACAGGAGCCCGGTCCGGAGTTGATCGCCGCCTGCGTCGCCCAGGGATTCAAAATTTACGAGATGCGGCGCACCCGGGCGAGTTTGGAGGATGTGTTCCTGACCCTCACCGCCCAACAGGAAGCCACCCTCGCCGCCTCCCCCCCCGAGGAGGAATCCGAGACGGCGGAATCAGTTCCCGTGGCGGAAGAGACTCCCGCCGAAGAATCCGAACCCGATGAGGAGAAAGAAACAACTTGAATTCGGAACAATGCCAAGAAACCGGGTTTCTAAGATCGATTCGGGTTTTCATGGCAGATGCGGGTAGAAACCCGGTTTCTCAACCCCACCGAACACACCCCACATCCCACACCCTATAAAAAATGCTTGTAATTTTCAGCAATATCCTCGCCATTTACCGCAAAGAACTGCAAGGTTATTTTGCCTCACCCCTCGCTTACACGATCGCGGGCATTTTTTGGCTGCTGACGGGATATTTTTTCGTCGCCATCCTCCTCGGACCCGAAGGGCTCATCCAACAAGTCGCCTACCGCGATCAGTTGGGACTGACAGATCCCATCGATCTGCCCTACGAATTCCTACAGGTCTTTTTGAGATTAATGGGTACCATGTCCCTGTTCGTGCTCCCGATGCTGTCGATGGGGCTCTATGCGGAGGAACGCAAACGCGGTACCCTGGAACTGCTGGCGACTTCCCCGATTACCAACTGGGGGGTGGCGACGGGGAAATTGTTGGGCGTCCTGACATTTTATATAACAATGGTATTGCCGCTGATGGCGTTGCAGGCGATCGCCCTGAGTGTGGCGACTCCTCCCATGTCCCCGGCGATTTTACTCGTCTCCCACCTGGGGTTAATTTTACTCGCCGCCGGGGTCCTCTCCTTGGGAATGTTCATTTCTTCCCTCACCGACAGCACCCTACTTTCGGCGATTCTCACCTTCGCTGTGGTGCTATTTTTGTGGGTGATGGATCTGATCGGTAGCGTGGTGGGGGGAGTGGTCGGGTCAGCCCTGACTCACCTATCCTTAATTTCCAATTACACCAATTTGGTGCAGGGGGTTATCGATCTGAGCAGTTTGGTGCTATTCGCGAGTTATGTCATTTTGGGGGTATTTTTAACCGCCCAGTCCATCGATGCGTTCCGCTTCCAGCGTTCCTAAGCAGCCGTCCTATGAAAAAAATTGCAAACAGTTGGAAGATCTTAAAATATCTGTTTTGGCTCGGTCCGATGTTGGCGATCGCGGGATTGTCGGCGGGGGTGGTGTCGGGAGTTTGGCAACCCGTGCCCCTGGCGCTGATTATCGCCGGGGCGGTGATCATCGGTCTGTGGTTTGTGCTACAAAATTACCTGCGATCGCAAACTTCGACACCGCTTCGCGATCGCACCCGGTCCGCCGAGGCGGGCACCAACGCCCTCACCGCCACGGTGTCGGTACTGGTGATTTTGGGACTGGTCAATTTTCTCGCCGTCCGCAACCCGGTCCGCATCGATTTGACAGAAAACCAGCAATTCACCCTCGCCCCCCAGACCCAGACGATTTTGGAGAATCTGAACCAACCTGTTAAAGTTTGGATTTTCGATCGCACTCAAAACCCCGAAACCAAAGCCCTCCTCGATCGCTACCGACAACAGGCGTCCGGCAATTTCATGTACGAATTTGTCGATCCGCAGTTGCAACCGGGGGTGGCGGAACAGTTCGGCATCCGGGACTTCGGGGAAATTTATCTGGAGGCGAACGATCGCCGCCAGTCAGTCCCCGTCGAAGGGTTGGAACCCCTGACGGAAGCCAAGCTGACCAACAGCATCGAACAAATTTTCAGCGATCGCACCCCCAAAGTTTACTTCCTGCAGGGGCACGGCGAACGTCCCCTCGGCGAGGGACAGGGGGGCCTGCAAGAGGCGATCGCGAGTTTGGAGGACAAAAACTTCATCGTCGAACCCCTCAACCTGGCAGAGGCGACGGAGGTCCCGGAGGATGCGGACGCGATCGCGATCGCCGGTCCGAGGCAGGAACTCTTCGAGGGGGAAGTCGAGGCATTAACCGCATATCTCAATAACGGCGGCAGCCTGTTTTTGATGATCGACCCGGACACGGACCCCGGCTTGGATAGCTTGCTCGAAGAGTGGGGCGTGAAATTGGACGATCGGGTTGCGATCGACGCCACCGGCAGCGGCCGGTTGGTGGGTTTGGGTCCGACGGTCCCCATCGTCCGCGAATACGGCGACCATCCCATCACCCGCGATTTCGGCAATAATATTTCCATCTATCCTTCCGCACGGCCGGTGGAAACTCGCCCGGTGGAGGGGGTGACGGAGAGCCCGCTGATTTGGACGGACCCGCAAAGCTGGGCGGAAGCTAATCTGGTGGAAGGACGGTTGGAATTCGACCCCCAAGCCGATCGCCAAGGTCCCCTTTCTTTGGGGGTGGCATTGACGCGATCGGTTGCAGAAACGGACACTTCCGAAACTCCGGAAGCCACAGAAACGGAAAATCCAGAAACTCCAGAAGCCGCCGCAACGGAAACTCCGGAATCAGAAACCGCCGACGAAGGGGAAACTTCGGAAACGGAAGAAACTCCGGAAGAAGCGAAATTGGTGGTATTGGGAAATTCTCAATTTGCCACAAACGGCTGGTTCGATCAGCAACTCAACCGGGATGTGTTTATCAATTCCATCACCTGGCTGAGTACGGATCAAGAAACCCTGTCCATCGGCGTCAAACCCGCCACCAGCCGCCGCATCCTGATGACTCCCCCGCTGAGTCGCTTCCTACAGTTGATGGCGATCTTTATTTTCCCCCTGGTTGCATTTGCGATCGCCGGCTTCCTCTGGTGGCGTCGGCGGTAATTGGGGAATCGGGAATCGGGAGTCGGGAATCGGAAATGGGTTATTTTTGACTTTCCCTACACCCTACACCCTACACCCTACACCCTACACCCTACACCCTACACCCTAATTAACAATGTTCAATTTCTCGGAGGTTTGCGTATGAAATTTCAGCGTTCGACGTTAATATTGGCGATCGCCGCCATCATTCTGGCGGGGGGAGTCTACATCTTTGAAATCCGGGGAAAAGCACGACAGGAAGAAATTCAGGCGAAACAGGATCAAATCTTTGATGTCTCCAAAGATGACATCCAATCTCTGACTATCCAAACCGAAGATAAAACCCTAAAAATCGAACGGGTGGGAGAAGACGAAACCGACGCGAAATCCCCCTGGAAATTGATCGAACCCGTCCAATCTCCGGCGAACTTGGCGAGGGTGGACGGGGTGTTAAACCAACTGGTGACGAGTCAAAGTAATCCATCCGATCCCGATTCCGGAGTCCGCAGTCTGACCCTCTCCAAATCCGAGTTATCCGATTACGGCTTAGAAGACTCCAAAAACATCATAGATATCCAACTAAAGGATAACACAAAACATCGATTAATTTTGGGAACATCCGACTTCACCGGCAATTCAATTTACGCGATCGCCGATCCCCCCGAAACCTTCCCCGAACAGGTTGCAATTTTGGTCATTTCCGAGGGTGCGATCGACGCCATCAGTCCCCCCTTAGAAGAGTGGCAACTCGCCGAAGAACCGGAAGAAACCCCCGAACCGGAAGCGGAACAACCCCAAGAATCATCTCCCTCTCCGACACCAGAAACCCCTCAATAAAATTCTCTCTGTGTTCTCTGTGCCTCTGTGGTAAAATTTCCCCATGTCCGCTTATACCGAAATATATGCGATCGTCCGCCAAATCCCCCCCGGAAAAGTCGCCACCTACGGACAAATTGCGGAACTGGCAAACCTAGCCGGAAAAGCCCGCGTAGTGGGATACGCCCTGCACAAAGTCGATTGGGAAACATCCGATATCCCCTGGCATCGCGTCATCAACGCCAAAGGCGAAATTTCCCATTCCCCATTCCGGCGGGGAACCGACTATTTGCAGCGATCGCTATTGGAATCGGAAGGCATCGCATTCAACGCCGAAAACCGAATTTCCCTGAGTCGCTACCGCTGGCAATCGTAACAATAAATCGGCGATCGGTGTTGGGATGGGAGCCCCAGAGTAAGAGGCGCCCAAGCGCTACAACTGATATTAAAACCATCGCTTCCGAAAAACCAGGGGAAACAGAAAGAACCCCAAAACGACGATCGCACTGAGGATAAACGACCAGCGATCGCCCCCCCGCAACGCCCGACTCCCGGCGATACCCAGCCAAGTGTAGGTCAGCGTACCCGGAATGATACCGAAAAACGTGCCGATCGCGTAGGGTTTGAGTCCGACGGGGGTCAAACCGAAGAGAAAATTGGCGAGGTTGAAGGGAAAAATCGGGGCCAGACGCACCGCCAACACGAATTGTAGCGGATTTTTGGCGATCGCCCGGTTGAACCGAATTAACGCCCGGTGGCGCCCGAATTTCCGTTCCGCCCAGTCCCGCATCAGATAGCGGGTTATCCAAAATGCCGCGATCGCCCCCAGCGTCGCCCCCACCACGGACCCAATCGCCCCCCAGGCGAAGCCGAACGCCAACCCCCCCGCCACCGTCAGGGGGACGCCGGGAACCCCCGCCACCGTCAACAGGACGTACACCGCCACGAACCAGACGATCGCCCAATTTCCCAGACTCTCCAACTGTCCCGCCAACGCCGCCCCGGTGAAACGGCCCCGCCAGGGACTCCCGTACACCAGCCACAGGAGGGCGATCGTGGCGAGGAGGAGCCAAAACCGACGTTTTGTCAAAATTCGCCAGAGCGCGTCTCCCAGCGCCATTAAAAGGCCGCTGATGCCCGATTTCCCTCCGATGTCTCTCCTCATCTCCCGACCTCCCCGACCTGCCGTTTACGACTCGCCGGACTCGGCGATTTTTTGGTCCAACGCTTGGCGGGCGATTTTGGTGACGTAGACGGTGACGGCAACCGTCGCCACCAGTCCCACCCCGTACAGGACCCACTCGGCGGGAGTGCGCGATCGCTCCCCGGTGCCCAATGTTGCCAAACTCCCCGCCAGAGAACCGATATAGACGTACATCACCGTCCCCGGCATCATGCCAATCCAGGAGGCGAAGAAATAGTCCCCCAGGGAAACTTGAGTCAAACCGAAGGCGTAGTTGAGTAAATTGAAGGGAAAGACGGGGGACAGGCGGGTGAGCCCGACGATTTTCCACCCTTCTTTGGCAACCGCATCGTCGATGGCTTTAAACCGTTCGTTTCCCGCGATTTTTTTCGCCACCCAATCCCGGGCAAAATATCGCCCCACCAAAAAGGCGGCGGTGGCGCCCAATGTGGAGGCGATGGAAACGTAAATCGAACCCCAAACCACGCCGAACAGAAATCCGGCGCCGAGGGTGAGGATCGAACCGGGGAGAAATAAAACCGTGGCGAGAATGTAAATGGCGATCAACACTCCCGGACCCCAGGCACCCAAACTGTCGATCCAGTCCAGGGCATTTTTGAGCAGATCTTGTATTCCGAGTAATTTTCCGAGCACGATTAAAACGGCGACTCCGATCGCAATTCCGACAAATTTGATGGCTTTCGATAAGCGCATTTTGGGTTTGATTGAAGGTGAGGCTTTCATGGCAGTCAAAATTAAATTAACGAACCGCCGCAACTCGACCCGCACCCCGCCGTGCAGCCGTAGCAGTAAGCTTCGGTGTGGACGGTTTGAATGAGATCTAAGCTGCCGGCATCCAACAGTTTTTTGACGGTCAAAGTTTCCCCCTCGGGGGTTTTGGCGGGTCGGTTTTCCATTTGGTTGAAATCGCAGTCGTAGACGTTGCCCAGATAGTCGATAGACAGCTCGTTCCGACACATCAAATTTTCGACGGTATCGGAATTGTAGTTTTGTTCGAGAAATTCCAGATAGGGGCGGTGGAGGTTCTGCCGTTCCAAAAATTGTTTGGTGCGGCCGATGGGGAGATTTGTGATCGTCAACAAATTGTTAAATTCGATGTCGAATTGATCCCGCAGGTAGACTTTATAATCCTCCTCCAATTGTTCTTGTCGGGGGGGGAGTGAAAAGTTGTTGGAAGTCGGCAAAGTGGGGTTGTAGACGAGATCTAAAATCAGGTTTTCGTCCCGTCCGTAGCCGAGTTGATTGAGTTTTTGGAGGGCGGCGATCGAGTCGTTGTAAACCCCCGAACCCCTCATGCGATCGACGTTATCTTCCAAGTAACAAGGGAGGGATGCGACGATGCGGAGTTGGTGGCGGGCGCAATAGTCGGGGATCTCTTCAAATCCGGCTACGAAATAGATCGTCAAATTCGATCGCACGATGACTTCTTTATGGTGCGATCGCGCCGCCTCCACCAAGGGTTTGAAACCGAAGTTCATTTCCGGCGCGCCCCCGGTCAAATCGACGGTTTTAATTTGCGGAAATCGGCGGATCAATTCGATCAGTTGGTCGCCAATTTCGGGGGTCAACTCCTCCGTCCGCTGCGGCCCCGCTTCCACGTGACAGTGGGTGCAGGCGAGGTTGCACCGCTTCCCCAGGTTGATCTGCAAAACGGTGACGGGACGTTTGGTTAAAGGAGAGCCGATTTTTCGGTGAAAGGGTGTAATGCTGGTTTGAATCATCGTTAAAATTGCGATCGTGTATTATCATTATCAATGATTGTATCAACTTACCTCCGAAAACCTCCCGCCGTCCGAGTCGAATCGGGGAAAATCTCTTTCCCGACTTTCGCCCTCTCCCGTCTATCCAAACTCAGCCAACTGAAATTCTCCTGAGAAGAGACTGAGGAGTTGCTGATGGTTGAGGACGGGGCAGAGGGCGACGGATGTCCGGTTCTTCGACATCGACCTGAAATGCAGTTGCACCTTGTTATTGTGCGGAATCGATCGCTTGTGAGAAGCCCAAATGCGCGTTTTACATCCCGAATCAAAACCGGTTACGCTGTGGGAATTTTTGCTAGTTTTGGCAATTTTATATAATTTCATCGTCGTCCCTTTCCGCATCGCCTTTCACGGAGTCTTGCATCGTTGGTGGATTGGGTTCGATTGTCTGGCGGACTTTATTTTTATTTTCGATATATTTTTGCGATTTCGGATCGCTTACATCGACCAAGGCGAGTGTATTACCGACCGAATACAAATTTCCAGACGTTACCGAAACGGAGATTTAAAATTGAGTTTGATTTCCAGCATTCCCCTGGATTTACTCGCTCAAATTCTTTTGCCCACCTTCTCCATCATGGCCCTGGGAATGTTGAGAATTCCCCGCCTGCTGAGGCTTCCACAATTTTTTAAGATCTTCCGGCGGTGGGAAACCAATGTCAGAGTCAACCCCGCGATCGTCCGCATGAGCGAGTTGGTTTTGATCATTTTTCTAATCGATCACTGGGTCGCCTGCATCTGGTTTTTGATCGGCAGTTCGGCGTTGATGTACGGGGATTCTTGGCTGTCCAATTCCAACTTGGAATCCGCATCGATCACCACCCAATACATGAAATCATTGTACTGGTCAATCACCACCCTGACCACCGTCGGATACGGCGACATCACCCCCACCAGCAATCTGGAAATTGCCTTCACTTTGGTGGTGATGATTTTGGGGGTGTCGATGTATGCGTTTATCATCGGCAACGTCGCCTCGGTGGTCAGCAATTTGGACGCGAGTCAGACCCGATTTCGGGAGAAACTCGACCAAGTGCAGTCCTATATGCGCGATCGCAAAATTCCCCCCAAGCTGCAATCCCGAGTCCGCGACTACTATCAATATCTGTGGGAATGCCACCGAGACACGTCCTTAGATCTCGGTTTTCTCGACGAAATTCCCAACTCCCTCAAAACCGAAATTTATCTGCATCTCTATTGCGAATTGTTGGAAAAAGTTCCCCTATTTAAAGATGCCGACCCCTGTTGTATCGAAGCCTTGGTCGTCAAATTGAAACCCCGCATCCTGCCCCCCGAGGATTACATCATCCGGGAAGAACAAATCGGACATGAGATGTATTTCATCAAGCGGGGGGAGGTGCAGGCCTTTTCCGAGAAGACCGGGAAGGTCTACCGCACCATGTCCGCCGGGACATTTTTCGGCGAAATCGCCCTCCTCTACTCCAGCCGTCGCACCGCCTCGGTGAAAACCCTGACTTACTGCGAATTGTTCGTGCTTTTAAAAGAAGATTTCGACAACGTTTTGGAAAACTACCCTCGCTTTGCTGAAAAGGTCAAGGAAATTGCCGAACAGCGGTACAACTCGAAATAATATCAGATCCAGTTATTGACCAAACAGACTGCGATCGGGTGTAGGGAGGGATTAAGGGAAAGGGGGAAAGGGTGAAAGAAAATTTTCCCGATCGCTGCGGCTACGGATGTTGTGTGGTTAATGATCAGGATTTGATAGAATTACTGCAGGTTTTCTAGGGGTGGATTGCCCGGTTGGGCGTTGATATCGAAACGATTTAAAATGTACAAAACTGCGGCGGCCACAAATAGTCCGACGACCAAACCGACGACGGTCAAAAACAGAAAAGAACGGCGGATTTGTTTGACGACCCGGGGATCTTGTTCCTGAAAGTATTCGTCTTCGATTTCCGAGTCGGAGGGGGCGTTGAGATTTTCCAGGCCGTTGGGGGATTGATAGTCGCGGCGGGAGTTGGGATTATTGTCGGGAAATGGATTCATGGAGTTTCGGGATGAGTTGGTTCTGCGAGTGATTTCATTTTAGCCAATTTTTCGCCTCGGGAAATCGACCGGAAGGCCGGAATTTTTGGAAAAAAAGGCCGCGATTCCCCGAACGCGATCGCATCCGGGCCAACCGGTGATGAAGGTCCAGAGTCTCCGAATCGGTGAGTGGTTGGATGGTTCCATCATCGTCAGATTTTCCGATGCAAGCTGTGACGGCCCGACGAAATTTCCGTGAATCTGGCGATGGATTCGGGTGCGAGCGGTTGGCGTTCCGAGGCGATCGCTTCATCCCCGCAAAAAAAATCCCCCCGGTCGCGGGGAGATTCAAAAATGAATTGAGAAAAACCCGAAATCTTACTCGCCGATTTTCGGGGCGACCATCGAAACGAAGGGGCGATCGCTTTTCGCGACCGGCGTCTCCTTCACCAGGGTCGGCATGGACTGCCGCATCAACGCCGTCAGTTGAGTCGTCGTCGAGTCATACATCTGCGTCACCACCTTCGGATAGAGCCCGATCCCGATCACCGGGACCAACAAACTGGCGATTACGAACACCTCCCGAGGTTCCGCGTCCACCAACTTCTCGTGGGAGACGAGTTCCTTGTTTTCCGGGCCGTAGAGGATTTCCCGCAGCATCGACAGCAGGTAAATCGGCGTCAGGATCACGCCCACCGCGGCCAGGAACACCACCAACACCTTAAACGTGGCGTTGTAGGCGTCGCTGGTGGCGATGCCGATGAACACCATCAACTCGGCCACGAAGCCACTCATCCCCGGCAGGGCCAGGGACGCCATGCTGCAGGTTGTCCACATGGCGAAGACCTTCTTCATCTTCTGGCCGACACCGCCCATCTCGTCGAGCATCAGGGTGTGGGTGCGGTCGTAGGTGCAGCCCACCAGGAAAAACAGACTCGCCCCGATCAGGCCGTGGGAGATCATCTGCAACATCGCGCCGCTGACGCCAATTTCCGTGAACGATCCCATGCCGATGAGCACGAAACCCATGTGGGAAATCGACGAGTAGGCGATTTTCCGCTTCAGGTTCCGCTGGGCGAAAGATGTCAACGCCGCGTAAACGATGTTGATCACCCCCAAAATCACCAAAATGGGGGCGAAGGTAGCGTGGGCATCCGGCAGCATCCCCACGTTCATCCGCAGCAGGGCGTAACCCCCCATTTTCAGAAGGATGCCCGCCAGCAACATATGGGCGGGGGCGGTAGCTTCGCCGTGGGCGTCCGGCAGCCAGGTGTGGAGGGGGAAGATGGGCAACTTCACCCCGTAGGCGATCAGGAAACCGCCGTAGAGCAGCAGTTGCAGCTTGATGGGAAAATCTTTGAGGGCGATCGTCGCCATGTCGAAGGTGACGACATCGCCGTAGAAGGCCATCGTCAGGGCACCGACCAAAATGAACAGCGATCCCCCCGCCGTGTACAGGATGAATTTCGTCGCCGCGTAGAGGCGCTTTTTACCGCCCCAAATGGATAGGATCAGGTAGACCGGGACCAGTTCCAATTCCCACACCAGGAAGAACAGCAGCATATCCTGGACTGCGAACACCGCGATCTGGCCGCCGTACATCACCAGCATCAGGAAGTAGAACAGTTTCGGCTTCAACGTCACCGGCCAGGCGGCTAAAATCGCCAGGGTGGTGATGAATCCGGTCAGGATGATCAGGGGCATCGACAGACCGTCGGCCCCCAGAGACCAACTCAGGCCCACTTGGGGGACCCAGGAATAGCGCTCCACCAACTGCAGGCCGGGGGTGCCGAGTTCGTAGCCGGTGCAGAAAGCGTAAATGATGATCGCAAAGTCGATCAGCCCCACGATCAGGGCGAACCAGCGCACGGTCCGGCCGTCCTTGTCGGGGATCAGCGGGACCAGCAGCGCGGCGACAATTGGAAACAGAATAATGATTGTCAGCCAAGGAAAATTAGCCATTGTCATCTATGTGATTGTCTTGTGTCCGTTGACAAGAGCCGGTTGGCGCGGGTCGGGGGCGAAGGGCGATCGCCGGTGCGATCGCGACCCTTGCCTGTGGGGGAATTAAGCTATATCTGGGACAAAAGGGAAAAACCGATTCCCCCCCGGTTCCAGAACGACCCGCGTCGGGCGATTAGCTGATGCCGGAGAAGACGACAAATCCCAGCACCGCCACGAAGACGATCAGGGCGTAGAACTGGGCGCGGCCGTTCTCTAAGTATTTCAGGCCTTCCCCCGTCACCAGCGTCACCAAACCCGTCAGGTTGACGGCGCCATCGACCACGCGATAGTCCACCTCCATCACCTGGCGGGCGAGACGGCGAGAGCCTTTGACGAATAGGAAATCGTTGATGTCGTCGAGATACCACTTGTTGAGGGAGAACTTGTAGAGGGGTTCGATCCGTTTGGCGATCGCCGCCGGGTCGATTTTCCGGGTCAGGTACATCATCGATGCCAGGGTGATGCCGATCAGGGCGATGCCCACCGAATTCCCCCCCATGATCAGAAATTCCGTCAACTCGAACTCGGACAACTGTTCCATCACCTCGGCTGTAGACTCGCCGGGGGCGTGGACGAACATCTCGAAATAGTTGCCGAAGGGGGTGCCGACGAGTCCGATGAACACCGAGGGGACGGCGAGGGCCATCAGGGCGAACGTCATCGTCCAGGGGGACTCGTGGGGGGTGTCGCTGTGGCCGTGGCCGTGGCTGTGACCGTGGTCTTCCCCTTCGAGTTCCTCGGGATTCATGGCGCCGGGGCCGAAGGCGTAGTTCGGGCCTTCAGCTTCGGCGAGTAACGCCTTCTGAATCGTCGTGTCAGCGCCCCGGAATTGGCCCTCGAAGGTGGTGAAATACATCCGGAACATATAAAAAGCCGTCATCCCGGCGGTGAGCCAGCCCACCAGCCACAGGGCGGGGTTGGCGGCGAAGGCGCTGCCGAGAATTTCGTCCTTGGACCAGAAGCCGGCGAAGGGGGGGATGCCAGAAATCGCCAAAGTCCCGATCAGAAAGCAGGTGCTCGTGATCGGCATATATTTCCGCAGTCCGCCCATCAGCCTCATGTCCTGGGCGAGGACGGGGTCGTGTCCCACCACCCCCTCCATGCCGTGGATGACGGAACCGGAACACAGAAACAGCATCGCCTTGAAGTAGGCGTGGGTCATCAGGTGGAACAGTCCGGCGCTGTAGGCCCCCACGCCCATCGCCATCACCATGTAGCCCAGTTGGGAGATGGTGGAGTAGGCGAGGCCTTTTTTGATGTCGTTTTGGGTGATGGCAATGGTGGCGCCCAAAAAGGCCGTGAAACAGCCCGTCCAGGCGATCGTGTCCATCGCCACGGGCAGGCCCTCGAAGACGGGGTACATCCTGGCGATCAGGAAGACACCGGCGGCCACCATCGTCGCCGCGTGGATGAGGGCGGAGATGGGTGTGGGGCCTTCCATCGCGTCCGGGAGCCAGACGTGGAGGGGGAACTGGGCGGATTTGGCCACCGGGCCGAGGAAGACCAGGACGGCGAACAGAGCCGCCAGGGGACCGGCGATGGAGCCGCTCTCCACGAGCTGTTCGAGGCGATCGCCCATGAGGCCGAAGTCGAAGGTGTTGGTGGCCCAGTAGAGTCCCAACATCCCCAACAGCAGGCCGAAGTCCCCGACGCGGTTGACGATGAAGGCCTTTTGGCAGGCGTCGGCGGAGGGTTTGCGATCGTACCAGAATCCGATCAGCAGGTAGGAACACATCCCCACCAGTTCCCAAAAAATATAGACCTGGATCAGGTTCGGACAGAGTACCAGACCCAGCATGGAGGAGCTAAATAGGCTCAGATAGGCATAAAAGCGAACATATCCCGGATCGTGAGCCATGTAGCCGTCGGTGTAGACCATCACCAACAGCGCGATCGTCGTCACGATCGCCAACATGACGGCGGTGAGGTGATCCACGGTGTAGCCCATGCTGATTTTGAAGTCGCCGGCCGCCGCCCACTCGATCATGCGGGTGTAGGGTTCGTGGCCGTTGATTTGACTCCAGAGCAGGGCGAAGGACAAAACCATCGACAGGCCGAGCAGGGAAATCAAAAAAATCGCGCTTCCCTGTCTGATGCGGTTCGTGGCTTTGTTGAACGTGATCAGCCCTATGCCCACCACCATTGCCCCGATTAAGGGCAACACTGGAATCAACCCGGCATATTGATAAAGGGGTTCCATAACTGATGAGAGCTTTATACTTCTTAACAAATGAGTCAAACGATCCCAATTGTGACACAGAGTCCGGCGCTTCTGATTAAAGTTCCATCTTTTTACAGACTTTTGGCCCGCGACGGGGGGGAGAAGGGGACTCGGGAGTCGGTATTAGGGAGTCGGGAGGCGACCGGAGGCGACCCCTGGAGCTCCAGGGAGCTTCCCCCACGCCCGCACACCCTAATTGACTTTCAGGTATTCGGGGGCCTCGATCGCCCGGACGTCGCCGCCGTTTTGGTAGTCGAGCATGAACGCATTGAGCGATCGCAACAGATCTTCGCGGCCGTGGAACTGTTCGAGTCGGTTCAGAACCCGTCCGTCGTCAAACAGGATCAAGGTGGGCAGCGTTTGCAGCCGGTAGGTGCTGGCCAATTTCAAACTTTGGTCGGCATTGATCCCCACCAACTTCACCTGACCTTTCCACTGGGCCTGAAATTGTCGCAGTTGGGGGACGATGAGTTTGCACAGCCCGCACCACGGCGCCCAGAAGTGAACCAGAACGGGCGTAGAAGCCCCCAAGACCTGTTTGGAAAACTGCTGCTCGCTGACCGATAAAAGCATGATGTGATTTTATTAACGAAGAATTTTATACCTTGGGATCATGCTACCAGCCTACGTTACCCGTGACACGAATTAATAGCGGATGAGCTTTCCAAAGCAGGAGGATGAAAATGGCGACCCCGAGGTAGGCGGGGCGCAAAAATTCCCCCAGGACGAAGGTTTGTCGCCCCTGGAGGATGGCCAAAAACGGAATCACCGAAGTTCGGGCTTTGAGGCGTTCAAAGGAGTCCCCAAACCGGGCCCGCAGCCGCCGGTCGCCGTGCCAGACGCCGAACAGGTGGTGCAGCACCAAACCCACGGATGTGAGCAATGTGAACGTCGTGCCGATCCAGAGGGTGTGAGCGACGCACCAGATCACCTGTCCGACCATTTGGGGGTGGCGGGTGATGCGGATGATGCCGGTTTCGTGCAGGTGGACTTCCGGCTTGGCGATCGCGGCAATTTCGAGCAAATTGAACGTGGAGGGATACAAAAATAAAAACGAGATCGCCGAGAGCACCCAGACGATGGGTTGGATGGCCGGGATGCCCTGGATCTGCCAAAGTTGCAGGCCGTCGTAGCGGTGGTTGAAAAAGTAAATAATCAGGGCTACCGCCAGGGACAGGCTGACGAGGGCGAAGAAAATGCGGTAGAGTCGGGCGCCGAAAACCTTTTCCAGCACGGGTCTGAGGGCGGCCAGACCGCTGTGGGCGATCGCGAAACACAGTAACAACCCCGCCATAATAAAATGGCTAGGACTCAGCCATTGATAAGACATTTTGACCTCTTCACCAGATAATGAAAGTTAACTCAAATACAGATCATCCCGCAGTATGCTGAAAGAAAGCGATCCCCGCTTGTTCGAGGGGCTTCTTTGCAGCCGATGAGGTTAAGCACCATGTCAGATCTTCCGTTCACGCTAGATCAATTACGCATCCTCCAAGCGATCGCGAGCGAAGGAAGCTTCAAGCGAGCAGCCGATCGCCTGTACGTTTCCCAACCGGCTGTCAGCTTGCAGGTGCAGAACCTAGAGCGACAGTTGAACGTGCCCCTGTTCGACCGGGGGGGGCGCCGCGCCCAACTAACGGAGGCCGGCCACCTGCTCCTCGGCTACGGCGAGAAAGTCCTCGCCCTGTGCCAGGAAACCTGCCGCGCCTTGGAAGACCTGCAAAATCTCCGGGGGGGGACGCTGATCGTCGGGGCGTCCCAAACCACCGGCACCTACCTCCTGCCCCCCATGATCGGGATGTTCCGGGCGAAATACCCGGACGTGGCCGTGCAACTCCACGTCCACTCCACCCGGCGCACCGCCTGGAGTGTGGTCAACGGACAGCTCGACCTGGCGATCGTCGGCGGTGAAGTCTCCTCGGAACTGGCCGGGTCCTTGGAGGTGCTCCCCTACGCTGAAGACGAACTGGCTTTGATCGTGGCGGTTTCCCATCCCCTCGCCGGGCGGGAGGTGATCGAACACGAGGATCTCTACGAGTTGCAGTTCATCAGCCTCGACGCCCAATCCACCATCCGCAAGGTGATCGACCAGGTACTCGGCCGCTCCGGGATCGACACCACCCGCCTCAAAATCGAGATGGAACTGAGTTCCATCGAAGCCATCAAGAACGCCGTCCAGTCGGGGTTGGGGGTGGCTTTCGTCTCCACCTCGGCGATCGAGAAGGAGTTGGCGATGGAAGTGCTGCGGACTCCCAAAATTGACCGGGTGACGATCAAGCGGATGCTCTCGGTCATCTACAACCCCAACCGCTACCGGTCGAAGGCGGCCGAAGCCTTTATGGAAGAGATTTTACCTCACTTCGCCAATCCGAAACCAGAGGCCCTCCCCGTGGAGATCGAGGCTTCGGAAGTCGGCGACCCCGCCTCAGAAGAGGTTCCCCTGTAGTCGGAATAGCCGTTCGACCTCTGTCCCCTATCGACGATTTTGTTTCCAACTCATGTCAGACGTTCCATTCACCTTAGATCAACTGCGAATTCTCAAGGCCATCGCCGCCGAGGGAAGTTTCAAACGGGCCGCGGACAGCCTCTATGTCTCCCAACCCGCCATCAGCCTGCAGGTCCAAAATTTGGAGCGACAACTCGACGTCCCCCTGTTCGATCGCGGCGGGAGGCGGGCCACCCTCACCGAGGCCGGACACCTGCTGCTGAGTTACGGCGAAAAGATCCTGTCCCTGTGCCAGGAAACCTGTCGGGCGATCGAAGATCTGCAAAACCTCCAGGGGGGGACGCTGATCGTCGGGGCTTCCCAAACCACGGGAACTTATTTGATGCCGCGCATGATCGGTCGGTTCCGGCAAAAGTATCCCGATGTCGCCGTGCAACTCCACGTCCACTCCACCCGCCGCACCGCCTGGAGCGTTGCCAACGGCCAGATCGACCTGGCCCTGATCGGGGGCGAGCTCCCGCCGGAACTGCAAGATTCTTTGACGGTGGAACCCTACATCGAAGACGAATTGGCTTTGATCTTGCCCAAATTTCACCCCCTGGCCGGCCGGGAGCAAATCGACCGGGAAGACCTCTACCAATTGCAGTTCATCGCCCTTGACTCCCAGTCCACCATCCGCAAGGTGATCGACCAAGTTCTGAGTCGCTACGATATCGATCCGCGGCGGTTGAAAATCGAAATGGAACTCAACTCGATCGAGGCGATCAAAAATACCGTGCAGTCCGGACTCGGGGCGGCGTTCGTCTCCACTTCGGCGATCGAAAAAGAACTCCAGATGGGGATGCTCCACCGGGCTAGAATTGAAGGGATGACGGTGAAGCGGATGTTGTCGGTGATCGTCAATCCCAACCGCTATCAATCCAAGGCGGCCGAAGCCTTCAGTCGCGACATTTTGCCCCGCTTTTCCAGTGCGGATGTCGGGCGGCATTCCGAAAATCCCAACCCGACGGCATCGGATCATTCCTTGCTGCCGACCCACCCATCCCCGGAGTCCTAGACGGTGCCCCGTCGGGTTTGTCGGTCAGAGAATCCCCACAAATGGATTTTGGCGATCGCTATTTTTGGATAAAATTCGGACAGCGCGATATCAAATCTTGCAACAAAAGACGGCAGACAAACTAGAGTTGGCTGGCAGAGCGGGGAGTGTCAAAAACGGCCTTTGAGATCCACTGACCCTATTCCCAAGTCGGATGAAAATTTACTGCACCCGCCCAAATTGTCCCCGGCCCGACAATTCCTACGCCGATCTCGACGATCGCACAACCTTGAAGACGGTCCAACAAAAATACTGTAGCGCCTGCGGGATGCCGCTGATTTTGGACGGGCGCTACCTGTGCGATCGCCTGCTGGGGCGGGGTGGCTTCGGAGCGGCATTTTTGGCCTGCGATCGCCGGTCGCCCACGATGCGGGCCTGCGTGGTGAAGCAGTTTCTCCCCGCCGGGGACCTCGACCCCCAACAACTGGCCACCGCCCAGGGGTTATTTGAACGGGAAGCCCTGGTCCTCGACCGCCTCGGCCACCAACATCCCCTCCTCCCCGACCTGCTGGCCTATTTTCCCCTGGAAGCCCCGGGCTGGCAATCTTCGATCCCCCAACAGTTTTTTTACATTGTCCAGGAATACATCGACGGCCGGGATCTGGAGGCGGAATTGGTCGATCGCGGGCCGTTTTCGGAAGCCGAAGTGGTGGAAGTCCTCGCAGAAATTCTCAAAATTCTGGAGTTCGTCCACGGCCAGGACGTGATCCACCGGGATATCAAACCCTCCAATATCATGCGCGATCGCTCCGGGAGGCTGCACCTGCTCGATTTCGGGGCGGTGAAAGAAGTCACCCAGGCTCCGGGGGGGCGATCGACGGGGATCTATTCGGCTGGGTTCGCCCCCCCCGAACAGATGCGGGGCCGCAGCGTCTACCCCTCGACGGACTTATACGCCCTCGCCGTCACCGCCGTCATGCTATTGACGGGAAAAAACCCCGAGGATCTGTTCGACAGCTACAGCGACACCTGGACTTGGAAAGACCAAGTTTCGATTTCCGACTCCCTGGCCCGAATCCTGGATCGGATGTTGCAGCCGACTCCGAGCGATCGCTTCGGTTCGGCTGCGGAAGTTTTGAGCGTCCTCTCCCCGAAAACGCCCCGTCCGGCCCCGCCCCCGCCCCCGACCCGACCTCCGACATCCGTCCGGCCCCCCCGGGCGGCGACCCAAGTGCAGCAGCAGACCACCCTGCGACGGCCGTTTTCGACTTTAGAAATTCTGAGCGGGGCAGCATTTGCCGGGTTTGAAGGGGGGTTGTTGGCGATCGCCCTCAGCACGATATTTGATTCGATCGCCCTCAGCGTTCTCGTCGGCGCGATCGCTTTGGGGGGATTGATCTATGCCCAACGGCAGCGGTGGATCGAACGGTTCGACCTGTTAATTATCGCCGGCGTTTCCTTCGCGATCGTCTTTTGGATCGCCACGACTCTAGCCGGCGTTCGTGTCGAAATCGCGATCGCCGTCCCCCTGTTCGCCGGTTTGGTGGGAGTCGCAATCACGGCCCTATTTCGATTGATCTACGCCACCCTCCGCCGCCTGCTTTAAACTGGGGTTGGAATTTGGGAAGTTTGTTGCAGCAAGTTCTGCGACGGGTGGAAAAAGCTTTCGTGTCCATGTGGAAAAACAGTCACGGTTTCCCCCGGTTCAAAAAACCCGGAAGGATGCGATCGCTATTGTTCCCCCAACGATGAGGGAAACCAAATAGTCGCGGCTCCCTGGCATTCGCCCTCTCCCGATTTTTATGATGCCACGATCGCCAACCGCTTCAAGGCTGCGATCGCGTGATACCGCACCCCCGGATCGAGATCTTCGACGAGCACTTCCAAAACGCCGACGGCCCTGACGTCCCCCAACTGCCCCAAAGCGTGGGCGAGGGATTGTTTGAGGACGGCGTTGGCTCCGGCGGGATGTCCCGACGCGAAGAAGTCCGCCAGCAAGTCGCCCGCCTGCTTTTTCAAATTCGGGGTTTCCACCCGCCCCACGACTCGAATGGTTTCCAAAATCGCCCTGTCGTCCAAATGGGGGAGGGATTCTCGGAGACAGTCCAGGGCCGGGGCCATTTCCATCCAGGCGAGGCAGCGGACGATCGCAATCTGGAGGGGAACTGGGGTGAACTGCGACCGCAACACCTCCGACAGAACCGCGATCGCATTGTCCGTCCGATATCGCCCGATCGCGATCGCCGTCTGTTTGCAAACGTCCCCGTTCACATCGTAGAGCAGGGGTTTCAGGCGATCAACCACGAATTCCGGATCGCGGACCTGTCCGGCCCGCAATCCCAAGCCGACGGCCGCTTCCTTCCGCACCGCCGCTGTATAATCCCCGAGGGCGTCAATCAATACGGCGAAAATCCGGGGGTCTCGGAAGCTGGCCAAGGCTTCGATCGCGATCGCCCGGATTCGCTCATCGGCATCTTTCGCCACGCCGAGGAGGGGTTCGACCGCGGCCTTTTGGCGAATTTGGGCCAGGGCGCGGACGGCGAAAAGGCGCTTTTCCGAGTCTTCCAGGAGGGTGCAGAGTCCCTCTACGGCCGACGCCCCCAAGTGAGCCAGGGCGCTGGCCGCAATCTCGCGGAGTTCTTCGTCTTCGCTATTGTCGAGCAATTCCAGCAAACTCGCGATCGCCTCCGGGGTGTCGAAATCGCCGAGAATCCGCCCCGCAAACCAGCGATATTCGAGATCCGCATCTTCATCCCGGATAATGTCCGTCAGAGGGAGGTAAGAGCGCGCGCCGAGTTTGGGCAACAGTTTCGCCACGTCCCAGCGGGCCTGAAAATCCCCCCCTTCCAAAACCGTCAAAGCTAAAGCGATCGCCCGTTCGACGGCCTCCGGGTGCGAGGGGGCATCGATCGAAAATTGTTGTAGCGCATCAATGGCATCCGCCCAATCTCTCCGACGGGTGGCGACGGTTGCCCGTTCCAAAAGTTGATTGATCATCGTTATCGTTGAACTTGTTATTGGGGTGACATCATCAGTGGGGGAGAATCGGGGCCGGACGACAACCGGACAAAATATCATTCAATTGCACCACATCGCCGATCACCGCGATCGCCGGGGCTTCAAATTGCGCCCGTTCCACCTGTTCGGCGATGGTTTCCAGGGTGCCGCGCAACTCCTCCTGGTCGGGGCGGGTCCCCCAGCGGATCAGGGCGATGGGCGTCTCCCCGCCGAGTCCCCCGAACCGCAGCGCCGCGACAATATTGGGCAAATTCTGGACGCCCATGTAAATGACGATGGTTTCCGAACCTTGCGCGATCGCTTTCCAGTTCACCTCCGGGCGGTACTTGCCCGTCGCTTCGTGTCCGGTGACGAAGGTGACGGAGGAACTGTAATTCCGGTGCGTCAGGGGAATTCCCGCGTAGGCGGGGGCCGCGATACCGGAGGTGATGCCGGGGACGACTTCCACCGGCACTCCCGCCGCCACCAGGGCCTCCATCTCCTCGCCCCCGCGACCGAACACGAACGGATCGCCGCCCTTCAAGCGGACGACCACGGCGTTAGTTTGCGCTTTTTCAATTAATAATTGGGTCGTTTCTGCCTGGGGAAGGGAATGGCGACCCGGCCGTTTTCCGGCGTGAATTTTTTCCGCCTGGGGGCCGATCATTTCTAAAATTTGGGGGCTGACGAGGGCATCGTAAATCACCACGTCCGCCGATTCGATCAGCACTTTTCCTTTCAATGTCAGCAAACCTGGATCGCCGGGACCCGCGCCAACTAAATAAACTTTACCGATACATCGACTCTGATTCATTTCACATTTCGGGGAAATTGAGGGGGAAAAATTCATGGCTTCATGACTTGTAAAATTGCGCTCCGACCGCCATTTCTTCGGCGACCGAAAAGGATATTTTATCCCGGTCGATATCGCTTCAGTTTGCGGAAATTGGAAGCGGTTCGGCAGGAAAATTTCCGCCTCCGTCAACTTTAACTATATTCGTAGTTTCGGGCATTTTCGTAGTCTCGAATACCAAAATTGACCTCTCATGCCATTTTTGAATATATGATATGCAATTTTATCAAAACAGGTCATTTTATGTATCTTCAATTACAAATCTTCCCGATGCCTGACCCTAACCTACAAAGCATGAGCTTGTTAAACCGGCCGGTGAGCGAGCCCCGTCAACCCGATCTACATCCACCACCCATGACTGTCGCCTCTGAATCTAAAGTCAAACTCAACAAAATCGAAAAAGCGAAGGCCGAAAAAGATGGACTAGCCGTCAAGGACGAGTTGGAGCACTTTGCCCGCATCGGCTGGGAAGCGATGGACAAGACCGATTTGGAGTTGCGTCTGAAATGGCTCGGCATTTTCTTCCGCCCCGTCACGCCCGGTCAATTCATGTTGCGGCTGCGGATGCCCAACGGCCACCTCGACAGCGACAAAATGCGGGTTTTGGCCGAAATCGTGCAGCGCTACGGAGATGACGGCAGCGCCGACATTACCACCCGGCAAAACATCCAACTGCGGGGTATCCGCCTCGAAGACATCCCTGACATTTTCCGCCGGTTGAAGGCGGTGGGTTTGACCACCATGCAATCGGGATTCGATAACGTCCGCAACCTGACGGGTTCTCCGGTGGCGGGTATCGACCCGGAGGAACTGTTCGACACCCGGGAACTGTTGCAAAAGTTGCAAGACGCGATCACCAATAACGGCGAGGGCAACTCCACCTTTAGCAACCTGCCCCGCAAGTTCAACATTGCGATCGAAGGGGGACGGGATAATTCCGTCCACGCCGAAATCAACGATATCGCCTTCGTCCCCGCCTACCGGGAGGGGGAATTGGGGTTCAACGTCCTCGTCGGCGGTTATCTATCGGCCCAACGTCAGGTCGAGGCCGTCCCCATGGATGTCTGGGTTCCGCCGAATGAGGATGTCATCCGCCTATCCCTGGCGATTCTAACAGTTTACACCGAAAACGGTCTGGCGGAAGGGCTGCGGGAAAGTCGCCAGCGGGCCCGGCTGATGTGGCTGATCGACAAGTGGGGGATCGATCGCTTCCGGGCCGAAGTGGAACAGGAATTCGGGGCCGAACTCCAAACCGCCGCCCCGGAAGATGAAATGACCCAGGATAAAAAAGATTATCTCGGCGTTCACCCCCAGAAGCAAGCCGGGTACAGTTTCGTGGGACTGCACGTCCCCGTTGGGCGGCTCTCGGCGGAGACAATGTTCGAGTTGGCGCGGCTGGCGGAGGTTTACGGCAATGGCGAGATCCGCGCCACCGTGGAGCAGAATATGATCATCCCCCACATCGCCGATGACAAGTTGGAGGCGTTTCTGGCCGAACCGCTGCTGGAGGAGTTTTCCGTCGCCCCCGCACCCCTGACGCGATCGCTCGTCTCCTGCACCGGAAGCCGCTACTGCAATTTCGCCCTGATCGAAACCAAACAGCGGGCCCTGGAATTGGCCCGGGAACTGGATGCCGAGTTGGACATCCCCTCCCGCGTCCGGGTGCACTGGACCGGATGCCCCAATTCCTGCGGACAGCCCCAGGTCGCCGATATCGGCCTGATCGGGACGAAGGCCCGCAAGGACGGCCAGGTGGTCGAGGGAGTCGATATTTACACCGGTGGCACAGTCGGCCATGAAGCCCGGTTGGGCACGCGCCTCGAAAAGGCTGTCCCCTGCGACGATCTCAAATCCGTGATGTGGAACCTGTTGATCGAAAAGTTCGGCGCGAGCCCCAAGGAAACCGTCTGATCGGCTTCCCCTTCTATCTGTCGGTCTGATTCAACACTGCATACGTTAAGGAGTCTTTAGCAACAATGGATTACGCGGCACCTCCCGAACTGGCGGCGACGATGATCGCGGCAGGCGAGTCCAAAACCCGCCTCTCGATCAAAGATATGGTGATCCGGGGTTTTTACTCCGGCGGTTTGCTGTCGATGGCGACCACGATGGCTGTGACGATGATGGTGCAGACCAAAATTCCGATTTTGGGTGCGATCATCTTCCCCTGGGGGTTCGTTTCGATCGTCATGTTCGGCATGGAGTTGGTGACGGGAAATTTCGCCCTGATGACCGCCGCGATGTTGGCCGGCCGGGTGCGGTTTTCGATGGCGTTGCGAAATTGGCTGTGGGTGTATTTTGCCAATTTCCTCGGCTGTCTCATCGTCGGCGGTTTGATCGCCTATTCCCTCACCGACGCGGGGACGATCGCCCCCAATGCCGTCGGCGAGAAAATTATGGCGATCGCTGTATCTAAATCCGTCGCCGTCCGGGAAATGGGCGCTAACGGCTTCCTGTTATTTATCGTCCGGGCCATCCTCTGCAACTGGCTGGTTTGCCTCGCCGTGATGTTCGGTTTGGTGAGCAAGTCGGTCCCCGGCAAGATCCTGGGCTGCTGGCTGCCGATTATGGCCTTCGTCGCCCTCGGACTCGAACACATCGTGGTCAATATGTTCTTCATCACCGTGGGCATGATGCTCGGCGCCCCCATCACCGGGGTGGATATGGTGCTGTGGGATTTCATCCCCGTCACCATCGGCAACCTGATCGGCGGCGGATTCTTCGTGGGGACGCTCATTTACTTCACCCACGCCCAAAAACAGCCGTCGCCACCTCAAAAACTTGAGGATATCGTCACCCGGACTCCGGTTCGCCGCTAAATGCCAACGTTGTTGCGCTTTAGCGCCTCTCAATGGGGGTCTAAAGCCGGACAACGGGTTTTTTAACTGAGATTTAGCAACAATTCGGGTTTTTCAAGATAGGCGGGGGTATTGGTTTGGCTCTCATCCATCCGCGTGGACAGGTTTTGAGAGCTAGACCAGGCGAGGAAGAAGCCCACAGCTATCAGCATCCCCCAAAATAGGGAATTGTTGTCGAGGTTTTTCGTCACCAGCCCATTTTGGGAAAAGGAGAAAACCTGTACCGGGCGGGGTTTGGGATTGAGCCTCACCCAGGTTCCCTCGATCGCGATCAGCCGCAGTTTGGCGAGTTGGGATAGGGAAGCGTTGATTTCCGCCCAACTCGCGGCTTTTTCCAGATATTCCCCCGTCCAAATCCGAAAGCTTTCTAAGTCCAGTTTGATGGCGCGATCGCCCCGGCTGACGTGCGCTCGAATCCACTCGTAGAGGAGGCTGGCGCAGGGGGACAATTTCGCTTTGAGCATCGATGATTACCTCCATCGGTCGATTTACAGACTCGGCGATCGCAATTCCGAAAATTTGTTTTGTGTATCATGATATACCCAATTTATTTTCTGTATTGCAAAATACACAATTTGTAAATGAATGGCGATCGGCCGACTGACATCTCGCCCCAACGGAAGAGATATCAGCACTTTCAACCCCCATCTGTTTGTGGATGGCGGACCCTGTACTGACCCGTATTATAGTCTTAAATAAAAGTAAAATTCAATATCGATTGACAAAAATCAATGCAACTGCCAGCCCGAGGGGCCGGGTCTTAAGAACCCAGCCCCGGCCCGTCAGTTCATATACGGCGATCGGCTTTCGGTCAACCGTCCGCCGTTGGGAGGTTTCGGGATTTTCGGATGTCCGGACTCTCCGTCGGGTTCTATCCTTTTTCCTGCATCGGATTGGCGACATAGCGGAAGTCGGAGTCGGAATTCCACGGCCCGCGCTGGTCTTTGCCGTCGCTCGACAAATTGTAGTAAATATCCACGGTTTCATCGGGCTGGATATTCCCGAAGAACGGGTCGGTCAATTTCCCCAGAGATTCCAGGGCTTTCATAAACATTTTGGTGTGGGACACTTCCCGGGTCAGCAGGTGAACCAGGGTTTGCTTCGACCCATCGTCGGGCGCTATTTTAATCAAATCTTCGTAAGTTTGCCGCGCCCCCGCTTCGGCGGCGATATCGGCGCGTAAATCCCGCACCACGTCGCCCCCTTCGTTCAGGTAGGCGGCGGTCCAGTTTTGTCCGTTGGAGTCCAAGAAATGGGGACCCTTTCCGCGCACGGCGAACAGCGTACTCTTGTAGGCTTCGTCCTGTTTGGGGGACTTGTCGGTATGCTGTTCGATGAGTTTGCCGATCATTTCCAGGTGGCCGAACTCTTCCACGGCAATATCTTGCAGCATATCTTTGATGCCGGGATGCTCGACGTGGAACGACTGCACCCAGTATTGCAGGGCGGCGGAGAGTTCTCCGGTGGCACCGCCGAATTGTTCCAGCAGCAGTTGGGCGAACCGGGGATTCGGAGCGTCGATACTAACGGGTTTTTCGATGAGTTCTTTTTTGTGAAAAAACATGGGCGATATTATTTTTCGAGCGTCAGTCTCACTAAGCTCCAGTGTAGAAATGCGATCGCCCCGTTTCCTCCGTCAAAAGTTGGAAGCGATCGCCCTCCGGATGGCTGAATTGTCATTCCGAGTTATTTCTCCTCGTTTGATCGGCCCTCTCCACCGCAGTCGGCCACTTCTTGCCTCGAGGATGGGTCGTTTCGATGATATCCGAAAGAATCCCAAATAACTCATCCAAATCTCCGATAAAATGTTCTCCCGCTTCAATATCCACTCGTTTTTCAACCAACCTCAAAAATTTCCAATTGCTTCCCGTCGTAATCGCGCCGTAGATGCAGGGAATTTGATTTTCCCTTCGCTCATTAAACACTTGAGCCGCCACCATCTCCGCAATACACTGGGCAATCCCCGACTTGATATTATCATTCTTGGCTTCCACCAACGCCACCACCGGAGCCGTCACCTCCAATTGTTTGGGCGAATAACTGATCAGAAAATCGCACCGACCCGCCAATCCCTTCGACTTGTCAACGCTAAAATCGATGCCCGAAAAAAAGCTGATTTGACGGTTAAAGTGTTTTCTCAGATCGACCATAATCGGCGCGATAATCAACTCCGATCGCGCCTTCTCCGTATCAATCTCCAATGCTAACGGTATATTTTCCTCCAAAATTTCCCTCAATAAAGGGCTTGGCGTGATGGGTTTGATGTCTGGAAATATTTCGACCCGCTCTCGCAGTAACAAGCCAAACTCGGACTCCAATTGTGAGAGAGTAAATTCGCCGTAAGACATCGTTGAAACCCCGCCCAAAGTATTTTTTATAGCCGATAGATGGCGATCGCTCAAAAAACTTCCGCCCCCTCAAACTGCTTCGCCTTTTGCAGGTTCGCGGATTCGCCGCAGGTGCGGGGCGTCGGGAACATTTTCCCCGGATTCGCCAATCCCTTGGTATTGAAAACCGATCGCACCCACTGCATGGTTTCCAAATCCGTCTCGTCAAACATCTGGTTCATGTAGCATTTTTTATCCTCCCCGATGCCGTGTTCCCCGGACAGACTGCCGCCAACTTTGACGCAAATCTTGAGGATTTCCCCGCCGATTTCCTCGACGGTTTCCAACGCCCCTTCCACAGAATTATCGTAAAGGATCAAAGGGTGCAAATTCCCGTCCCCCGCGTGGAAAACGTTGGCGATGCGGTAGCCGTATTTTTCACTCAACGCCTCGATTTCTTTCAAAACATAAGCCATCTGGGTGCGGGGAATCACCCCATCTTGGACGTAGTAATCGGGGCTGATGTGACCCGCCGCCGCGAACGCCGCCTTCCGGCCCTTCCACATTTTCAGGCGTTTTTCCGGGTCGCTGGCGGTGGTGATATTACGGGCGCCGTTTTGTTTGCACAGGTCCGCCACCCGCTGTTTATTCGTATCCACTTCCACTTGCAAACCGTCCAACTCCACCAACAAAATCGCCCCGGCATCGCGGGGATATAATCCGGTTTTCGCCACGTCTTCGACGGCGTTGATGCTGAGGTTGTCCATAATTTCCATACCGCCGGGGATGATTCCCGCCCCGATGATGTCGGACACCGACTGTCCGGCGGCTTCGATGGTGGGGAAGTCGGCGAGGAGGACGCAGATGGATTCCGGGGCCTTGAGGATTCGCAGGGTGATTTCCGTGGCGATGCCGAGGGTGCCTTCGGACCCGACGAATAACCCGGTCAGGTCGTATCCCGGCATTTCGGGGACGGAACCGCCCAAATCGACAATAGAACCCTCGGGGGTGACGACTTTTAAGCCGAGGACGTGGTTGGTGGTGACGCCGTATTTGAGGCAGTGGACGCCGCCGGAGTTTTCGGCGACGTTGCCGCCGATGGAACAGATGATCTGGCTGGAGGGGTCGGGGGCGTAGTAGAATCCGGAACCGCTGACGGTTTGCGTGACCCAGTTGTTGATGACGCCGGGTTGGACGACGACCCGCTGATTTTCGAGATCGACGTCGAGGATTTTCCGCATCAGGGCGGTGACGATGAGGACGCAATCTTCGACGGGGAGGGCGCCGCCGGAGAGTCCGGTTCCGGCGCCGCGGGCCACCCAGGGGATATGGTTGCGATCGCAGATTTTGACGGCTTCGGCGACTTCTTCGGTGGTGCGGGGGAGGACGACTAGGGCGGGGCGTTTGCGGTAGCTGGCGAGTCCGTCGCATTCGTAAACCAGCAATTCTTCTTTCCGCCGGACGACGCCGCGCCGCCCGACGACGGCTTCAAATTGTTTGATGATGGGTTTCCAGTTCCGGGTCTGGGTTCGCGGTTGAGTTGGCATGGGTCGTGCGATCGCTCTTCTTTAAGATTATGATATAGCGCTTGGGGGGGGTGTGGGGAGATCCGCAGATTTCGCAGATGATCGCAGATTTGAGAGAACAGGGCATTCTAATAAATTAAAAAGGAGGTCGGTTGTGGGATTTTCAACCGACCTCGATTCAAAAGATTGTGAAATTGAAGGGTGTCAGCGCGCGCCCGAACTTTTTTTGTATTCCGAAATGGACTGGTAGCAACGGTTTTCGTCGTACAGGTGGCAGCGATCGACGATTTCGGACATCATTCCCCAGGAAAAGTTGGATTCGGGGTAGAGGTATTCGCCCCAATTTTCCTGTAAGCTGGCGTAGGCTTTCCGCAGGTTGTACCAGGGGATGGCGCTGGAGATGTGGTGGGGGATGTGCACGTTGATATCGTGGCAGAGGAATTCCACCCAGCGGGGGTAGTTACAGTGGACGGTCCCGGTGAGTTGGGATTCGGCTTCGTGCCATGCCTCGGGTTCTTTGAACTGAATGTCGGGGGCGGTGTGGTGGACAATGGTGAAGGTGCTCATCCAGAAGTGATACACCAGCCAGGGCAGCAGCCAGAATTTGACGAATCCCCAAACGCCCAAAGTGGCGATTAAGGTGGGGAAGGCGATGGCGGCAAATGCGACGACCAACAGGGCGGAAAATCTCACTTGTTCCCGCTGTTTGCCCTGGAATTTTCGCCAGTCAAAGTGCAGGTTTGCCCAGTGGAGAATTGAGGCCATCCACCACATCCGACCCCGGACGAGGTGGTAGATCGATCGCATCACGGGGCCGAAGTTGTCGTATTCTTCTTTCCGCCAGGGTTCCCAGGCGTTATCGTCCCCCATTTTGTTGGTGTATTTGTGGTGTTGGTTGTGGCCGATACGCCAACTGTGGAAGGGATAAATGATGGGGAGGAAGCAGAGGTGACCGACCCAATCGTTGACCCACTTCTGGTTGGAAAATGAGCGGTGGCCGCAGTCGTGGCCGATGACGAAAAAGCCGGTGAGGGCGGTTCCGGTCCACACCCAAAAGATCGGGAGTAAAAATCCGGGGGCAAGTGCGATTCCCACGTAACCTAAAATGACCATCAAAACGTTGACGGCCACGGTCGTCCAAGCTTGGCGTCGATCTTGGACGAACACATCACGGGGGAGGGTATTTAAAATGTCCCTCAAGCGCAAGTCGGAGGGAATTGCGGATGAGGAGGAATCCTCGGGTTTTACAATTGATAATGTCATAGATAATGCGGCATGGGAAGCCCCCCGCCTGACGGTCGAGCTGGCTTCTGGGTAAGGTGCTTGTTAAACTTTCGAGGAACTCCGACGGCGGTCAACAGTTCCCGGAAATTTTTCAAACTTGACGGGTCAAAACTGCGCTTTCAACGGATCACTTTGGAATTGTTCTCCGGCTGCAAATGAACGGGAGATTTGCCGATTCAAGAAGGTAGAATCAGCCCGTCAAAAGCGTCGGTTTAGCCTTACCCTTTATAGCATACCGATGGAGTGGCGATCGCAAGTTTTAGATTTTTTTACGATTGCCCGAGGCGGGCAGAATTGGCCCCCGCAGGTTCCGAAAAAGCTGCGGTCATCCGCTGTTGCTTGAGGGTTTGCAACTGCAACAATAGGGTGTCCACCTCGGCTTGCAGGTGCAAAAATTTGACTTGCTGATCGACGTTGTAGGGGGACTTCATGTGGTCTCCCTTGAGAGATTGGGACGGGGACGAGTCCGATCGCGATCGCGGGGGGACTTCCGATTTTTGCGGGCGGGACAGGGTGGATGAATGAGTTGGCATCAGCAATTGACTGGATATCGAAACTGAACTCAACAAATCTTAACTTTATCGTAACCCAATGTTAAACGGTTTTGAAAAAAAACATCACAATTCACGAATTGACGTGACCCGATGTTGACAAAAGGAGTAAACTGAGTTAAGGGTTACTCTGCGCCACCGTTTCAACCGCCACCGGCTGCAACGGCACACTCAGCGATTAGCCCAGAGTTATTTACCACGAACACTCAACCAAGTCAAGCCACCCGAGCGAGACCTCACAAACTTTTAACATCGAAATGACCCTGACTGTCCCCCCAACTCAACGGAAACTGAACACCTGGCCCGGTTTGATCGAAGCTTATCGGGAATACCTTCCGGTCAGCGACGCGACCCCGGTCGTCACCCTCCAGGAAGGCAATACCCCCCTGATCCCGGTCCGGTCTGTCGCCGAACGGATCGGAAAACAGGTGCAGGTTTACGTCAAATACGACGGCCTCAACCCCACCGGATCGTTCAAAGACCGGGGAATGACAATGGCGATCTCCAAAGCCAAGGAAGAAGGGTCAAAAGCGGTGATTTGCGCGAGTACGGGCAACACCTCGGCGTCCGCCGCCGCCTACGCCCGCCGCGCCGGTTTGAAGGCCTTCGTGCTGATTCCCGAGGGGTACGTCGCCCTGGGCAAACTCGCCCAAGCCCTGGTCTACGGCGCGGAGGTTTTGGCGATCAAAGGCAACTTCGACGAGGCCCTGACCATCGTGCGGGATGTCTCGTCCCACTATCCCGTCACGCTGGTGAACTCCGTCAACCCCTACCGCCTCGAAGGCCAGAAAACCGGTGCCTTCGAGGTGGCCGATGCCCTGGGCGACGCCCCAGACTGGCTGTGCATCCCCGTGGGCAATGCGGGGAACATCACGGCCTACTGGATGGGATTTTGCCAGTACCACTCCCTGGGACGGTGCGATCGCCTGCCCCAAATGATGGGTTTCCAGGCCGCCGGGGCGTCCCCCCTGGTGAACGGCGCCCCCGTCGCCCACCCCGAAACCCTCGCCACGGCCATCCGCATCGGCAACCCCGCCAGTTGGAAAATGGCTGTAGCCGCCCAGGAAGCCAGCCAGGGCAGTTTCACCGCTGTCACCGACGAAGAGATCCTGGAGGCCTACCGGCTGCTGGCGTCCCAAGAGGGCGTCTTCTGCGAACCCGCCAGCGCCTCCTCTGTGGCCGGCCTGCTGAAAGTCAAAGACCAGGTTCCGGCCGGGGCAACGGTCGTCTGCGTGTTGACGGGTAACGGTTTGAAAGATCCGGGGGTGGCGATCGACCACTGCAACAACCCCTGCCAAGAAGGGATCGAGGCCAACCTGGAGGCCGTCGCCCGGGCGATGGGGTTTTGATAATTGATAATTGATAATTGATAATTGATAATTATCAATTGATTGTCTTCCCCGACTCCCGACTCCCGACTCCCGACTCCCTCAATTCGGCGGTAGGGGGGGGAGTTGGCTTTGGGGTTGAGATTCTGGGGAGTCCCGTTTCGGTGCCCCGGTTTTTCCGGCGCCTTGGGCTTTAGCCAGCAGGTCCATCGTGTCCCCGAGGGCGGTGGTGAGGCTGTTGCGGGTTTCGAGGTGGGCGGCTTTTTCGGTTTCCAGGGCTTCCGTGAGTTGCCGGAGCTGTTCCCGGGCGCGATCGCGCTCCAGGGTGACATCCACCACCCGGGCTCTCAATTCTTCGGCGGTGTGCAGTCCTTCCACCTCCCGCCGCGCCGTCACCCGAGTCACGATCTCGTTTTTGGGGAGTCCGAATTTTTCCTGTAGCCGTTCGAGTTCGGCTTTCAGTTGGGCGATGGTTTCCCGGTTGCGGCGGGCGTCCTCCCGACGCTGCTGGGCTTCGGTGTTGTAGCGTTCCCGCCACTGGTCCGCGCTCTCGATCGCCGTGTCGCGATCGCGCTGCAGTTGCCCCAACTCCTCCCGGAGCCGTTTGATTTCATCCAACCATTGCCTGACGTTTCCGGTCATATCAATTGGGTTCGCGATTTTTAAAATAGAAGACGGTTCAATTTCCGATTTTAGCGGTTCGATGGGTCAGTTCCCGTTTGGGTGGTGTCGCCCCCGTACTTGTTATAACGGAAAGTATCAACCCACCCCACCACAATAGGATAATGCTACTCGCCCGCCCCTTTAAATTTTTATCTCATCTCCACAGGGCGGTATTACACCACCTGTTCGACTGGCGAAATCTGGAGCGGCTGATTGAAGATGCCTCCGAAGGACTCGCCACCCTTTTATTTAATGTGCTTCGATTTTTGTGGGGGAGCGTGCAAACCCTGTTCCGGGGAGCGAAACTCGGACAGATTTTGCATCCCGAACGGCTGTACCGCCGGTTCGAGTGGGGTGCTGAAAAAGTCGCCGACGGAGTGGTTATACTTCTCAAAAGCCTGTGGTGGATCGGCCGCCAGATCAAAAAGCGAATTGTCCATTTCTTTTTATTCTTTACTTACCTGAACTGGACAACGATTCACCGCCTGGGAGTTTACGTTCTCCGGCATCGCTTGCCCGGTTTGTCGGCGGAAATGGCGTTCAATTCGACCCTGGCATTGGTGCCGGCAGTCCTGGCTGTTTTTGCGGCGATCGGTGCCTACGAATCCCTACAATCGACGCTGTTGGAAATGGCGAGTTTGTTGGGAGAAGTCGTCCCCGAAGAGGTGCAGAAACTGATCGGAACCACCCTGGATCAGGCGGGGACGGGCATGAGTTCCAAAGCGTTTTCCTTTAGTTTTATCATTTCGGTTTGGCTATTTTCCGGGGTGATCGGTTCGGCGATGGCGGCTTTGAATCAGATCCACCAAGTCCCCCCCAATCGCCGCCGGCCGTTTTGGAAAGCGAAACTGATCGCGATCGCCCTGACATTCGGCACGTTATTTTTATTAATTATGGCCTGTGCGGCGATATTTATCAGCGACGCAATGATGGAAATTTTGGCTCGCAAAAGCTGCATTTTGGAGACGGTGGGAAACTGTCCCCTCGACCAAATTAACACCTGTCTCTACAAGCCGCCCGTCCAAGATTGTCTGTTGCGATCGACCTTGCTCGACACCTGGAAGCGCCTCCGGTGGCCGATCACCCTCGGCATCGTCTCCACCAACTTCGCCCTCATTTACCGCTACGGCCCGAGTTTCCGAAAACCCAACACCCCATTAATTCCCGGTGCGATTCTCGCCGCCATTTTTTGGGCGTTAATTTCCAATTTATTTCGATGGTACGTCTATCAAACGGAATACTATAATATCTACGGGGCACTCGGCACGTTTATCGTTCTTTTGTTGTGGTTGAATATCAGTTGTTTGGTGATGCTCTTCGGCGCCCAACTGAATTTCACCGTGGGAGAAGAAATCCGCCATAAAGAGGCGTTGCTACTCGCCGAACGGGTCGAAAAATCACGCTTGGGTAATTCTTGATCGCCTTTGAATTCGCCGCCAGATTTGATAACCGTAACCCAGACAATAGAATCCGTTGACGAGTACCATCAATCCCTGTCCGACGGGCGATCGCACTTGGGAAAAGATGGAAACCGTCGCGAATAATACTAAAAGAATTTCGACGAATGCCACGATCGCGCCGTATTGTCTGGGGTTCCAGTAAGAAACGGGGCTGATCAATCGGTAATTGCTCACGGGGAAAAAATGCCGGTGTGCGTCGTCGTTGTGAACGGGAAGATCGAATAAAGAATGCAGGATCAGGCTGAGACACAATAACTGGGGAATTTGCCATTCAAATTGGAACGCGATCGCCCATCCCAAAGCCGCGATGGGGATGGAATGAAACGCGGCGACGACGGTTTGCATCGGCGGAGAATAGTAAGCCTCCGACCAAATTTGACGTTCGGGCATTTTGGCGATCACCTTCGTCCACCCGTAGAAAATAAAGATGGGAATGTCGGGTACCATTGCCCCGAAAACGATCATTAAATTTGCCTCGGGTCGCCCCGAACCGGCGAGGAGGGCGAGGTTGATGATGGCGTGGCTGGGAGTATTCATGGCGATCGAGTTTATCACACAATCCGGCGGATTTTCAATCTCCCGAATGGCAGGGCCGCAAGCCACCAGCTTTCGGGGGCTAGGTTCTGTCAAATTCCTACCCATCAGAGTTGGGGGAGTTCGGCTCCGTCCGAACCGACTCTCGCAGTGCTACAAATGCCCCTCCATTATTTCGAGTTTGACAACCAACGGTGGCACTTGATAAACTAAAATTAGGCGGTACTTTTGCGACAAATAAGATATCCCAAAAATCTTAAAAAAAATCAAGATTTTATACATTTTGTAAATCTTATCATCGGTAAGCAAATATACTTACTATCGTGTGAAATGCTTTCATATCAGACAATAGAGGGTGAATTAACCCAAAAAATTGTTGGTTTTCTTGCCCGCGTCCAATATCGGCTTGGAGTATAATATGGCTGATGACAGGGTCATGGTTTTTTAACAATTAAAATTTTTGCGAACGTTCGACCGACCGGCGGCATCGAGGCGCCGGGTTTGTCGGCCCGATTGCCGTCGCGGCCGGACGGGACTTTCCATCCATTCAATCCATTTAAAATCGGGGAGAAACTTCTGATGTCACAAGCAACCATCGAGTCGATCCTGCACGAGAAGCGGCTGTTCCATCCGTCCGAGGACTTTTCCAACCGGGCTCACATCAAGAATTTGGACGAATATCGCCAATTGTACGACCGGGCAAAAACCGACCCGGAGGGATTTTGGGAAGAACTGGCCGAGACGGAATTGCACTGGTTCAAAAAGTGGGAGCGGGTGTTGGACTGGCAGCCGCCCTTCGCTCAGTGGTTCGCGGGGGGAAAAATTAACATTTCTTACAACTGCCTCGATCGCCACCTGAACGGCGATCGCAAAGACAAACCCGCCCTGATTTGGGAGGGGGAACCGGGGGATTCTCGGATTTTCACCTACGCCGAATTGCACCGGGAAGTCTGCCAGATGGCGAACGCCATCAAAGAGTTGGGGGTGAAAAAAGGCGATCGCGTCGGGATTTATATGCCCATGATTCCGTCCGCGGCGATCGCGATGTTGGCCTGCGCCCGCATCGGCGCGCCCCACACGGTGGTATTTGGTGGCTTCAGCGCCGAGGCCCTCAAAGATCGCCTGGAAGACGCGGAAGCCAAACTGGTGATTACCGCTGACGGCGGGTGGCGAAAAGATGCGATCGTCCCCCTCAAAGATCAGGTGGATAAAGCCCTGGAAGCCGGCGCCCCCGGGGTGGAAAACGTGTTGGTCGTCAAACGCACCCAACAGGAGATCTCGATGCAACCGGGGCGGGATCACTGGTGGCACGACCTGCAAACCCGAGTCTCCGCCGACTGCCCCGCCGAAGAAATGGACAGCGAGGATATGCTGTTCATCCTCTACACCAGTGGCACCACCGGCAAACCCAAGGGCGTCGTCCACACCACGGGGGGTTACAACCTCTACACCCACGTCACCAGCAAATGGATTTTCGACCTCCGGGATGATGACGTCTACTGGTGTACCGCCGATGTGGGCTGGATCACGGGCCACAGCTATATCGTCTACGGCCCCCTGTCCAACGGCGCCACGACCCTGATGTACGAGGGCGCGCCCCGGGCGTCCAACCCGGGCTGTCTGTGGGACGTGGTGCAAAAATACGGGGTGACGATCTTTTATACCGCCCCCACCGCCATCCGCGCTTTGATGAAACTGGGGGAACAGCACCCCGACGCCCGCGACCTCTCGTCCCTGCGGCTGTTGGGCACGGTGGGCGAACCCATCAACCCCGAGGCGTGGATGTGGTATCACCGCGTCATCGGCGGCGGGAAATGCCCCATCGTCGATACCTGGTGGCAGACGGAAACCGGCGGGGTGATGATTACGCCCCTCCCCGGCGCGACGCCCACCAAACCGGGGTCTTGCACCCTGCCCTTTCCCGGCATCGTCGCCGACGTGGTGGATGCGGAGGGGGAACCCGTCACGGACGAAAGTGGCGGCTATCTGGTGGTGCGGCAGCCCTGGCCGGGAATGATGCGGACGGTGTACGGCGACCCCGATCGCTTCCGTCGCACCTATTGGGAATATTTGCGCCCGCAGGATGGGAATCCCATCTATTTTGCCGGGGACGGCGCCCGCAAAGATGAGGAGGGCTATTTTTGGGTGATGGGCCGGGTCGATGACGTGATCAACGTGGCCGGACACCGCCTGGGGACGATGGAGGTGGAGTCGGCGTTGGTATCCCACCCGGCGGTTGCCGAGGCGGCGGTGGTGGGCTGTCCCCACGAAGTTAAGGGCGAGGAGATCGTGGCTTTTGTCACGCTGAAAGAGGATCTCGACGCCAGCGAGGAGTTGGAAAATGAATTGAAGCAGCACGTCGTCAACGAGATCGGTGCCCTGGCCCGCCCGAAGGAAATTCGGTTCACGGAGGAATTGCCGAAAACCCGTTCCGGCAAGATTATGCGCCGCCTGCTGCGATCGCTCGCTTCCGGCGAGGAGATTTCCGGCGACACGTCCACGCTGCAAGATCGCGGCGTGTTGGAGAAATTGCGCGGCGGGTGAAGGGTGAAGGGTGTGGGGAGTCGGGAGTCGGGAGTCGGGAGTCGGGAATTTTAGATTTTAGATTTTAGATTTTAGATTTGTTCCCACTCCTTCGCTCCCCTGCCTCCTCCGCCCGCGTTTCTCGGCATTCGTTGAAGAGAATGAAATCGCCCTTGAATTTTGGCGGATTTTAACCATTTGCCTTTTGGATTCGTTTCGGGCAACAATACAGATGAGTTGGCCGATCGCCTCTCAGTTTTTGCATTGGTGCATTGCCGAATTTGGGTCTGCAAAATGAACGAGACTACACCTTTTAAACTCTTCGGACTGCCGCCGTCTCAAGGTCGGTGGCTGTTCGTCCCCCTGGGAATTGCGGTCATGTTGTGTTTGGGGACCGTTTATTCCTGGAGTATTTTTAGAAAGCCGTTGGAACAATTGTTTGACTTGAGCGCCACCCAAAGCCTGCTGCCGTTTACAATTTTGTTGGTGACGTTCGCCGTTTTGATGCCGATCGCCGGGTTTTACCTGCGCCGGTTCGGGGTGCGGCGGGTCGTCGCCTGTGGCGGTGTGGTGATGGGAATCGGCTACATTTTGTCGGGGTTCGCCCCCAACCTGTTCGTCCTGATTTTGGCTTACGGGATTATCGCCGGGGCTGGTGTGGGCATCGCCTACGGGGTGCCGCTGGCGGTCTGCGCGAGTTGGTTCCCCGATCGCAAAGGGTTGGCCGTGGGGCTGACGGTGGTGGGATTCGGGCTGTCTCCCCTGGTGACGGCGCCGCTGGCGACCCGCCTGATTGCGGCTTACGGGGTTTTGCCGACGTTCATCATTTTGGGGGTGGTTTTTACTGTCATTGTGGCGGCGATCGCGACCCAGTTGAAATTGGCGCCCGAGGGGTGGAATCCTTCCCAACCGAATGTTAAAAAGCCGGAATTCACGACAGCAATTTCGGAAACGCCGATGCTGCGATCGCCCTCTTTTTACGGCCTGTGGCTGTGCTACACCATCGGCACGTTCGTGGGGCTCTCGGCGATCGGGATCGGTGCCCCTGTCGGCCAGGAAATTATCAAACTCGACGCCGGGACGGCGGCGATCGCGGTTTCGATTTTCGCCATTTTTAACGGCGTCGGACGGCCGCTATTCGGGTGGCTGACCGATCGCTTGAAGCCGAAAGGGGCGGCGATGGTTTCCTACGTCGCGATCTTGATCGGCTCGATTTTGATGTTGAATGCCTCCGAAGGTCAAGTCCTGACTTACATGGTCGCCTTCGCCCTGTTTTGGATGTCGTTGGGCGGCTGGCTGGCGATCGCGCCCACGGCAACTTTGACGTTTTTTAAACCGGAAAATTACGCCCAGAATTACGGCATCGTCTTCACCGCCTACGGCGTGGGGGCGCTGCTGGGAACCCTGGTCGCCGGACGAATTCGCGACATTTTCGGCAGCTACACCTACGCTTTTTATCCGATGGCGGGGTTGGCGATCGTCGGGATTATTTTAGCTCAATTTATGTTGCGTCCGACCCGTTCAAAAGTTACCGAAACTGCCAGTCCATCCGAAAACGGATAGCCGAAAAATATCCCGCCCCCGGGGCGGGATACCGTCCCAAAGAGCGATCGCGAAAATCGTGTTTTCTGATACACCATAGAAATCGCGGGGCGTTTATGGTGGTCGCCGGGACAGTCAAAACGGTTTTCACCGATTGTCCGCCATAAACCCCCGACGAATCTGATTGAAACTGACGGATCTGGCGATTATGAACTCACCCGCTCTGAATGCCAACCTCGATCGTCTGAAAGCAGAATATCGCAAAAAGTTCGCCACCCAGGAGCAAATTTTCGGCCACATCCACCGGGGCGATCGCATCTTTATCGGGACGGGTTGTGGCGAACCGCAATATTTGGTTGACGCTTTGAGTCAATATGTCAAATCCCACCCCAAAGCCTTTTTTGATGCGGAAGTGTTCCAGGTGTGGACCCTGGGAGTCGCCCCCTACGCCGACGAAAAATTGAAAGACAATTTCCGCCATAATTCGTTTTTCGTCGGACACAATACCCGGGCATCTGTCAACCAAGGTTTGGCCGACTATACCCCAATTTTTCTATCGCAAATTCCCGGCATTTTCGAGCGGGGACTCGTCCCCATCGATGTCGCACTGATCCAGACTTCTCTACCGGATATGCACGGTTACATGAGTTTGGGAATTAGCGTCGATATCGTCAAAATGGCGACTGAAAAAGCCAAGTTGGTCATCGCCCAAGTCAATTCTCATATGCCCCGGGTTCACGGGGATGGATTCATTCACATCGAGGATGTGGACTTTATCATTCACCACGACGAACCGATTTTAGAATATGATGCCGGAGGCGACAGCGAAATTGCCGAGCGGACTGGAAAATATGTCGCCCGCCTCATCGGTGACGGGGATACGATTCAGGTGGGATACGGCAGCATCCCCAATGCCATCTTGTCGAATTTGAAGGACAAAAAAAATTTAGGTGTCCACACCGAATTGCTCTCCGATGGCATCGTCGATTTGATGAGAATCGGCGTAATTAATAACAGCAAAAAGACGATCAACCGGGGCAAAACGGTGGCGACGTTCTGCATGGGAAAAACATCGACCTACGACTTTATACACGATAATCCCGCTATCCAATTTAGAAGCGTTGACTATACGAATAATCCCCTGAATATCGCCCAGCACGATCGCATGGTTGCCATCAACAGTGCCCTGGAAATTGACCTGACGGGACAGGCGACGGCGGAATCCCTGGGGCGAGTTTTTTACAGCGGCATCGGCGGACAGGCGGACTTCATGCGGGGGGCCGTTTTGTCCCGCCACGGCAAAACGATTTTGACGCTACAGGCGACGGCGGAAAATGGGCAAGTGTCCCGCATCGTCCCCTTTTTGACGGAGGGTTCGGGGGTGACTTTGAACCGGGGAGATTTGCACTATGTCGTCACCGAATACGGCATCGCCTATTTGGCTGGAAAAAATATCCGGGAACGGGCGATGGCTCTGATCGCGATCGCCCACCCCAAGTTTCAGCCCTGGTTGATTGAGGAGGCGAAAAAACTGAATCTGATTTACAAAGATCAGGCGTTTATTTCAGGGGAAAAAGGGGCATATCCGGAAGAGTTGGAAACCTACAGAACCACGGAAACCGGGCTGGAAATTTTGCTGCGTCCCGTCAAAATCAGCGACGAACCTTTGTTGAAAGATTTCTTCTATTCCCTCTCCGACGAAAGCCTCTATCGGCGGTTCATGTCGGCCCGCAAAGATATGCCCCACGAACGGTTGCAGAAATTTGCGATCGTCGATTTTAGCCAGGAAATGATCGTTCTCGCCCTCCGCCAGGATGAACAAAAGGAAGAAATTTTGGGCTTGGGACAGTATGGAATTGACGAAACGAGTCACACGGCGGAAGCGGCGTTTGTCGTCCGCGACGAGTATCACAATCAGGGCATCGGGATGCAGTTGCTTTCTTACCTGACTTATTTGGCAAAAAAACGCGGTCTGCTGGGATTTACGGCGGAGGTTTTGTTTGAAAATAAACCGATGTTGCACCTATTTGAAAAGATGGGTTTCGAGTTGGACAAAAAGATTGAGGAAGGGGTTTACGAATTGAAAATGGCTTTTAAATAATATCGAATCCGCTTGTTTAACCGTCTCTCCCTCGCCCTCCCAGCAACCCGTGGGGGCAACCGTCTCGGGTTGCCCGTGGGGGGGACTCGAACTACAGATAATGCAAGGTTTTGACGGCTTCGACCATTTTTTCGACGCGATCGCGGAGGCGTTCTGATTCCAGTTTTGGGGGCATCATATCCCGCAGAAATTCGCCGCCGTATTTGAGTTTGTAGTTGAGGGGCAAGTGGTTGTCAAAGTTTTGGCCGGACATCGCCCCAAAAGCCAGGGTCCAAGCCCGGGGGACGACATCCAAATTGTAGCCACCGCCGCCCAATGCCAGCCAGGGTATCGACAATTCCGATAGTTTTTGATAGAGTTTTTCGTAGGCTCTCGTCGTTAGTGACAGTTCCGCCAGCGGATCGCTGTAGTGGGTATCGACCCCCAGTTGGGTGACGATGAGATCGGCTTGAAAGCGTTCTAATAAAGGCGGTACGATTTCGGAAAATGCCCACAGATAAGAGCGGTTCGTTGTCCCCGGCGGGAAGGGCAAATTGACGCTGTATCCGATGCCTTTTTCCCGGCCAATTTCGGCGATCGCCCCGGTTCCGGGAAATAGGGTGCGTCCGTCTTGGTGGAGGGAAATGGTCAGGACGCGATCGCTCTCATAAAAGGCTTGCTGCACGCCGTCCCCGTGGTGTACGTCGAGGTCGAGATAGGCGACTTTCAAGTTTTTTTCGACCAGCCATTGGATGGCGATCGCTGCATCGTTGAAAATGCAAAAACCGGAGGCAAAATTGGGGAAGCCGTGGTGCATTCCGCCGCCGTAGCTAAAGGCGATCTCGGCTTCTTTTTTCCACAGCAGTTCCGCCGCCTGCAACGCACCGCCCACCTTCAACGATTCCGCCTCTTTCATCCCCTCGAAAATCGGGTTGTCCGTCGTCCCCAAACCGAATTGTATGGCATCGGGAACGGCTTTCCCCCAACTCAATTGGTTCACCACCTCGATATAAACTGAGGTGTGAAATTGGGCGATTTCTTCGTCAGTGGCGACTCTGGGGGGAATCACCTCAATATTGGCAGCATCAAACGCCCCGTAGTCAGACAGCAACTCAAAAGTTTGCCGCAACCGTTGAGGCTTCAGGGGATGTCCGATGTCGGGTTGAACCGACCAGAGTTCGGGGGAGGAGAGAAAAATAACAGTTCCCATGACACCGGGGGCAACAGATTATTTCTCAGCGGAACTGCCTGATAAGTTTTTTAAATCATAATTTGCAGCATTTAGGGAAATAACCCATCGTCTTAAACGATGAAATAATTATAACATAAAACGAGGCGAAAAATACGAATTTAATCAAAAATTTAATTCCCGAGAGGTCATGCTGTGGGGGTTGGCGATTTATATTCAGATCCGCTTGTCGAACCGCCATCCCTGACCCCCGGTGGTGGCAACCGTCTCGGGTTGCCTGTCAGGGGGGAGTTCGATTTTTGAGTATTGAATCGGATGTGATATTGCGATCGATACGATCGCCCAATCATTTATCAAGATTTGCTCATATTTGAGAGCGATCGGGATCTTTTAAGGATTAACTGAGGAGGCAAAATATTTGACAAGACTCAACCAATTCGCTAATAGTTATGAAAAAGATTGCCTCGTACATCCAAGGTCGTCGCATTGCCACATGGGGTCTCAAAAATGAACGAAACCACACCATTTAAACTGTTCGGACTGCCCCCGTCTCGCGGGAGGTGGCTGTTTATCCCTCTGGGAATTACGATCATGCTGTGTTTGGGAACGGTTTATTCCTGGAGTATTTTTAGGAAGCCACTAGAAGAGTTGTTCGATCTGAATGCCACCCAAAGTTTATTGCCATTCACATTTTTGTTGGTGATGTACGCCGTCGGGATGCCCATTACCGGGTTTTATCTGCATCGCTTCGGCGTTCGGCGGGTCGCAACTTTCGGGGGTGCGGTGATGGGAATCGGCTACATTTTGTCGGGATTTGCCGTCAATTTGCCGATGTTGATTTTAACTTACGGAGTCATCGCCGGGGCGGGGGTGGGCATCGCCTACGGGGTGCCGCTGGCGGTCTGTGCGAAGTGGTTTCCGGACCGCAAAGGATTAGCCGTGGGGTTGACGGTGATCGGGTTCGGTTTATCTCCTTTAATTACGGCACCGCTGGCAACTTACCTGCTTTCGATTTACGGAGTTTTAACCACTTTCATTATTTTAGGAGTTCTTTTTACCGTCATTGTGGCGATCCTCGCCACTCAATTGAAATGGCCCCCCGAGGGGTGGACGCCTCCGATACCGAATGCAAACGCGCCCGAATTGGCGAGGGCATATGCGGAGACGCCGATGCTGCGATCGCGCTCATTTTACGGCCTGTGGCTGTGCTACGTTATCGGCACATTTGTCGGACTTTCTGCGATCGGAATCGGTTCCCCGGTCGGCCAAGAAATTATTCAACTCGAACCCGAAACGGCGGCGATCGCGGTTTCTATCTTCGCCATTTTTAACGGCCTCGGACGGCCGTTATTCGGGTGGCTGACCGACCGATTGAAGCCGAAAGGGGCGGCATTTGTCTCCTACATTTTAATCCTGATCGGCTCGATTTTAATGTTGAACGCCTCCGAAGGTCAAGTCCTCACTTACATGGTCGCCTTCGCCCTATTTTGGATGTCTCTGGGGGGCTGGCTGGCGATCGCGCCCACGACAACATTGACATTTTTCAACCCGGACAATTACGCCCAAAATTACGGCTTGGTATTCACCGCCTACGGCACCGGGGCATTACTGGGAACCCTCGTCGCCGGACAAATTCGCGACATTTTCGGCAGCTACACCTACGCCTTTTATCCGATGGCGGGGTTGGCGATCGTCGGGATTATCATCGCCCAATTTATGTTGCGTCCAGCCCGTCCCAAAGTTCCCGAAACTTTGAGTCAATCCGAAAGCGGATAATCGAAAATATCCCGTCCCGGGACGGAAAAATTGGGACAGGGGCGGGATAGCAGGATCATTATCAGCTCCGCTTATTTGACCGGATTTGCCGGGGAATATTCCTCGAACTCCCACCGCATCGGACAGGCGTGGGAGATTTCTAATACGCGATCGATTTTTGGAAAATTCAACCACAGAGGCACAGAGAACACGGAGAGTTTTTTTGTCATTCAAAAAAGTGGGGAGGGAGATGCTCCCACTGGATTGAGATGCGCCCTGATTCTGAGCTTAGAAGATGAAATTTTCGGGATTTTCTAACTCCTCGGGAGTGACATTTTCCACCATCAGCAGCGGTTGCAGTCCGCTGCCGCCGTCCGGGCCGTCGCGATCGATTTCCACCATCGTGCCGGCGTCCATTTCCGCCAGAACAACGATGCCGTCGGCGATCGCATCCTCCCCGGACAGAGAACCGCCGCCCAAAGCCTCCAAGTCCGCCGCCACGTCACCTTGGGCGACAAATTGCACCCGGGTGATTTCCGTGGCCCGTTCCTCCAGGGACAGATCCCCCGCGGCGATGGCATCGATTCGCCGGTTGCCCTCGGCGATGATGGTGGCGGCAGTCTCGGCCGTTTCGCCCAAATCCGCCGCGACTGCCTCCAAAACTGCCCGCAATTGGTTCGGATCGGCTAGATCCACGGAACCGGACCCGATCCGGCCCGCGATCGCTCAAAAAGAACCCGTCCAGAACCCGGAACGCCTCGGAGGCGGCAAAATCGTTATTTGCCCACTGGGTCAGGCCGGAGGTATCGTAGCCGAATCCGTCGAACCCTTCCAAGACATAAGAACCGCGCTCGATGACGATATTTTCCCCCTCCTGCAATTGTGCCGCCAATTGGATCACTTCGTCGATCGCCACCACCGCATCGAAAAAGGCCGTGTTGAAACTTCCCACCCCGCTCAATTCCAATTCCCCTTGGGTGAGGTCGCGGGCGGTGACGATGCGGTTGACGACGGTGTTGCGGAACCGTTCGATAAAGGCGGGGGCGAAGTCGTCGATTTCCCCCACAATCGGCAGGGCGATCGCGTGCAGTTCCCGTTCCAGAACCTCTTGCAGCCGGTCGAAGGCGACTCCCAAACCCTCGGCGGTGGTGCGGGGGTCGAAACTGCGATCGCGGATATTGGCGGTGAAGTCGCGGATTTCGATGCCCTCGTAGTCGGCATCGGCGCTGGCGGCGGCGTGGGTTATAAAACTGGAATGAACGTCTTCCACAATCCCATCGTCCACCGCAGACACCGTGATCGCGTCATTGACCGGATTGACAAATACATTCGCCCCGAATTCCCCCTCCGGAATTAATACCGTCCCCGATAGCGGCCTGTAGTCCGCCACCGGTTGGGCCTCCCCGTCCAGGCTGTAGGCCACTTCCACGCCCCCCGCCGGGGCCCGATCGCTCAAAAACAGGCTGAAAATGCCCGGAATCGCGCTCTGTTCGCTGCCGTCGCCGCCGGAGGCCACCGTCACCGTCGGCCTGTCGTCGTCGGCAATTTGGACGGCAATTTCGGCGATCGCGATCCCGTCGTAGTCGGCATCGGCACTGTCGGCGGCGTGGGTGATGAAGTCGATGCGGTATTGTCGGCCGCGATCGCGTAATTTTCCCCCGCTTCCAGGGTCAATTCGACGGTTTCCTCCCCTTCCGCCAAAAAATCACGGTTTCATCGGGGTCGATAAATACGTCGTCGAAGGTGGCGACCTCGATGGTGCCCCGGTTCGCCCCGGCGGGAATCAAAATATTGCCCGTCAGGGGTTCGTCATCGTCTCCGGGTGTCGCCGTCCTCTCCACTTCGTAATCCACCACCAGTCCCCCGGCGGGGGCGGGTTGTGTCAGCGTCAGATCGAAGGTTCCGGGAATTTCCCCCTCTTCCTGGGGGGTCACACCCGGCGCGATCGCGACCAGGGGCTCGTTGTCGGCGATCGGGGTTGTCACACTGCGGGTTCAAAAAGTCGTCCGATAATTGCGGCCCGAATTGAGGGTGACGATAACCGTTTCGTCGGGATCGTAAATCGTATCGTCGAGCACCCCCAGATCGAGGATCGCCGAAGTCTGACCCGCCGGGATCGCGATCGTACCGCCGAAGAGGGCGTGATCTTGGCCGGGAGTCGCCGTCCCGCCCACACTATAATTGACCTCGATATCCACGGGGAAGGAATTGGACAAATTGACGACAAACTGACCCGATCCGGGCCGACTTTCTTGGAGAGTTTGGCGGGGTGCGATCGTGGCCAGGGGAATGGTGAGATTGCCCAAAGTTCCGGAAACATCGCGATCGCCGTTAAAGGCAATATTGCTGTTGAAACTCAATCCCGTCCCCGCCGCCGTCGCCCCACCGAGGACAAAAATCGCCCCGCCGCCACCCTGGGCACCGCCGCCGTTGGCGGTGGCAAAGTTGTTGTTGAAACGGCTGTCAATTAAAGCCAAATTGCCGCCGGAGTTGACGAAAATCGCGCCGCCCAAACCCGCACCATTGCCACCGTCGCCGCCGATACCGCCGTTGCCGGGACTGTTGCCCGAAAACGTCGATCGCCCGTCCGTTCCGGACGCCCCCGACTGACCGAACCCGCCGAATACACCGGGAAAACCGGGCGATCGGCCCACACCGCCGTCACCCGTAGAACCCAAGCAGTATCGATCCCCCATTATCCCCCTTGCCAAGGGGGAGTTTGAGAAATTCTCCCCCCTTACAAAGGGGGGCTGGG
>NZ_JAJENU010000539.1:0-31911 GCF_035615495.1 Lyngbya sp. CCY1209 | reverse complement strand
GCAAAATTCAAAACGTAGCACAGGCATCTTGCCTGTGGATTCAGATCGGATCGCCTCATTTAAGATGAAACAGTCCACTAGAGTCTAGCCAGGAAAGCGCTCTCCTGACAACGGTCCGGCGTCCCGCCGGGGCGCTTCGCGGAGCCCCCCGCAAAGCGCCCCCCAACTTAGCTGGAGGCGGGGACGCCCACTTTGCCGACCACTTCGCCGAGCAGCATCCGCCCGGCGGCTTCGAGCAGTTGCTCTTCCAGGTAGGGTTTGGTGAAATAGCCCCGGGCGCCGAGCTGATAGGCCATCTGGCGGTGTCGGTCCGCGCCCCGGGAGGTGAGCATGGCGATGGGGAGATCCTGGAGAGCCGGATCTTTCTGCATCCGGGAGAGCAGTTCCAGGCCGTCCATGCGGGGCATTTCGATATCGCAGAAGACGATTTCGCAGGGGAGGCCGGATTTGAGTTTTTCCCAGGCTTCCTTGCCGTCCCGGGCTTCTTCGACCCGGTAGCCCGACTTTTCAAAGGTCATCGACAGCAGCGATCGCACGGTGATCGAGTCATCGACGATGAGGACCGTGGGTTCGTTCTTGTGGGCGGGCGCTTCGGCCGCCTCGGTCACCCCGGCGTCCTCCCACTTCATCGTGTGGGCATCGGGGCGGATCTTGTCGGTAGCCAGGTCGATCAGCTCCAAGACGTCGGCGATCGCGACGATCTGGCCGTCCCCGAGTACCGTCGCCCCCGCCACACCGACGGGTTTGGGCACCGGACCCTCGAGCTGCTTGATCACGATTTCCTGTTCCACCAACACCTGATCCACCTGCACGGCCAGGTAATTCCCCGCCGCCCGCAGGACGATCACCGAAATCATGTCCTCCTCGACATTGGCGCCGTAGACGCCGCCGCGGCCGAGGTGGCGCTTGTAGGTGAGCAGCTCCCGCAGGTGCCGGAAGGGGAGGACGGACCCCCGCCATTCCAGGGTCGGCTTGCCGTCGGACCCGGTCTGAATTTGCTCCCGGGGCACGTCGATCATGTCCTCCACCCCGTCCATCGGGAAGGCGATGCGGGCGCGATCGCTGATGCAGCAGAGCGCCCGGGAAATGCTCATATTGAGGGGTAGGCGGATGGTGAAGGTCGTCCCCTCTCCCAAGGTGGAGTCCGTGGTGATCGTGCCCCGGATCTCGGCCAAATTGGTGCGGACCACATCCATGCCCACCCCACGGCCCATAATTTCGTTGGGATTATCCTGCGTCGTAAAACCCGGGCGGAACAGGAGGTCGTAGATCTCGTGCTTGGGCATATCTTTAGCCTGTTCGGGGGAGATCAACTGGCTCCGGATCGCCTTTTGCTTGACCCGCTCCACGTCGATGCCCCCGCCGTCGTCGGACACCGAGAGTACCGTTTGGTTGCCCTGGTGGAAGACCTTGATGGTGATCTGGCCCGTCGGCGGCTTTCCGGCCTTCTGGCGCACCTCGGGCGGTTCGATCCCGTGGGCGATCGCGTTGTTGACCAGGTGGGTGAGAGGGTCGCGCAGTTTTCCGAGCAGCATCTTGTCGATCAGGGTGTCCCGCCCCTCCACGACCAACTTGGCTTGCTTGCCGCATGTGATGGAAATATCCCGCACCGGCCGCTTCAGTCGGTCTGCCTCCTGGGTGAACTGCTCCATCCGCGCCTTGTTGAGTCCCTCCTGCAACTGGTTGGTGACTTGGCGGAGCTGCCGGCCCACCTGGTCGGCCTCCTCCACCAAGAACTCAATGTCCGCGGCCGACTCCCGCACCCGCACCACCAGCTCGATGATCTCCTGGGAGAGGGTATGGAAGGGGGTGAAGCGGTCGAGTTCGGTGGATTCAAACCCGGCCGTTTCCCCGCCGTCGGAGTCGTCGAGGGGGTGGGGCGACGACAGCATGGGTTTTTGGCGGTTGGAGAGCAGGGAAATTTCCAGCAGCGATCGCTCGTAGAAATCCTGCATCCGCTGCCCCACGTCACTCAGCAGCGACACCTGGTCGAGCAGGTTGTCCAAAAACTGGCGCATCCGCTCCTGATCCTGCTCCAGGCTGTTGCGGTTGACCACCAGTTCTCCGATCAGGTTGCTGAGATTGTCCAGTTGCTTGACCGGGACCTTGGCGATCTGTTCAAATTTGGGGGCCGGCTTCACGGGCGATCGGACACCTCCGACGGCGCTCGGGTGATCGTCAATCAACTTGGCCAAATATTTGAAGTCGTCCTCTTCCTCTTCCTCCTCCGCCTCCGCGTCCCCGCCGCCATCGGAGGCGGAGGTTGTCACCTCCTCCGGCGTGTTGAGGAGGCGGTCGAGGTCGGAGAGCATCTCATCCCCCTCTTCTGACGGTGGCCCCGACGCTTCGGGTTGATTCAACAGGTCGTCGAGGCCGGCAAAATCCTCGGCCTCGCCGTCCCCCGCCGGGGGGACAGCCGGCTCGGCGGGGGACGCTTTCGGTCGGCCGGCCGCCCGGGGCTCAGGCGGCGGGACGGGTTCCGGAGTCGTTTCTACCTCCGGCAACCCGAACAGTTCGCTGAACAAGTCGTCCTCGGCTTCGCCGTCCGCGGCTGTCCCCGCACCGTTTCCGGGGCTCGCGGCCGATTCTCTGGGGGGGCGGCGCGATGCCTCCGCTTCCCGGAAGGGGTCTTCGATTTCCTCACCCGCGACCAACTGTTCAAACCAATCCCCGTCATCGGTGTCCGGAGCCGCTTCCGGGGCGGCCGTCGTCGCCGAGGAGCCGCCGTCAACTGCCGTTTCGGTTTCGTCGAAGAGGACCGAAAAGCTCGGGTCTAGATCTTCCGACTCCCAGCCAGACCCGTTCCCGTCCGCCGTCGGGTTTGTCCCTTTCTCGGACTCCCCGTCGTCGAGTACGAGCAGTTGTTGGATGAAGTCGTCGGCGTCGTCGCCCCCCGCCGACCCGGATTTCGGGCGAGATTTGGCGGTGCCGGCCTCCGGTGGAGCCCCGGTTTCGATGTCGTCGAACAGCAGGTTCGCGAAGTCCTCGTCCCGGGTGGTCGCCGTCATTCCGGGGGTCGCGCCCGACGGTCTCGGCCTAGCGGAGTCGGGGGAATCCTTGCCGAAGAAAATGTCGAAATCGTCGGCACTCGGGTCGCCGTCGCCGGTTTCCGGCGTTCGTGACCGGGGGGTTTCTTCTTCCCAGCCATTTTCGATCTCGTTCCCGTTCCCCTCCACCCCTGCAAACAGGGCTGCCAGACTCTTCAATTCCTCCGGTTGCATAGCTGGGCCGCGGGGGGAGTGGCGATCGTCCGTCGAGATGTTCGGGATGGAATCCCCCGCCGGCAAGTCGAGCAGCGCCCCGGAGCCGGACGGCTTGGATTGGGGCGGGGCGTCCAGGGGGGAATCGTCGAGGGTCATGGGCGGGGTGTCGGGAGCCGGTTCGACCCCGAGTTGGGCCAGGAGTTCTTCGTTGAGGGTGGGGTCCTCTTCTGACCCGTCCCAGACCGGGGGCAAGAGGGCCTCCAGGGAGGAACTGACGACAATTTCATCTTCCCGGTTGGTGAGGATCAAGTCTTGGGCTTGTTTGAGTTGGGGGATGACCACCGGGGCCAGGGTGCGGTAGCTGTTGTCCGGGTTGGCGATCGCCCGTTCGACGGTTTCCAGGAAGCTGACCCAGTGGGGTTTGTCGAAGGTTTCGCCCGCCCGCCCCAACCCTCGGCAGAGTTCGACGAGTCGGTTGCGGCCGTCCGGGGTGGGTTGCTGTTTGAACAGTTGCAGCATCTCCCGCAGGCGATCGGGCACGTCGCTGCGGAAGAACAGTTCTTCGGCGCTGTCGATCGCCTCGGAGGGTTCGTCCCGCGCCGGCGGCGGCGCGGATGCCGGTGCCGGCACCGAAGGCGGCTCGGCCGGCGCGGGTGTCTGGGTCAAGACCACCCCCTTTTCGCCGCAGAGGGTGTTGATGTGGTAGTTGAGGCCGTCGAAGACCGGTTCGACTTCCTGCAACAGGCTGAGGGAGGTCTCTTCGGTGAGCCCGTAGGGACCCGACAGGTTGTCGATGAGGGCCTGCAGGGTGTCGAAAATTTGCAGGAACAGGGATTCGAGTTGCTGGTCTACTTGCAGCGGCCCCCGTTCGGTGATCTTTTCCAGGGCTTTGAAACTATCTTCGAGGCGGTGGGCGGTTTTTTGAATGCTGTGGAGGCCGAGCATGGCCGCCCCCCCCTTGACGGAGTGGGCGGCGCGGTAGACCTCGTAGAGCAGTTCGGAGTCTTCGATGGTCGATTGCAGGTTGAGTAAGCCCTGCTCGATGGTATTGAGGTGGTCTTTTGCCTCCTCAATGAAGTACCCCATGATGCGTTCTTGTTGTTCCGGTTGCATGGCTCGTTAGGATTCGCTAACAATTAACAATTAACAATTAATAATTAACAATTAATTATTAATTGTTAATGATCGGTTTACTGACGTTCGGAGGGATCGACCCGGAACCGTTCCACGGAGGTCAGCAGGTCCCGGGCGACGCCCACCAGGTTGCTGAGGGCGCTGGCGACCCGGTGCGCTTCTTGGGAGGTTTCCTGGGCGCTGTGTTCGACGGCCTGCATCACCTGGGCGACGGCGCGGGCGGTTTCGTTCTGCTCCACGGTGTCGGCGGTGATGGACCGAACCAGCACGTCGATGCGGTTGGTGACTTGGATGATGTCGTCGAGCGATCGCTTCGCCTGTTCCGCCAGTTTCGTCCCCTCGATCACCTGCTGGTTGCCTTCTTCCATCGCCATCATCACCGAGCTGGTCTGGCTCTGGATCTGCATGACGATCTGTTCGATTTCTTTGAGGGATTTGGCGGACTTGTCGGCCAACTGGCGCACTTCGTCGGCGACGATGGCGAACCCGCGCCCCGCTTCCCCGGCCCGGGCTGCCTCGATGCTGGCGTTGAGGGCCAGCAGGTTGGTGCGGGAGGCGATGTTGGAGATGATGGCGACGATCTTGGAAATTTCCTGGGAGGATTCGGCCAGCCGCTTCACGTCCCGGGTGGTTTCGGCCACGGTTTCCCGAATTTTCAAGATCCCGGCCACGGTCATCTGCACCGCCTCGCCCCCCTTGGTGGCCACGGCCGCGGCCGAGCGCGCCACCTCTTCGGCTTCTTTGGCGCTCTCAGCGACCCGCTGGATGGCGTCGGTGAGCAGTTGCACGGAGTTGAGGGTGGCCGCCAGTTCCTCGGCCTGCCGCAGGGCGTCCCCAGCCACGTCCTTGGCGAAGCTGGCGCTGTCGGTGGCCCCCTTGCTCACCTGGCGGGCCGCCTGTTTCACCTGCACGACGATTTCCCGCAGGTTTTGGATGGTGAGGTTGAAGGAGTCGGCTACGGCTCCGAGCACGTCGGCCGTCACCTCGGCGGAAACGGTCAGGTCGCCCCGGGCGGCCCCTTCCACGTCGTCGAGGAGGCGGATCACCTGGCGCTGTAGGTTTTCTTTGGCCTCTTCCTGCTCCTCGGCCTTGCGCTGGGCTTCCCGGGTGGTGCTCTGGATGAACTGCGCCATGTGGTTGAATTTGGCGCACATCTGGCCGAGTTCGTCTTCGGCGTACACGTTGACTCGGGCGTCTAAATTGCCCCGGGCGATGGCGTCGAACTGGGCCTGTAGTTCTTTGGAGGCTTTCCCCATCTGTCCGGCCGTGATCCGGCCGACGGTCCAGGCGGTGCCGAAACTGGCCGCCCCGGCCACGGCCGTCATGATCCAGCCCGTCGTCCGCAGGTAGTTGACCACCAAGGCCCGGTCGTTGCGGGCGGCGATCTGGGTGGCGACGTTGGTGGCGACGGCGACGGCGATCAGGGTGACGAGTCCCGTTCCCAGGGCCGTGTACAGGGATTTGATTTTCAGGGGTTTATTTTCGAGGAAGGCGAAGGAGCCGGGCTCGACGGAGAGGCTGGTATCGACGTGGTCTTCCGAGGGGGCGGTGAAGGTGGTGAGGGTCTCCCGCTCCGTCGGGGTCATCAGCTCCTCGTCTTCGTGGATGGCGGAGCTGTCGCTCTCGAGGTTGCTCGTCGTGGTGGCGATGAATTGGCTCTCGAGGTTGTCGTCTTCAAAGTCGGAGCTGTCGGGCAGGAAGGCGGAGGCTTCTTCCGGGGACACCTCGAAGTCCGGCAGGTGGCCCAGGTCGTCGAATTCTTCAAAATCGTCGAGGAAATCGTCGGTGGTTTGGGAGTGGGAGGCGATGCCCGTGGCGGCCGGGGGGGGGACGGACCCGTTGCGATCGCCTTTGGCAGTGGGCTTGGCCCAATCGCGGGGGGGGCCGGCTCCGTTTTCCTCGAACGTCTCTTCATCCAGGGCGTCCAGGTTGAAGCTGTCGGGAATGTCGTCGTCGGCGTCGAGGTCGGGGGGCTCCGCGAAGGCGGGGATGTCCGCGCCGTCCAAATCGAAGTCGGAGTCTTCCTCGAAGACCGGTCCGACTCCCCGGGAGGAATCGGTCAGCAGGGTTTCCGCCTCGTCGTCCGCTTCCGCCTCCCCGTCGAGTTCCATCATGTCGAAGGGGGACTCGTCAAAGTCTTCGGCGATCGCGGCTTTTCCATTCTGGCGGTGAGCTGCGGTCCGGGGAATTTCCGCCTCCTCCTCCGTCCCCGGGGGGGCTGGCTCTTCCAAGGGGGCAAAAATGTCGTCTAATTCGTCGTCGAACTCCCCGAGATCCGGGTCTCCGGAGAGGGTCTCGGAGCCCGCGTCCGGGGCGATCGGGCGCGGGCCGTTGCCGTTGCCGTTGGACGGTTCCGATTCCGGGGACAGGTCGTCCAACTCGAACCGGTCCGACTCCGGCTCCGGTTCGGTCGCCCCCAGGTCGGCGCCCGAGAGTCCCGGCCCTTTGAGTTCCGGGGCGATCGCCTCGTCTTTAAACAGGTCCCCCGAGAGTCCGTCGAGGTCGTCGTCGGGGAACTCGCCCTCGGGCGGGGCGAAGTGGTTGTCGGACTCGTCTTCTCCCGGGATCTCCGCGGCCAGTCCGAAGGGATCTCCGGTTTCCCAGTCGGTTTCCCCCACCACCCCCTCTTCCCCGTCGTCGGCCCCGTCCCCTTCCAATTCGGCGAATGGGTTGTTCAGGGGGTTGGTCAGGTCGGAGTCGGCTTCGTACTCGTCCAACTCTGCCCCCGCGTCGGCGAGGGGGTCGGACTCGAAGGCGATCGCATCGAAGTCCCCTCCCCCCAAGTCCGGCTGGGACAGATCCGAGGAGTCCAATTCCCAATCATCTTCTGGCATTCCCCCGTCCAATTCGGGTTCGGACATCGCCGGGATGCCGAGGTCGAGATCTTCCAAATCCTCGTCGGCCCCAGCCTCGCCCGCCGGGGACATTTCCATCGCTTCCTCGAAGGGTTGAGAGAAGTCCATCTCTTCCGGGTTCAGCTCTTCTTCCTCGAGGTCCAGTTCGCGCTCCTCGGCTTCGGCTACCCGTTCCGGCGGGGGGGAGAGGGATTCGATGTCGATGTCCAAATCCGACAGGTCGTCCGCGATGTCGGCGGCGAGGTCGGGTTCGGACTCTATCCCGACGGGTTCCGCCGCCGGTTCGTCGCCGTTGAAATCTTCTAAAATGGTTTCCGTGGCATCGTCAAAATCGTCGTCGTCCGGCGGCGGTGCCCCCGAGCCGTTGGGGGGGTCGGAGGAGGAACTCAGTTGGTCGGCTTCCGTCATGTAGGCTTGGGCTTGGTCGAGCAGTTCCGGGTCGTCCGTCAGGGTCAACACCGCGTTGTATTGTTCCCGGGCGACGTCATATTGCTGCAAATCGTAATAGATGTGGCCGCACAAAAGCCGGGCGGACGGGTCGTCGGGGTAGTCTTCGACCAGTTGACAAACTAAAGTCGCCGCCTCTTCCAAGTTGCCCTCGGTGTAGGCTGTCTCCGTTTTGTGATACTCCTGCAGATAGTCTGCACTTGCTGACATTTGCCATCCCTCTTTTGACTTTAGAGTTACCGTGAGAATTGTATGTAAGTGAATCCGACTTCAAATTCAGACTGGATTGGCTTCACACAATTTTGTTACTGCTCTATCAATAATTCGTTCGTCTATCTCCCCGACCTCTTCAATTGTAATCGTCCAAAGTCAAAAGCAGTCCCGTTTCCGAAGCCAACGGGTCGCTCCGATTCCCACCCTTCAGAGCGCCCACCGGGCTGACCGCAGAATGGCGATCTGGTCGAGCAGCCGCAACACCCGCTCCTCCGATTCGTCGAGGACCCACTCCCCTTTGATGTACTGCGCCATGCTGTCGGGCACCTGCACGGGCATCCGCATCTCGTCCGTGGGCAGCCAGTCCATCGCTGTCGAATTGTTGATCGCCTCGACCGCCAATCCGAGGATGGTATCTTGATCCTCGATGGCGATGACTGGAATTTCTGTGCGATCGGTATTTAATTGCATTGTATCTCCCAAAAACTGTCCCAGGTCGGCGACCCAGATCACCCGACCCCGCAGGTTGAGAGTCCCCAGCAGCAGCGGCGACACGTTGGGGATGGGGGTGATGCGATCAAGGGCCTGGGAGAGCACTTCTTTGATGCCCGTTGCCGGTAGGGCTAATTCGGCACCGGAGGCGACGAAAAACCGCAGGTGCAACTCCCCTTCCGGGGTTTCTAGCTCTTGGAATTCCGAGGCGTCCGCCCCCTGACCCGTCAGAAAATCTGGATTTCCGACCATCGTCCTTCACCTACCCCCGCAGCAATTGCTTGACGGTTGACACCAATTCGGTCGGCTGAAATGGTTTGGCAATGTAAGCGTCCGCACCTTGTTTCATGCCCCAATAGCGGTCAAATTCTTCCCCTTTTGAAGAACACATGACGATGGCGATATTTTGGGTTTTTGGATCGGATTTCAGACGGCGACACAGTTCGTAACCGTTCATCCGGGGCATGACAATATCCAGGACGACCAGGGCAGGGCTGTGCTGTTGGACTTGTTCGAGAGCCTCAACCCCGTCGCTGGCTACGGTGACCCGCAAACCGCTCTCTTTGAGGAGATTTGAGATCATCTCCCGCTGTGTCACACTGTCTTCTACAACCATAACTGTATTCATACTGTCTTGCTGAGTTGCTGGGTTCTGGGTGAATTGACACTACGGCGGAGGGACTGGGGCGTCTCCAATACTACATTTCGGCCAACCCTAACGCTCCGAGACACTCCGGTTGCAGGCCAAATGCTTGATTGCAACCGCGATGGAGATTGCTTTAACATAATATTATTTGATTTCAAGTATACCCAAGTTCGCTGCGGATTGATTTAGGTGGAACGAGATTCGGGGGTTTCGATCGCATCCCAATTTTCCGAGAGTTCCTCGCTCAGTTTGTTCTCGGGGGTCGGCCGCTCCGGACTCCCGCGGCCGACGTAGCCTTCGACCAGGGTCAGCAGTTCCGTCTCCCGAAACGGTTTGGTCAGGTAGTTGGTCGCCCTGACTCGCCGGGCTCTGAGGCGATCGATGAAGCCGTCGATCCCCGTGAGCATGATGATGGGGGTCTGCCGGAAGGCGCTGGAATTTCGCAACATCGCGCAGATTTCGTATCCGTTGAGTTCCGGCATGGCGATGTCGCACAGGATTAGGTCGGGTTTGAGTTGGAACACGTGGCTGAGGGCTTTCAGGGGATTTCCGATCGCCGTCGCCTCGTAGCCGTGTCCGGTCAAAATCAATTCCACTGTTTCCCGGATCACCCGGTCGTCATCGATGCAGACGATGCGGGGGACTTTGGCGGTGACGGCGAGCCGTTCGTCGGGGGAGGGACTCGGTTCCGAACCGGGGTTGAGGAGTTGCACCAAACCTTGCTGCACGAAGGGATAGATCGCTTTGGCGACGGTGACGATATCTCGGTTCAAATACCGGGCGATCTGCCGGAAGCTGGTTTTGCCGTCGGCCCAGCGGCTCAGAGTCTCGAAGGCGTTGGGGCGGACGCTCTGACGCAGTTTGTCGCGATCGAGGATCAGCGGACATTGATTCGGGGATTGGATGTGGGGGTGGAAGGTTTTCCACTCCTGAACCTGTTTCATGATCCGGGCCAGCAGGGGGCCGATCTCCAGAGTCATCAACTGGGGGGCCAGGGGGGGACTCATCTCGAAGTTGAACGTGCCCTGGTGCAGGCTCAACAGGTCGAATAGGGTTTCGCAGATCATGCCGTGCAGGATGCTGCGCCCCTGGGCCGGAGAGATGGCATTTTTCTCCAGCAGCAACCACAGGTAGCCGTATTCGGGGGCGTTGACGGCGGCGATGGAGGGGACTTCCAGGCCGTCGAGGGCTGTGTCCGCTTTGTAGCGGCGGAGGTAGTCTCGCAGCCGCAGCAGACTCCCTTCGCTCTGTCCGGCGTAGATGATGCGGCCGTTGAAGCAAAAGACCAGCCAGCACTGACCGTCAAACTGTCGGCGTAGCTTGTCTTTGACCGGATGTGGGGGGGGACTGTAGGCCTCGACCATCAATTCCCCGGTTCGCTGGCCCAGCTCGATCAACTGCAATATGCTGCGGATATCAATTTCATTCAAAGAGCCTTGCATGAAGCAAGTGGCCTCCCTATCATCGCTGGATTTCTACCTCCATCCTCTCACACCAGTCCCGCTTGATGTGGCTCTCGATCGGTTTGGCGTGCTTAAAAATTCTTCGCCCCCCTCGACCGGCGATCGGATCTCGGGTGTCCGGGGCGCGATCGCACCCATTCTCCACTGGGTCGCTTTCGGCGCTCCCCCCCATCGACAATAGCACAACGGGCGGGGGGCTGCCGTTGCGGGGGGCCGGCGATCGCGCTTTTACCCCGCCCTTCGGTCAGGGTTGGGGATGGGGATTTTCGGGGGGCGATCGGTTTTAGCTTTCGTTCACGAGAGCCAAACAACAATGAGCCACCTACTTTAACACCAACTGATATATTGCATTCCCTGACAACAATCCGTCGCCAAACAGCGATTAATCCTAATAATGGTACAGCAGATAGCGGTAGTTTGCGATCGGCTCGTGTTGTGATGCGCGATCGCCCCAATACCTTGCCCCGTTTTACGGCTCACCTATTCTTTACGGATCAATATTCATACGGCGCGCGATCGCACCAAAGGACGTTCATCAGCAACAAAGCGCGATTCGAGGACTAATCAAGTAGTTGAAGAGGGAGAAGGTGCTATCTGCAGTGTGTTGGTTTTTGATGCACAATTGACAACTGAACAGATTAAAGATTTTGAAAAAGAAGGAATTGGCGATCGCTGCATTGATGGTTTTGGCAGAATTGCTGTTAATTGGCTGGAAGAATATCAATATTTTTCAGCTAGATATCCAGAAATATTTCAACCGAATCAAAATCAATTAGAAGATGAGTACCATGACTGAGCCGCACAAAACGTCATATTATTAGACGCATTGTTGTATACGGTACTTTGATTTTAGATACACCAACTTGTTTGGGAAGTGGTGATGCAGATAGTCCCACTGATTTGGCATTACTCAGAGAATGAAACTGAGTTACTAAAAGGATTGGCGATCGCACTCTCCGGCCTGGAACAAGGTGAAATCAGCCTGGGCATGAAAAAGCGTCGCGGTTTTGGTCGCTGCCATGTCAAAGAATGGCAGGTTTGGAACTTTAATCTAGAAAATGCAAGCGATCGCACCGCTTGGTTAAAATTTGAGCATTGGCACACCGGTTTGTTTCCTGAACTTCCTAGTTATCCCCAAATTCAAGAAGCATTCACTCGAGCTAATCTTTCAAACGCCAGGTTTTATTACGATCGCGGCTACATAAAAATTGAAATGAGTCCTCTGGGTGTCAATCATAGTAGAGATCATTCAGTCGTGGCACGATTAATTAGTTTATTTGACACGTTGAAAAATATTCGAGTGATCGAGTTTACGAATGTGACTTTTTATGCCTAACCAAAGCCCAAACCCAAGCAATAAAACCCGATCGCACCCCTTGATTATGCGATGATATTAATCGCGATGCGATGGCATCAGATCTCATCTATTCACACAGATCCCGATCGCGCCCTTCAACTTTGGGATTGGTTTCCAAATAATCCTGCAACCAATCGCAACTGCGGGCGATCAAGCTGTCGAGATCCAGATTGTCCATACTCCACAACATCAGCGTGCCGTCATCCTTGGCGATCGCGATCGTGCGGCCGTCCGGACTGAAACGAATCCGGTTCACGAACACATTTTGATCGATGGTGGTGATCGGTTCGATAGGGCTTTTCAGGGCCGAACAGCCCCCCTCGGGCCAGAGTTTGTCGCGATCGCGCTTCACCGCCCACAGCCGAATTTTCTTGTCATCGCTGGCCGTCGCCAAAATTTTGCCGTCGGGACTGTAACTAAGGCTGCGGACCGTGGCAAACGCCGTCATCGGACAGGAATCCGGCTGCACCGAGCGATCGCGCGTCCACAACTTCACCGTCTTGCCCGACGCCACCGCCAGTTGTCCGGGTTCGGGGGAAAACGCGATGCTATTGACACTCTCAGGATAGGGAATGCTCGGATAGGGCACCCAAGTCGTCCCCTCCCGACGCCACAGCTTGACGGAATACTGTTCGTTTCTCTCGGTACCCCCCGTCTCGCTGCCGATGGCGACGCCCAAAATACTGCCATCGGCACTGAAGTGCAAATCGCTCACCGCCCCATTGGGGGGCAACGCCGGAATTTGTAAGGTTTCGACGAGTTCACCGGACCGCGTCCACACTTTCACGGTCCGGTCCGCACTCGCCGAGGCGACGAGATCCCCCGTGGGGTCGAACGCCACCGCGTTCACGGCGAGTGTGTGACCTTCGAGGGTGGCGAGGGCGCTCCCGTCCAAATTCCACAGCCGGATCCGATTGTCAGCACCCGGTGTAGCCAAAATCGGGTCGTCGGGGTCGGGACTAAAACTCACCCAATTGAGATCATTGGGCGGCACTTGGCTATCGAGTTGCCACAACAAACTCCCGTCCGCGCCGCCGACGTCCCACAGCTTCACCCAACCGTCATTTCCGGCCGTCGCCACCATCCGGCCGTCGGGGCTGAAACTGACGCTCCAAATCGCCGCATTGTGTCCCAGAATCGCCACTTTGGCTTCTGGGGTGTGACTGCGACTCCACAGTTTCACCGTCGTATCGGCGCTGGCCGAGGCGACGGTCTGACCGTCCGGGGTAAACGCCACCGACCAGATGTCATTTTGATGCCCCACCAGCGTATTCAACAAATTCCCATCTCCCGCCGCCCAGATCTTGACCGTATCATCCCGGCTGCTGCTGGCGATCGCTTCCCCGTCCGGGCTGAAACTGACGCTCAAAACATCTTCGTTGTGTCCCTTCAAAGTCACCAACTCCGCCTTCGCCTGCAGATCCCAGAGTTTCACGGTGCGATCGCCGCTCCCGGACACCAAAATATTGCCATTTTGGGGATTGAAGCTGACATCGTGGACGCTGCAAGACTCGTACAATTCGGGAGGAATGCTGTCGCAGTGTCCTTTCAAAATCCCCAAGGCTTCGCCGGACAAATTCCACACCCGCACCGTCTTATCTTTGCTGCCGCTGGCGAGTTTCTGTCCGTCCGGGCTGAATTCCACGTCCAACACCTTGTCCGTATGCCCCTCCAGGACTCGCAGCGGCGTCCCGTCGGACCGCCACAGCCGGATCGTCTTGTCGTTGCTGGCGGTGGCGATAATGTTCCCGTCGGGGCTGAATTTGGCGCGGGTGACGAGATCCGTGTGGCCGGCGAGGGTTTGCAGCCACCGAAATTGTCCGGCCTCCCCATCCCAGATCCAGAGCGTCACCCGATTATCGGCGGTGGTGGTCAGAATCCGGCGGCTCTCGGGGCTGAAGGCGACGCTGGTGACGCTGGCTTCGTGGGGCAAATCCTGCAGCCACGCCCCATTGCGGCTCCACAGTTTGGCCGCGCCGTCGTTGCCCGCCGTGGCGATGGTGTCGCCGTCGGGGCTGAAGGCGATGCCGAGGACGCTGCTGGCGTGTCCCTGGAGGCGGTTCTGTTCCTGCAGGCCCGAGATCACCTCCCGCAACCCGGCGGTGACGTCGAATTTTTGTTGGGGATTCGGTTGCGTCTCCAGGATGTCGGTACTCACCCGCAGGGCGGTGAGCAGGATTTCGAGTTGGTTGTTTTCGTCGGAGAGCCGCAGGGCCCGTTCGACGGATTGTAAAGCCACCAGGCGATCGGCGGCATTGCGCTGCCGTTTCTGCATTTCCCACCCCGCAAATCCCATCAGCAACACCGCCACGCCGACCCCGATCAGGCCGCGAATTCGGCGTTCCCGTTTCAAATAGTCTTCGGCTTGCCGTTGTTTTTGGCGGGCTTCTTCGAGCTTTTTATGTAGCTCTTGTTCCCGCCGGAGTTCTTGGTTTTGTTCTTGCAGTTGCTCGAATTGGGCGTCGCGATCGGATTGGTGTTGGTGGCGGATAAAACCGGCCAGATAGTCGTGGACGAGCTGATAAAATTCGGTGTCAACTTCGACTTCTCTGGAGATGAGTCCGGACTGTTCAAAGATGTGTAAAATCAGGTCGAGTTGGGGGGTGATGGAGGGTTGATGAAGCTGGGTTCTCAACTCTTCTTCGAGTTCGGAGCGGGTTCTCAGGGGGCGGGTGTCGTTTTCGTCGGTGAGCAGGTAGAGCATCCGTTTGGCCATGCGCTCGTTTTCGGCACCGCAGTCCCGGATGGTCACTTCCAGAAAGCGCTCCACCAGTTTTTGTTTCGGACCCCGGTTTTGATATTCGGCGAGGGTGGTGATATTTTCGGTCTGCAATTGAGCGCCGACCACCTGCATTTCGATGGGGCGCACTTCTCCCAGTTCGCCGGACAGGTCATCGACCAGGGTTTCGATCAGGGCATCTTCTAAATAAAAGTGGGAGCGATCGGCTAAACTTTTGATGACATCGTAGGCTTCTTTGGGGGTGAAGTTGCCTAGATAAAAGAGGATGTCTTTGCTCAATATATCGTTGTTGATGGCATCAAAATCGGTGAGGCGGACGGATTTCAACAAATGGTGCAGGTAATCTTCGCGGACGGAAAGGATGACCTTGACGAAGGGGATGTCGAGGATGTCGCGCAACAACTCGAAGAAGCTTTTTTGACCTTTTTTATTGAGGACAAAAAACAGCTCTTCAAATTGGTCGAATACGATCACCGTCAGCCGGTTGCGATCGCAATTTTTTTTGATGTTTTCGATGATTTTTTGAATCAATTCTCGCCCGTCGCCCTCGTCCGGTTTGTTCCCCTCGGGGTCAGTGAATCCCGTGTCCACGGCGACCTGGGTTTCGGCGGGGGTTTCCGCCTGTTGCAGGGCCGCGAGTTTGCGATCGAGTTCGCCGATGTAGGAATTGTAACTGCTAATGACGACGGGCATCACCTGGCGGGCGTCGATATGCCGGCGTTGGAGGGCGGGTACCAAACCCGCCCGCAGCAGGGAACTTTTTCCCACCCCCGACTGGCCGTAAATGACCGTCAATTTGTGTTGGGAACTCGCCATGCGGTTGAGGAGTTGCGCGATCGCTTTTTCCCGCCCGGATGCCTGGATTTCGTCGGCGAAGGTAGACCCGGAATCCACGTCGGCGAGGGCGGGGTCGATCGCCCGTTCCCGAGGTTGCAGCCGCCCCGCCCCGATAAATGCCGTGTAGCCGAAAATACTCGATTTTGTCCGGTATTCCCGCTTGATTTCAAAGGCTTCCCGGTACTCCCCGCGATCGAAATAGAGGCGGTGCAAAGTATCCAAAATTTTCAAATACAATTGGGGATTGTACTGGGGCAGGGTGGCGCGTTTTCCCCACTCCAATTTTTGGATCGCCTCCCCCGGCTGCCCCAATTTTTCTAACGCTTCCGACAACAGCCACAAATAACGCCCCTGATGTTGGTTGAAAATGGAATCGTCGAGGGCGTCGGCGGTATCCGTGTGGACGAGAATATCCAAGGCCACTTCCGCCAATTCCCGGGCTTCACTCCACTCCCGCCGCCGCAGGGCGACTTCAGCTAAAAATCCGTAATCCTGAGCCAACAACACCTGAGAAAGCGTCCCCGGCGTCTGGTGAAGTTTTCGGGATGCGATCGCCAACTCCCACAGGGCTTTCCAATCTTCTAACTGCCGCAGTACCTCCCCCAATTTATTGATAAATTTCGCCACCAAATCCTGGCGACGGGCCAGTTCAAACCGCTGGATGCACTGTTGTAAATGCTGTTTCGCCCGCTCCCATTCCCCGTAACTGCTGCCGTGGCGATATTGTTCGGCTTGGTAAATATCGCACAGCCCGATGTGAAATAGCAAAATTCCCTGCCATTCCAAATGGCTGAAATCCCCCCGGGAGGCGTGGGAAACTTGGGCGTTTTGTCGCCAAAATTCGAGGCTCTCCTGGTACAACTTCAAAGCTGAATCGATCTCGTGGTGGGCGTAGTGGAACCGGCCTAAAACAAACTTCAAACTGCCTTCCAACTCCGCTGGAAAAACGTCGATCTGCCGCTTAAGATCCCGATAGGCTAACTCCAACTCGGAGGCGGAATTAAACCCCAAAATCTTGCCGTTGGGGACGAACTGCAGCGCCCCCAATTCCTGCACGCCGGCGAAAACCTGTCGGGCTTTGCCCTCCAAAAATTCGAGCAACTCTTGAGTCCCCAACACGAATTCGTAGGTGGTCGCCCAACTGGTAAAATCCTGAGCCCGCCGGTTCATTTTCTTCCACAGGTTGTCATCGATCCACAACACCAGGGGAAAGGAAAAATTGCGGAAGGCTTCCCGGGCGAAATTCGTGGCGTCGAGCACTTCGTCGAGATCCCGGACGGCTTCCAAACCGTAAACCATCAAAACCGACGGTTCCTCTTCCCCGTCGAGTTCGGCTTGAATCGTACCGTAGAGGCTCTGTACGCCGCGGGGAAGCTGGAATTCTCGAATCGGCAGGGGGGATTGTTCTCCCAAGTCCCGCACCACCTGCTCCCGCAAGTTGGTATAGTTACAGCGCACCACCAACAGCGAAAACTGACCCTCGGACAGTCGGAGGGTGCGGCTCAAGGTGTGGAGTTGGCTGGCATTTTGAGTGGTGGTATCGTCAAGGGGGTGCGGGCTCATGTTGCTTCTTACCTGTGATCCCTGATAAATCTAGGGTAACGTTAATGGCACCTTCCGGAGGTTTCTAAAAATTGGGCTGGGGTCGGTTGGCTCCGGTGACTCCGCGATCGCACTGTCTACAAGTTCGCAAATCCGTCTAAAATTGGCTTATGCACGCTTTATCTATCCCGACCTGGATCATTCACGTTTCCAGCGTGATCGAATGGATGGCCGCTATCTGGTTCATCTGGCGTTACGGCGAGATGACGCGAAATCGGGTCTGGTGGGGACTCTCCTTCGCCATGTTGCCGGCCCTCGTCAGCGCCATGTGCGCCTGTACCTGGCATTATTTCGACAATCCCCCGGATTTGGAATGGCTGGTCACGTTGCAGGCGACGATGACCGTCGCCGGAAACGTCACCCTCTGCATTGCCGCCTGGTGGATTTGGCGTTCGTCGCGATCGCTCGAAATTTGAACCCCGCGATCGCCGCTTTTTTTGCACTCTCAATCGGTGGCTCATGTTATCTAAAGATACTCTATTCGCCTTATCTTTATTCCCTTACCTCGGTTTCCTCTGGTTCCTGACCCGATCCGGAATGACTCCAAAACTCGCCCTGATCGGCTTTTACGGGACGTTGGTTTTCGTCGCCGTGACGATTCCGGCGGGAATTTACGCCAAGGTCGCCTACGGGGAAGCCCTGGCTAATGTGGATTGGCTGCACGGGGGGGCGGAGGTTTTTCTGACCCTATCTAATATCTTGATTGTTTTGGGATTCAGACAGGCCGTTTTGAACAAACAATCGCCACAATAATTCGCCGTCGAACCGGACTATTTTTGCCATGATTAAAGGTACGACCAAATTGCTCGGTGTCGTCGGCTACCCCGTCGAACATTCCCTGTCTCCGGTCATGCACAATGCCGCGATCGCCGCTTTGGGGGTCGATTACGTTTACCTTCCCTTCCCCGTCGCCCCCCAAGATTTGCAGGCGGCTTTGGCGGGTTTCGCAGCCCTCGGCGTGGAGGGGTTCAACCTCACCATTCCCCACAAACAAAGTATCATCCCATTGCTCTCGGAGGTGTCGCCGTTGGCGCGATCGGTGGGGGCGGTGAATACGGTGTGGCGGGGCGATCGCGGCTGGTGCGGCACCAATACGGACGTGGAGGGTTTCCTGTCGCCACTGAAGGCTTTGAACTGCAGTTGGAGTCAAAAAATCGCCGTCATTTTGGGCAACGGCGGCGCCTCCCGAGCCGTCGTCGCCGGGTGTGCGGAGTTGGGTATGGCGGAAATTCACGTCGTCGGACGCAACCCGGAAAAGTTGGAGATATTCCGCCAAAGTTGGCTCGATTCTCCCGTTCCGGTGGCGGTTTCCGTCCACCCTCAAAGTCAGTTGGCGACGTTAATTTCCCGCGCCGATTTGTTGGTGAATACCACCCCCGTCGGAATGTATCCCGATGTCGATCGCTCTCCCGTGGACGGGGATATTTTGGGAGGATTGAAACCGGACGCGATCGCCTACGATTTGATTTATACCCCCAGTCCGACGCAGTTTTTACAACTGGCAAAAAACCGGGGCGCGATCGCGATCGACGGTTTGGAAATGCTGGTGCAACAGGGAGCCGCCGCCCTGCAAATTTGGCTGCAACGCCCCGTCCCCGTCGCGGTGATGCGTCAGTCCCTAAAAGCGCAGCTTTTCGGTTGATGCGATTAATAAAAATGGGCGATCGGATAACTGTAGCGATCGGCTAAAATTGATCAATTCTCTCGCCCCCAAACCCCCAATTCTGGGGGCTTACAGATTCCCGTCGTGCTGTGTATCGCAAGTATCGCGCTCGTGTATTAACAGTTTCAATCGATCTAGAAATCTTGAAACCCCGATTTAAAGGTCATTTCAGTTCCCTATTGCCTATTGCCTGTTGCCTGTTGCCTGTTGCCTATTCCCCTCTAAAGGTCATTTCAGTTCCCTATTGCCTATTGCCTGTTGCCTGTTGCCTATTCCCCTCTAGCGGCGCTATATTTCAAGCAAAAACGACGGTTCGATTTCCGTAAACTAAAACCCGATGTTGCAGGTGCAGGCGGACAGCCCTCGCCAATACCAACCGCTCCAAATCCTTGCCCTTGCGAACCAAATCCGAGACGGTATCTCGGTGGCTGACGCGGACGACATCCTGCTCGATGATCGGCCCTTCATCCAGGTCTGCCGTCACATAATGGGCGGTGGCGCCGATAATTTTGACGCCGCGATCGTGGGCGCGTTGGTAGGGATTCGCCCCCGCAAAAGCGGGCAGAAAGGAATGGTGAATGTTGATGGCGTTGGGGAATTTTTCGATAAAATTTGAACTCAAAATTTGCATATATTTCGCCAAAACAACTAGGTCAATTTTGTACTCTTTTAAAAGTTCCAGTTGTTCGGCTTCCCGCTCCGTTTTCGTCTCTTTCGTGATGGGAACGTGCTCGAAAGCGATCGCGAACTGATCGGCGACGGGTTTGAGGTCGGGGTGATTGCTGACAATCAAGGGAATTTCCGCCGAAATTTCTTTCGCTTTCCACCGCCACAATAAATCCAACAAACAATGATCCTGCTTCGTCACCCAAATGGCAATTCTGGGGACGGTATCGGAGAAATGCAGCGTCCAATTCGCCTGCAAAGGTTTGGCGATCGCGCCGAAGGCCGGGGCGATCACGTCCCGGGGTAAATTGAACCCCTCCAACTGCCATTCAATGCGGGTCAAAAATAGCCCCGCCGAGGCATCGGTGTGTTGGTCGGCGTGGATGATATTCCCGCCGTTGGAGTAGATGAAATTGGCGATTTTGGCGACGAGTCCCCGGCGATCGGGACAGAAGACCAGCAGGGTTGCGGTGGGTGATTCCATATCGATCCTTTTTGCCTGATAATTTTATCCAAACTGTATCTCAAAAAAATGTTGCTATCAATACAGCGATCGGGAAGATCCCCCTAAATCTTTCTTTAAAAATGGTGGGAACGCGATCGCACGATCGCCCCCAGTGTAGCAATTTCCCCTCAACCCTTTCTTTTTTGGGGAGCGATCGCAATAATTGACAATAAAGACAATCGCAACCGCACAACCCATGACCGCAACTTCATCCACACTCCCCACGCCCCCCGGACAACTGGGCCTCCCCTGGATCGGCGAAACCGTCAGCTTTTTGCGCGATCCGGACTTTATGGACAAACGCCAGCAACAATACGGTCCGATCTTCAAAACCCACATTTTCGGCAGTCCCGCCATCGTCGCGATCGGCCCGGAGGCCAACCGCTTTCTGTTCGCCAACGAGAACAAATATTTTGTCGTCACCTGGCCCTACAGCACCCGCACGTTATTGGGTCCGGCTTCCCTGTCCACGCAGGCGGGGGACGTGCACAAATCGCGCCGCAAAATTCTCGCCCAAGCCTTCCAACCCCGGGCGTTGGCGGGATATATCCCCGAAATGACCAATATCACCCGCCGCTATGTCGAAAAATGGGAAAAGATGGGAACCCTCACCTGGTATCCCGAACTGAGACAATATACCTTCGATGTTGCCTGCAAGCTGCTGGTGGGAATTGACGGGGCGACGGAAACCGATCTCAGAGACTGGTTTGAGACGTGGTGTAATGGGTTATTTACCCTTCCCATCCGACTGCCGGGGACGAAATTTACCCGGGCTCTCAACTGTCGCCAGAAACTCCTCGATCGCATTGAAAAAATAATTCGCGATCGCCAAAAACAAGCCGATCCGGGCAACGATACTTTGGGCATATTATTGCAAGCCCGAGACGACGATGGAAACACCCTCAGTGTCGTCGAACTCAAAGATCAGATTCTGACACTATTATTCGCAGGACACGAAACCCTTACCTCAGCCACCACTTCTTTCTGTTTAAAACTCGCCCAATATCCCGAGGTTCTCGAAAAAGCCCGAACCGAACAGCAACAATTCGACTCCGAAACTCCCCCAACATTTGAAGATCTCAAACAGATGACCTACCTCGATCGCGTCATGAAAGAAGTGTTGCGGGTCGTCCCCCCCGTCGGCGGCGGGTTCCGGGAAGTGATTCAAACCTGCGAATTTAACGGCTATCAAATTCCCAAAGGCTGGTCGGTATTCTATCAAATCGGCCGCACCCACTTTGACGAGGCAGTTTATCCCCAACCCCGAGACTTCGATCCGGATCGGTTCGAGGAAGATAAGCCGACATTCAGCCACATTCCCTTCGGTGGCGGGATGCGGGAGTGTCTGGGCAAGGAATTCGCCCGGTTGGAAATCAAATTATTGGCAATAGAATTGCTGCGAAATTATGAGTGGGAATTGCTTCCCAGTCAAGATCTGGAAATGGAGATGATCCCGACTCCCCGTCCTCGGGATGGGTTGCGAGTTGGTTTGCGGCGGCGATCGGATTAATTTTGTACTCTGGCCCTCACCCCCAACCCCTCTCCCAATTCTGGGCGAGGGGAGCTCATTCTCTTGTTCCCCCCTATCTCCCCCCTTACAAAGGGGGGTTGGGGGGGATGGGGGTTAGGGGGGCTGACGACACTTCTCGCCCTCTCCCCCAGCCCCTCTCCCAATTCTGGGCGAGGGGAGCTCATTCTCTTGTTCCCCCCAGAATTGGGGGGTTAGGGGGGCTGACGACACTTCTCGCCCTCTCCCCCAGCCCCTCTCCCAATTCTGGGCGAGGGGAGCCCATTTTCCGGTTCCCCCCAAAATTGGGGGGCTAGGGGGGCTTCCGACCCTCTCCCTTTTCCCCAAACCCGATCGCACCAAAGGTGATAACCTGCAATAATGGTAAGTTGCTTTCAACAGGGAACGGAACGATGCGACTCTCTCAAATGCTCTTTGTCACCTTGCGCGAAGATCCGGCAGAGGCAGAAATCCCCAGTCACAAATTGCTCGTCCGGGCGGGATACATCCGTCGCATCGGTAGCGGCGTCTATGCCTACCTCCCCCTGATGTGGCGCGTCCTCCAGAAGGTGTCCCAGATCGTCCGGGAGGAAATGAACGCCACGGGAGCCCAGGAATGTCTGCTGCCCCAGGTGCAACCGTCTGAGTTGTGGAAAGAGTCGGGGCGGTGGGATACCTACACGAAAGCGGAGGGGATCATGTTCGCCCTCAAAGATCGGCGCGATCGCGAACTGGCCCTCGGTCCCACCCACGAAGAGGTGATCACCACCATCGCCAAGGAGATGATCCGGTCCTACCAGCAACTCCCCCTCCACCTGTATCAGATTCAGACGAAATTCCGGGATGAAATTCGGCCCCGGTTCGGCTTGATGCGGGGGCGGGAATTTATTATGAAAGATGGCTACTCCTTCCACACTGACGAGGAGAGTCTCAAACAGACTTACAATGACATGGATCGGGCCTACCGGAATATGTTGCGCCGCTGCGGGTTGGAGTTTGTCGCGGTGGAGGCGGACTCGGGGGCGATCGGCGGGTCGGGGTCCCAGGAATTTATGGTACTCGCGGACGCCGGGGAAGATGAGGTGTTGTACACCGGGGACGGCAAGTATGCGGCGAATGTGGAAAAGGCGACGTCGGTGCCGCCGGATGCGATTCCTTCCAGTTTTACCAGTTACGAAAAGCGGGAAACGCCCGATACGGCTACCATCGCCACAGTTTGCGACTTTTTGAAGTGCGACCCCACCCAGGTGGTGAAAAATGTGCTGTATCAGGTGGTCTACGATAACGGGATGACGGTTTTGGTGCTTGTCAGTATTCGGGGCGATCGGGATGTCAACGACGTGAAGTTGCAAAATGAGTTGACCAAATTGGCGGGCGAATTCGGCGGGAAGGCGATATTGGCCCTGACGGTGCCCGACGCGGAGGCCCAGGAAAAATGGGCGGCGAAGCCGTTGCCGTTGGGGTACATCGCCCCGAATTTGGAAGATGACTATATTATTAAGACCGATAAGCAGGTTCATGCCAAGTTTGTGCGGCTGGCCGATCGCACCGTTGTGGATTTGAAACATTTCGTCACCGGGGCGAATGAGTCGGGATATCACGTTGTGGGGGCGAATTGGGGGGAACAGTTCCAGCTTCCCAAAATTGTCGCCGACCTGCGGAAGGCCGAAAAGGGCGATCGCGCCGTCCACGACCCCACACAAACCCTGGAAAGCGCCCGGGGTATCGAGGTGGGCCACATCTTCCAGTTGGGTAGCAAGTATTCCGAGGCGATGGGGGCGACTTATACTGATGAAAATGGCAACGATCTACCCTTGATGATGGGCTGCTACGGCGTGGGGGTGTCCCGTCTGGCCCAGGCGGCGGTGGAACAGTCCTATGATAAGGATGGGATTATCTGGCCGGTGGCGATCGCACCCTATCATGTGGTAATTGTAGTTCCCAATGTCAGCGATTCCAAACAAATGGAAGTGGCGCAACAGTTATATAAGGAACTGAATGCGGTAGGAATTGAAACCCTGTTGGACGACCGCAACGAACGGGCCGGGGTCAAGTTCAAAGATGCGGATCTGGTGGGAATTCCCTATCGGGTGGTGACGGGACGGGCTATCAAGTCCGGGAAAGTGGAGTTGGTGGAACGGGCTACCCACGAATCCGGGGAAGTTCCCTTGGATGGGGTGGTTTCGCTGCTGCAGGAGAAAATCGACCGGGCCTTGGAAAAGTAGGGGCTCCTGGAAGCGGAGGGAGCACAGGGAGCACAGGGAGCACAGGGAGCACAGGGAGCAGAGGGAGCTGAGGGAGAATACAGATAAAATTTTCCTCCTCCGCCTCCTGGAGCCTCCTCCGCCTCCTGGAGCCCCCTCCGCCCAGATCGCCCCGAAAATCGTCCGAGCAAATTAATTTTGTTTTAAGTATTGTTTCCGTTCCGTGATATTATTTGTGTTGGCTTGCAAAGCGCGGCTAGAGAGCTGCGTGGAGTTCTGACTCGGGTCAATCTGCCGGACGGATCGCTGTAACTTATGACTGATTCAGGGGAAATTTTAGAAGTCTCGTCTCCCGTACCGGAGACCGACTCTTCCATGCAAGAGTATTACCAGCTTCAACAGGAGTTGTTGCTGACCACCCTCGCGTTGGGGGGGGTAATCTTCGCGGCCGTTTGTTTTTTCTATCCCCTGAACGTCGCCCTCAACTACTTGCTCGGGGCGATTGTGAGTGTGGTGTACTTGAGGATGTTGGGCAAAGATGTTGAAAAAATCGGCACGCAAAAGCTGACGTTCAGTAAAAATCGTCTGGCTATCTTTGCGGGGTTGATGATTGTCGCGACCCAATGGAATCAGCTCAGAATTCTGCCGATTTTTTTGGGATTTCTAACGTACAAAGCCGCCCTCATCGTTTACTTGTTCCGAACCCTGATCCGGCCGAATCCCTGACGGGGAAAACCCGTTCGGAATTTTCCACTCCTTGATATGTAGGGGAACTCTCCTAAATGCAAATGTTTGATGTAATAAACGCCTTCGGATCATTTCCCCTCGCGGAATTGGAAGTTGGCAAACACTTTTACTGGCAGATCGGCAATCTCAAAATCCACGGCCAGGTCGTTTTGACCTCCTGGTTCGTCATTGCCCTGTTGCTGCTGCTGTCCATTTCTGCGACCCGAAATATTCAAAGAATTCCCAGCGGCTTGCAAAACTTTATGGAGTATGCCCTGGAATTTATTCGCGATCTGGCAAAAAATCAGATCGGGGAAAAAGAATATCGCCCTTGGGTCCCTTTTGTTGGTACATTATTCTTGTTCATCTTCGTGTCGAACTGGTCGGGAGCACTGATTCCCTGGAAACTCCTGGAGATTCCGGACAGTGAATTGGCTGCGCCCACCAACGACATCAACACGACGGTGGCTCTGGCGCTGCTGACATCCCTGGCGTACTTCTACGCCGGTTTCAGCAAGCGGGGGTTGGGATACCTGCTGAAATACGTTGAGCCGACACCGATCCTGTTGCCGATCAACGTTCTGGAAGACTTCACCAAACCGCTCTCCCTGAGTTTCCGTCTATTTGGGAATATCGTGGCAGACGAGTTGGTGGTGGCGGTTCTGGTGCTGTTGGTGCCGCTGTTCGTGCCGCTGCCCATGATGGTTTTGGGCTTATTTACGAGCGCCATCCAAGCCCTGATTTTTGCCACTCTCGCCGCCGCCTACATCGGTGAAGCGATGGAAGGACACGGCGAAGAAGAACACGAGTAATTGTTTTTTTTCTTCAATTTCTCGGTCGAAGTGTCAACCAACTGATAAGATTGTTGAGGGGCTCAAAATCAAACCCTTAATTTCAGTCGTCAACTTTTTTGTTTGAGGTAAGAGGAAACTATGGAATCGAATTTAACTGCTGCCGCCTCCGTAATCGCCGCCGCCCTCGCCATCGGTCTGGCTGCCATCGGCCCCGGTCTGGGTCAAGGTCAAGCGGCCGGTCAGGCTGTGGAAGGGATCGCGCGTCAGCCGGAAGCTGAAGGGAAAATTCGCGGAACGCTGCTGCTGAGTTTGGCTTTCATGGAAGCACTCACCATCTACGGTCTGGTGGTCGCCCTGGTGCTGCTGTTTGCCAACCCCTTCGCATAAGTCTTTCCCAATTTAGATTTCGGATTTGAACCGGCCGGTGTCGCTTCAAATCTGAAATCTAAAGTTTTGCGATTCTCCTAACAAGAGATGCCGCGCGGACGTATCGGTTAACGCCCTTCAAGACCAATGATTTACTCGACGATTCTGCTTGCCGTCGAAGAGGCGGCTACGGAAGGTGGCCTATTTGACTTTGATGCGACGCTGCCGTTAATGGCGGTGCAATTCTTGGTTCTGGCCGCCATCTTAAACCAAATTTTTTACAAGCCCCTGGGAACCGCCATCGATTCTCGGGCGGACTACATTCGCAAGAACAGACAGGATGCCAAAGAGCGACTGAGCAAAGTGGAAGCCCTGGCTCAACAGTACGAGCAAGAGTTAGCCGAAACCCGGAAACAGTCGCAACAACTGATCGCCGACGCCCAAGCCGAGGCCCAAAAAATTGCGGCGGGCAAAATGGCCGAAGCGCAACAGGAAGCCCAACAGATCAGAGAAAAGGCAGCTCAGGAAATTGAGCAACAGAAACAGGAAGCCCTCCAAGGGCTCGAACAGCAGGTTGACACCCTCAGCCGCCAGATTCTGGACAAACTCTTGGGACCCGGGCTGATCGGGTAGCGGTTTTCCGAACGCTGACTTTCACCCCTCCCAGGTCAAATTGATATGGGGAGGATTTGGCGGCGGCGCTCGGGCCGCGGCGATCCGGGACAGGGAAAACTGGCGCGATCGCGGTTTCTTCCCCCTGACCGTCAGTCGGGTTCGACCTTAACAATTGAGATTATGAGAAGAGGATGATGGGGAATGTTGTATTGCTGGCTACGGAAGCCGGCGCGGAAGGTGGTTTTGGTCTAAATTTCAATATTTTAGAAACCAACCTGATTAACTTGGCAATTATTATTGGTTTGCTCGTGTACTACGGGCGGGGCTTTCTCGGAAAAGTTTTGAGCGAAAGACGGGCTCGGATCGAGGAAGCCATCACGGAGGCGGAGCGGCGGGCGCAGGATGCCGCCAAGGCTCTGGCTGAACAGCAGGAGAAACTGACCCAGGCCCAGGCGGAGGCGGGGCGGATCAAAGCCGAAGCCCAGGAACGCGCCCAAAGCCTCAAGGAGCGCATCGCGGCTCAGGCGGCCGAGGACGTGGAGCGGATGAAGGCCTCCGCGAATCGGGATTTGGAAGCCGACCGAGAGCGGGCGATCGCGCAGTTGCGGGCTCTGGCCGTGTCCAAAGCCCTGGAACGCGCCGAAGGGCAGTTGCGGGAGCGCCTGGATGAAGGTGCCGGGCATCAAATTGTCGATCGCTCTCTGGCGTTACTTGGAGGAGGTTCATGAGCGGAATAGTCGGTGAAATTGTCGAGCCGTATGCAGCGGCGCTGATGTCGGTGGCCGGGTCCCACAACCTGACCGAAGACTTCGGACATCAGATGCGATCGCTCGTCGGCCTGTTGGACGAGTCGCCCGACCTGCGGGAGTTTCTCGGCAACCCGGTCATCGACCGCAACGACAAAAAAGCGGTCCTCAACCGGGTGGTGGGGGATGAGGTCAACCCCTTCCTGCGGAACTTCTTGATGCTGCTCGTCGATCGCGGCCGCATCCTGTTCCTCGCAGAAATCGGCCAACAGTATTTGGCCCTGTTGCGGGAACTCAACCAGACCGTTTTGGCGGAAGTGATCTCGGCTGTCGAACTCAACGACGACCAAAAGCGCATCGTCGTCGAGAAAGTCAAATCCCTCACCGGGGCGCGGGATGTCGAGCTGCAAACAAAAATCGATGCCGACGTCCTCGGTGGCGTGATCATTCAAGTGGGCTCCCAAGTCTTCGATGCCAGCCTGCGCGGACAACTGCGCCGGATCGGAGTGAGCCTGAACGCCAGTTGAGATCGGGGACGATCCGGCGGACCCGATCGCCATCCATTCACTTTGACCCCTAGCAACCGATCGATAAACACGAACTATGGTATCCATCAGACCTGACGAAATCGCCAATATCATCAGAGACCAAATCGAGCAGTACGACCAAGACGTAAAAGTGTCGAACGTCGGTACCGTGCTGCAAGTCGGCGACGGCATCGCCCGGATCTACGGCCTGGATAAAGCGATGGCCGGGGAGCTGCTCGAATTCGCCGACGGAACCATCGGTATCGCCCTGAACCTGGAAGAAGACAACGTGGGTGCGGTACTCATGGGCGAGGGCCTGGAGATCGAAGAAGGCTCCTCCGTCACCGCCACCGGCAAGATCGCCCAGGTTCCCGTGGGCGAAGGCACCCTCGGCCGGGTCGTGGACGCCCTCGGCCGCCCCATCGACGGCAAGGGCGACCTGCAAACCACCGAAACCCGCCTGATCGAATCCCCGGCGCCGGGTATCGTCGCCCGGCGCTCCGTTTGCGAACCCATGCAGACGGGGATCAGCGCCATTGACTCCATGATTCCCATCGGCCGGGGCCAGCGGGAGCTGATCATCGGCGACCGCCAGACCGGTAAAACCGCGATCGCCATCGACACGATCATCAACCAGAAAGAAGAAGACGTGATCTGCGTCTATGTGGCGATCGGCCAAAAGGCTTCCACCGTCGCCCAGGTGATCGACACTTTGGAAGAAAAGGGCGCCCTGGACTACACCATCGTCGTCGCGGCCAACGCCAGCGACCCCGCCACCCTGCAATACCTGGCCCCCTACACCGGGGCTGCGATGGCGGAATACTTCATGTACAGTGGCAAGGCTACCCTGGTCATCTACGACGACCTTTCCAAGCAGGCCCAGGCCTACCGCCAGATGTCCCTGCTGCTGCGCCGTCCCCCCGGCCGGGAAGCCTACCCCGGAGACGTGTTCTACCTCCACTCCCGCCTGTTGGAGCGGGCCGCCAAACTCAACGACGAACTCGGCGGTGGCAGCATGACGGCTCTGCCGATCATCGAAACCCAGGCCGGCGACGTTTCCGCCTACATCCCCACCAACGTCATTTCCATCACCGACGGCCAGATCTTCCTGTCCGCCGACCTGTTCAACTCCGGCCTGCGTCCGGCGGTGAACGCCGGGATCTCCGTGTCCCGAGTCGGGTCCGCCGCCCAAACCAAAGCTATGAAGAAAGTGGCCGGGAAGGTGAAACTGGAACTGGCCCAGTACGCGGAACTCGCCGCCTTCTCCCAGTTCGCCTCCGACCTCGACCAGGCGACCCGGAACCAGTTGGAGCGGGGCAAGCGCCTGCAGGAGCTGCTCAAGCAGCCCCAAAACTCTCCCCTGCAACTGTCCGAGCAGGTGGCCGTCATCTACTCCGGAATCAACGGCTATCTCGACGACATCCCCGTTGAGAAAGTCACCGCCTTCACTTCCGGACTGCGGGATTACCTGAAAAACAGCAAGCCGAAGTACGGCGAAATCATTCAGAGCCAAAAGCTGCTGACTGAAGAAGCCGAAGCCCTCCTCAAAGAAGCGATCGCCGAATTCAAGCAGACCTTCTTAGTTTCGGCGTAGGGGGTCGAATTGTCGGGGTGCGGTTCTTCGTCAGAGCCGCCCCCCACAATTGGCAACTGAGAGTTACCGAATAAAAAAAGCCATGTCAAACTTAAAAGCGATCCGCGATCGCATCGCATCGGTCAAAAATACCCAAAAAATTACGGAAGCCATGCGCCTGGTCGCCTCGGCGAAAGTCCGTCGCGCCCAGGAACAAGTCCTCGCCACCCGCCCCTTCGCCGACCGCCTGGCGGGGATTCTCTACAGCCTGCAGAGCCGCCTCCAGTTCGAGGACGTGGACTCTCCCCTCCTCGAACAGCGGGAAGTCAAAAAAGTCGGGCTGCTGGTGATTGCGGGCAACCGCGGCCTGTGCGGCACCTACAACAGCAACATCATCAAGCGGGCCGAGGCCCGGGCGAGAGAACTCAAAGCCGAGGGCATCGACTACAGCTACCTGCTCGTGGGCCGCAAGGCCAGCCAATACTTCACCCGCCGGGATGTCCCCATCAAAGACTGCCGGGACAACCCCGAAAAACTCCCCGCCGCCGAACGGGTGGCCGGCGCCGCCGACGAGGTGCTCTCCTGGTTCCTGTCGGGGGACATCGATCGCATCGAATTGATTTACACGAAATTCGTGTCTCTGATCAGTTCCAAACCGGTCATCCAGACCCTGCTCCCCCTCGACCGCCAAGGTTTGGAGGTGCAGGATGACGAGGTGTTCCGCCTCACCACCAAAGGCGGCCAATTTGACGTCACCCGCGAGAAGGTGGCAATCACCCCGGAAAACTTGCCCCGAGACATGATTTTCGAGCAAGATCCGGTTCAGATCCTCAACGCCCTGCTGCCGTTGTTCCTGACCAACCAACTCCTGAGAGCTTGGCAGGAATCCACCGCCAGCGAACTCGCGGCCCGGATGACGGCGATGAGCAACGCCAGCGACAACGCCAAGGAGTTGCAAAAGACCCTGACCCTTTCTTACAACAAAGCGCGTCAGGCGTCAATCACCCAACAAATCCTGGAGGTCGTCGGCGGGGCGGCGGCTCTGGAAGGTTGATAATTGATCATTGATAATTGACAATTGATCATTATTAATTGTTAATTATTAATTGTTAATTGTTCTCAGATGGGGATTTCTTTGATGTCGGAGATTCCCCGGGGGAGTGCGGTTTCGTCCGCGCTCCCTCTGTCCGTTTCTGGGGCGCGATCGCAGCGTCGGGCGAAGGGGCAAGAGCGACACATCCCCGACGCTTCATCCACCTGGGGGAAGGGTTCCCCCCGTTCGTAGCGGTTCAAATCATCCCCGAGGCGATCGCACAGATTTCTCAAATCCTGTTCCGTTTTTCGGTGGGTTTGGCGATCGTAGGAAAACGTCGCCTTTTCCGGAGGACTCTTCCTCGACGAACGCACGAACCAGTAAGTCATCGATACTTGTTCCGGGGAATAGTCGCTGGTTTCCACCAACAAATAAAGATATAAACGAGTTTGCCAATTGTTCGCCAAAGCTGTCCGATCTTTGGGACGGGGATAGGTTTTCCAGTCGATAATTTGGGCTTCCTTTTCCCCCGCGATCAACAGGTCGTAAACCGCCACGAGCAGGTACTCCCCGAACGACAGGCGGCGGTGATGTTCCGCATCCCGCCAAATTCCGCCCCGTTCGGGGGGTTGAAACAGTTCCGGCGCCGCCGCCATCAGGCCCCGGAACGCCTCCTCCAACTGGGGTTCTTCGGCCATCAACGCCGCGATCGGCAGGCCGAGTTCCCGCTGCTGCATCAACAAGTGGAACCGCTCCCCCCAGGCGATCCGTTCTTCGAGATCTGACGACTTCGGGGAGATCGAACCCTCCAAATCGGCGTGCTGAAACTGGCGCGGACAGCTTTCGAGCCGGTTTAAATGTTGCTGGGACAATCGGAATCGGATCATGGCGCGGTGCGCTTGTGAGTAGGGAGGACGACAAACCCATCGGGAATCGGGCGGGACATCCGTATTTTCACCCAACCCACCCCCGGCAGTTTGACCCGGTTGCCCTGAATCGGGTCTTTCCCGAGTTGGGGGAATAATAGCGATCGCAAGTATCGCGATCGCTCTCAATTGTCAACTGTCAATTTCGCCCAAGAGTCGGAGGATCGTCTCCACGTCGTGGAGTTCCCCGACGATCCGCCGCCCCGGTTTGGGCCAGACCTTCACCAGGGTCGGGGTGGCGGCAATTTGATTCGCCTCCGCCTGTTCGGGGTGCTTGAGGACATCGATCACCTTCAGGGTGTAGGGATGACTCAGCGATCGCTCCAACAGTTGGTGCAGGGTTTCCAGGGTTTGTTCCGTCGCCAAACTGTGACCCGAGACAAACAGGCGCAATACGTACCCCTGAGTTGATGCCGTCGGGGTTGCAGATTTAAACAAGCTCTGGGATGGCGGGAAAGACGTGATCCCACCCCTCGAAATATCCGTTTGAGTCTCCATTGGCTGAAACCTCACAATCAGGTCATGATTTTCCCAAAGTTCTGGAAATTGCCGATAGTAGGTTGCCAGGACGAGCGGATTGCAAAGCTCTTCGCTGACGTGGGCCGGCTGCCAAACCATGTCCCCGGCTTCAAAGATGGCATTGAGCAACATTTGATATTGCAGCACCTGGGGGTGAGCTTCGGCCGACACCTTCACTTCTTGAGTGTTCGGATCGAGCCAGCGATCGAGGGTAGCCGTGTAACACGGAACCAGAAAATGGGGGGGTTCAGGCAAACCGAGGATTTCTTGCAAAGCCGTACACAAATTCAGATGCCACCGTTGCTGTTTACTCGGATCGATGCAATAAATCAGGTCTCCCCCCGGCGTAAACAGTGCAATCCCCTTATATAAATTGGGAACCGTAGATGAATTCAAATTCCAGAGTATCGGTTCACGTAAAACTTTTGGGAGGGTTGGAAGCTCCGTGATTGATCGCGGAGAGGAAAACCGACTTAAGCGGCTTTAGCCGCCAGCACCCCCTTGCGGGGTGGAGGGGTATGGTTGCCCCTCCATGGAGCTATGGTTGGCTCC
>NZ_JAJENU010000538.1:0-82336 GCF_035615495.1 Lyngbya sp. CCY1209 | reverse complement strand
CATTGACTATGCCTTTAAGAGTTCAGTTTTGGACGGCTTAAGAATCCCCGCGTCTTTAGACCGGGGAGAAGTCAAGAGTTCGTCCTCGCCTTCACCCTGTTGCTCTCCGTTCTCGCCCAGTTGGGTTTCCCGACGGCGGTTTTGCGGTTGATCTCCCAATATCGGGTGACGGGGCAGTGGGGACACCTGGCGGGGTTGATTCGGGGCAGTTGGCGGCTCTGCACGGGTGTCGGGGTGTCGATCTCCCTGCTGGTGGCGGTGACTTTGGGGAGATTCGATGCCGACACTTGGATCGATTCCGTCCCCCTGCAAGTCGGGGTGTGGATGGTGCCGCTGTTCGCGATCGCCCAACTGCAATCGGAAATGGCCCGGGCCGTCCAAAAGGTCGCCCTCGCCTACGTCCCCTTCCGCCTCCTGTGGCCGTTTCTGGTGGCGGTCGGGACGTTGGGGCTCGCCGCCGCGGGGGTCCCCCTCACCGCCGTCGCCGTCGAGCAACTCTCCCTCCTCACCCTGGCGATCGCGATCGGCGTCCAACTGGTCTGGCTGCGGCGGACGTTCGTGGGAGAATTTCCCCCCGCACCCCCCGTTTACCGCCTCCGGGAGTGGCTGCGAGTCGCCCTGCCGCTGCTGTTGCAGGGGGTGTTTTTGATCGTCCTCAACCCAACCGACATTCTCATGCTCGGCTCGATGGTCGGGCCGGAGGCCGTCGGGATCTACAGCGTCGCCGCCAAAACCGCCCTCTGGTCGAGTTTCGTCCTCCAAGCGGTCAATACCGTGGCGGCTCCGGCTTTTGCCACCCTCTACACCCAGAGCGATCGCGGCGGGTTACAATCTTTGGTGGCGACGGTGGCTCACTGGATTTTCTGGCCCTCTTTAATTTTGGCGATCGCCCTGATCGGGTTCGCCCCGGCCATTCTGGGGCTGTTCGGGCCGGAGTTCGTCGCCGGACGGTGGCCGATGACGGTGTTGATTTTGGGGCAGTTGGTGAATGTGGGGAGCGGATCGGTGGGATACTTGATGGTGTTGACCGGACACCAGGATCAGTCCGCCTTCATTTTCGGATGCAGCGCCCTGGCTAATTTGATTTTGAACGCGATCGCGATCCCGTTTTTGGGCATCCTCGGCGCCGCGATCGCCACCGCCACCTGCATGGCGATTTGGAACGTCGTCCTCCACATTTTGGTGGTGCGCTATTTGGATATTTACCCCTCGATTATTTTCGCATTTTGGAAACCCAAATCGTCTTGATAGGGTCCGGGGCGCTGGGGTGTGGGGAAAATGAAAAATGAAAAATGAAAAATCACCCATTCCCGATTCCCTCCGCCTCATCAACGCATCTGTTCCCAGCAGCGATTCAGATAAATCCTCGCCACGCGATCGCCGGGATTTTGGCACAGACAATCCTGAAATCCCTGTTTGGCTTCCAAATAGCGGTTGAGATAGTACAGGAATAAAGAATGCTCGAATAGCACTTTAGTTTCCAACTTTTTCAGTTTCAATTCCGGCGGGTCGGGGTCGAAGATTTCGTACACCGTCACGGCGTCGGTTTTTCCTTTCACCCGCACGCGATCGACGATCCGAAACCCATAGTCATTGGGGTCGTCCAACCCCATCAACGTCTGGTGCGTAATCAATAAAGAAATCCCGTAATTTTTGGTCAAACTTTCGATGCGAGAAGCCAAATTCACCGCATCTCCGATCACCGTGCTGTCCATCCGATTTCGACCCCCCACCGTCCCCAGCATCAAATTGCCGGTGTGGATGCCGATACCGACGCGAATCGGCCGCCGTCCGGGCCGGCTGCGGGTCAAATTGTACTCGCCCAAGTGCCTCAGCATCGAGATGGCGGCTTGAACGGCGTGGTCAGGTTTTTCGCCGAATAATGCCATGATGGCGTCGCCGATATATTTGTCGATAAATCCGTAATTCTCCAAAATTGCCGGTTCCATGCGGCTGAAAAAGGCATTGATAAACTTGAAGCTATCTTCCGGCGTCATCCCCTCAGACAAACTGGTAAAATCCCGGATATCGGAAAAGAGAATCGACATTTCTTTTTGCACGGCTGTCCCCAACTGAACTTCCACCAAACTTTCGTAGCCCAAACAGGACAGAAATTCGTGGGGGACGAACCGCCCCGCCGCGTCGGTGAGTTCAAATTCCGCGTCCAGGGCTTTGTCCAAATTTCGGTTGAGTTGGGACAGTTCATCCAGCAATTTCAACCGTTCCGCCTCGGCTTTCTTGCGTTCTGTAATTTCCTCCAAAAACCCTTCGTAATAGAGCAAATTTCCCCCCTCGTCTCGGACGGCTCGCGCCGTTTCTGCGACCCAGATTTTTTCGCCGTCTTTTCGATAAACTTGACATTCAAAATTGGAGACTTCCCCCCGTTCTAGGATCGAGGTCTCAAAATTTTTGCGGTCGCCGGGATCGACGTAAACTTGCCCGGAAATATTGTCGATATTTTGAATCAAATCCGCCGGGGAATCGTAGCCCAAAATGCGGGCGATCGCGGGATTTGCCCTCAAAAATTTACCCTCCGGGCTGGTTTGAAATAAACCGTCCAGGGCATTTTCAAAAATACTCCGATACCGTTCCTCCGCTTCTCGGAGGGCGATTTCCCGGTTTTGCCGTTCGGTGATATCTTGAAACGCGATAATGGCATAAACCAAATTTCCCCGCCCGTCGTAGTGGGGAGTCACCCAACTTTCGACGGGAATCGTGCGATCGTCCAGTTCGATCTCCAAGGTGTAGGTGGTCGCCCGTTCCCCATTTAAAGACTGAACCGACGGAGATGTTTCGGAGGTAAAATTACAGTGCATTTGCAACATTCCGGCGAGTTCCAAACAAAATCCTCCGGGTTGCAAATCCCGGTCAAGCAACTGTTTCGCCTTTTGGTTCACATATTGAATGTTCCCCCCCGCATTCACTACGGCTACCCCGACGGGCATCCCTTCCAAAAACTGGGTCATCCGCGCTTCCCCTTCCCGGATCTTCGAGTACAGTTGGGCGTTGCGAATGGAGATGGCAGCCTGGGAAAACAAAACATTTAAAATTTCCAACCGTTCGGGGGTAAAGGCACCAGAAGTCAAGTTATTTTCCAAATATAAAATCCCCACCAACTTGCCCCGGTTACGGATCGGCATACACAGCACAGAAAGCACTTTTTTGAGTTGCAAATAAGCCTCTTTTTGCTCCCGGAGTTCCCGGCTGGCATTGGCCAAAATGGCGGGTTGTCCCGTCGCGATCGCCGCCCGCACGATCGCCCGGGATAAATCTTCGCTGGCGGCGAAGTCGATCGACTCCAAAACCGACAACACCCGGACGGTCGCTTTTTCCCCGTCGCCGCAATTCTCACACACGGCAATTCCTTCGATCGCCAAGTGTTCGGCCCGCGCCATTCCCGAAGTCGAATTTGCCAAAATAATGCAGCATTTTTGCGCCCCCGCCGTCTCCAAAAGCACCCGCATCAATTGGGTCAACAATTTCTTCAGGTCAATTTCCCCGGAGAGAGCCTGGGAAGCGCGAATCGTCGTCGATAAATCCAGGACGTCTGCCCCCGTACTGTCGGAAATGATCGTTTCGGTCGCCCCCTGGGGAGAGCGATCGCTGCGGGATAAAATCGGCGCCAGCAGCTTGGGATAAAGCGTTTCCAACTGGCGAATTTTTGCCGTCGCCCCCCAGCGGGCGTAACTGTAATAGGCCTCGATCAGATAGGTGCGGGCAATTTTATCCCGCCCCCAATCCAAATAAAATAACGCAGCCCGTTCGTTCGCCACCCCTTCCTCCCGGCGGTGGCGATATTGGCGGGCAATTTTCGCCACCAAATCGTAGGCTTCCATCGCCGCCAAGCGATCGCCCAAAATGCGATACCGCTCCGCTTCCACCAACTCGAATAGATGGCGATAATTCTCCGGCACGCGATCGCCCCACCGTTTGAGAATCTCCTGATTTTCCCCGACCCGACGCAGAATTTCCGGTTTCCGGGACACTTCAACTCGCGGATACATCGCCAGCCGCGCCAGGGAATCGTAGGCATAAAATAGGGCGGATGAGAAGGCAGAAATCGCGCCATTTTGGCGGGCGATCGCGGCTTCGGCGTGGCGGAATGCCTCGGTATCCTCCCCGAACAAATAGCAGACCATCAGGCGATCGAGAACCCCATCGAAGGGCGATTCCCTTTCCTCCCGCCGCGGCTCCGTTTCTCGGTCAACCTGACCTTGGAAAATGCGAACAATTTCGGAGGAACCGAGTTCGCCGAGTTCGTCCCCGGCCAGGTACGCCAGCCGACTCGACCGCCATCCCCACGGAAAGGACTCCCGCAATTCGTCGAGGGGCTCGATACGGGGTCGAATCCCCTCGTGGATCAGTTTCAGGGTCAGATCCCGCACGGGCTCGAAGGTCAGCCGGGGGAGCCATTCCAGTCCCCGCCGGACGCAGATTTCGGCGCGATCGAGGTCGCCGTCCCGGGCCGACAGGAAGCCGGCGGCGGCGTAGGCGAAGGCGCGACAATCCTCCGGCGCCAACCCACCGACCAGTTCCTGGGCGATGAGCCGGGACAGTTCGGGGGCCCGCTCCAGAGTCGCCCGCCAAATCAGGGACAGCAGGCGCGAGACGGCCCGGTTTTCACCTGTCGGGGCGATGTCCCCATCGCTGAAATGGATTTCCAGGCGTTTTCGGGGGTCTTGGAGCCGCTCCGGGGCGGGGTGGCGGGGCAGGTCGAAGCCGAGGGAGCGGCAGAGGTCGAGGGCGGTTTCGATCGCCCGGTCGGGGTCGGCGGCGAGTTCGGTTTGCACTCGGACTTCCCAGACGGCGAGCTCATCGGCCGGGGTGCGGGCATTGGCCAGGATGCGATCGCGCCATCGTGCCATCTGTTCCCCGTCTCCGGTCCGGTAGGCTACCCGCACCCCTTCGCCGTACAGGGCCAGGGCGAGGTCGTACTGTCGCGCCCAACCATTTTCTCCCAACAGACCCATGCCGATCATCAGGTGTCCGATGGCGGTGGTGTGGGCTTCGGCGGCCGCGGCCTGCCGTCCGGCGATCAGGTTGAGTCGGGCCAGGCGATCGCGTTCCGACGGTTCCGAAATCAATCCGATCCCCAAATTCAATTGGTTGACGACAGCGAAGATGTCCCGTCCCCCTCCCCCTCCCTTCCCGGTGTCGAGTTGGCGCCCGATTTCCAAGTGGATGGCGGCCCGCCGTTCCGGGGGGATCAGGTCGTAGGCGGCGGCCCGGATGCGGTCGTGCAGGAACCGATAGGCGGGTTCGGGGGAATTTTCCCCCGGGCACAAACCGATCAAGTTGGCGGCGATCGCTTCGTCGAGGATCGCTTCCATTTCCGCCTCGGGCATATAGCATATTTTTGACAAAATGTCAAGTTTCCATGGGGTTCCCAAACCGGCGGCCCGTTGCAAGGCCATTTGGGCGGCGGGAGTGAGCCGTCGCAGTTGGTTAGCGATCGCGGCCTGCATCCGGGGGGCGAGGGCTTCGTGTCCCCCCAACTCCACGGAGAGCGATCGCACCCGGTCCAGGTCGCCAGTCCAACCGCCCCCGGGTTCGGAGCGGACGATCCCCAACTCCGCGCAGACACTCAGCAGGCGCGTCACCGCCAGGGGGTTGCCCCCCGTTTGCAGGTGGACTTGTTTGGTGAGGGGGGCGATCTCCCCGGGGGCGGCGTCGGCGGACTCGCCGAAGAGGTCGGCGATCCAGGTGTCGAGGGTCCCCAAATCCAGGGGGGACAGGTGGAAGGTGTGGGTGGGAACGCGGTCGGCTCGCAAATCCAACCGCAGGGCCGGCGCCGGATGGCCCGGTTCCACCTCGTCATCCTGGAGCGCCAACAGCACCAACAAGCCCCGGGGGACGCGCTCCAACACAACCCGCAACAGGTGCAGGGACTCGGGGTCAGCCCGCTGGATGTCGTCGAGGAACACGATCGCGGGCCGGGTGCGGTCCATCTCCCAGGCCCGTTGCAGCGCCCGCCCGATCTGTTCCCCCAACAGCCCGGGAGACGGCTCCGGTTCGGATGGGGAAGTGGCTGGATGGAGTTGGCGCCAGACGTGCCGCCAGGGGCCGAGGGGGGGAGAATTGGAGCCGGCTTCAAATTGGCTCCCCGCGCAGGTGCCCCCGTCGGCGAGAACGGTGCGGGTCAGCTCTCGAATCAAGGCAGTTTTGCCGATCCCGGAAACGCCTGCCACCACGCCAAGACGCGATCGCTCCCGGGCTTTGGGCAGGAGGGCTTTGAGCTGCCGCAATTCGCGATCGCGCCCGTAGATGCGAGTTCCAAGGGCCAGGGGGAGGGCGATCAGGTTCGGTTGGGAAAGTCCGGCATCGGGGGTTCGGGTCAACCGTCGGAGGCGATCGAGATCGACCCGAATTTCCCGGGCTCTCTGATAGCGATCTTCGGGGTTTTTAGCCATCAATTTCAGGATCAGGTCGCCGAGGGGTGGGGGGATCTCGGGGTTGAGTTGCCGGGGCGGCGGGGGCATCTGGGCGAGGTGGGCATGGACCAACTCCATCGGGTCGGCGGATTCAAAGGGGAGGCGTCCGGTCAGCAGTTGATAAAATGTCACGCCCAGGGAATAGAAGTCGGTGCGGGTATCGACGCGCCGGTTGGTGCGTCCGGTCTGTTCCGGGGCGATGTAGGCGGGCGTCCCTTCCAGGGCCGGGGCGGCATTGAGGGCGACAACATCCCCGTCCGATAACTGAATCGAAATGCTGAAATCAATTAATTTGATCGAAAGGGTGCCGGGGTCGATGAGGAGATTTTGGGGTTTGATATCGCGGTGGACGATGCGGTGGCGGTGCAGGTCTTCGAGGATCTGAACGATTTGTCGGGCGACGGTGAAAAAGGTGGGCAGGTCGAGGGGGCGATCGCGCAGGAATTGGGCCAGGGACCCGGAGCCGTCGTCGGCCATGACCAGGGCCAGCCCGTTGCCGTGGGGTTCCAAGCCGAGGACATCGACGATCCCCGGTATGTCGAGGGAGCGGGCGATCGTGTATTGGCGGCGAAACTTGTCGAGGTCGGCGGCGGTGGGGTAGCGATCGCGCAGACATTTGATCGCCACGGGTCGGCGATCGCGCAGCCGAATTCCCCGGTAAACTAACGTTCTCGACCCGTCGTAAATCAAATCGAGAATCTGATAACCGGGCAGTTCCAATCTGTCCTCGGGGGCTTCCATGTTGCTCCGGTTCACCCTCCCCATGCTGAAATCGGTATGAAGCATTTCAACCCTGATATTTCCGCTCATCTGCGTTGCTTTTCGTTGATTAAATCCAATTCAAATTGGGGATCGAATCCCATTCGAGGCGACCGTCGATTGTCACACATCGTCCGTCCGCTTTGAAGGTCGGCACCGTGGTCAATTCGAGGGTTAAAATCGGGGTTTGGCGGCGATCGCGACAGTCGGAATTGACGGATTAAGCGACTCCCATATCATCTAGACTTGAGAGTGGAAAGGCAGAGTCCCGTGGGGTGTGAACGGTTTAGGGGTGAATTTCGCCGTCGGGCATGACGGCGGTTTTGAGATGGGTTCCAATCAGCCCGGTTTCGCTCAAATCAGCATCCAGAAGATTCGCTCCTTTTAGATTAGCATGACTCAAGTCCGCTCCCATTATCTGGGAACCCCTCAAAATGGCATCCGTCAGGTCGGCCCGCCGCAGGTCCGCATCCCGGAGGTCGGCGCGGCTCAAATCGGCCCCCGCCAGGGTCGCCCCGGACAAGATCGCCCCCGCCAGACTCGCTTTTCGCAGCTTGGCCCGGTCGAGGGTGGCGCGGCTCAAATTGGCCGCCGCCAGTCGGGCGTCGTCCAAATTCGCCGCTGTCAAATCCGCCCCTTGCAAGTTCGCCGCCACCAGATTCGCGTCGCGGAGGCAGTGTCCGGCCAGTTGCGCCCCGGCCAAGTCGATCCCCCGAAAGTTGCGGTGTCCCCGCCCGTATCGCCGCCGCAATTCGTCCGCCGCATTCAAGCCGATCTGACGTCCGGGAAACGATCCCACCCGAAATGTCAGGGAATCTCGATGTCGGATCGTGCGCCACAGTTCGCCGTAAAAGGGGAAGTTGCCGATGCCGCTCAGGCGAACCCAGCCCCGGGTGCGGGTTAGAGCGATAAATAACTGATGGCGCACGGTGACGCTCTCCACAGAAGCCGCCAAGCGATCGAGGCCCACCAGATACACCAGATCGGCTTCCTGGCCTTTGGCTTGGTGGATGCGGGAGAGGGTGATGCCGCCTTCGCACCAAAAGCGATCGCTCCGGGGTGTCCGGCGTTCCCGCGGCAAGCAGTTGCACTCGGGCTGGCCGGGAATGAAAATATCTAGACCTTGCCCGATGAGAAAATGGGCGACTTGCGCTTCCAACTGCCCGGCGGCGGAACCCGTCCCCAAAATAATGACGAGCAGTTCCCGGCTGGGGCGCAACCCATCGACCCTGAGATTGTAAACGAGGCGATCGGCCAGGGCCGCGAGTTCCTCCGATCGCGAGGCATAGGTTTCAAATTCGATCGCAGAGCGTTCCCACCATTGCGGCAGGGGATGGGGGGGGTCTGGTTGGGGGGGGGGTGCGGCGCGATCGTCACCTGTTGGCCGGGACGAAAGGGAGTTTGAGAAGAGGTAACATCGGTTTTCACATCATAACCCAAGGATCGCCAATCCCCAGGGGAGCGGATCTGGGTGAGGGCTCCCCCCCGGTGCAGCAGTCCGAATGCGATCGCATGGGCGACGGTGAGGACCGGAGCGGGGGTGCGGTAGCCCCGGCGCAGGACAATGGTTTTCGGGAGTCCGTCGGGATAAAAACCCGCCACCATCTGTCCCAACTCGTCTCCAAACAGTTCGTCCGCCGTGGGGACGGTGAGGCACTGCAGGGCTTGCAGTTCGTCGTAGGCCCAAATCAGGCGGCGATCCCGCTGGGAAACGGGGCGTAGGGATTGGTAGGCCATCCAGAAAAAGGGCTGTTTGTCCCGGAATTTGAGGGCTTCGTCGGCGACGAGATCCTGGGCTTCGTCGATCAGGAGGGCGTCGAAGATATCGGGAACCGGGGCGGTTTGCAGCAAGTGGGAGCAGGCGCGGGCGAGGTTGTCCTGGGGCGTTTGGCCTCCGGCTTCGTCGGCACTCAACGATCGCACCCCGGCCGTTTCGCACAGGAGCCGGTAGAGTCCGGGTTGGTCGCGGCTCCCCCAGGCGTGGAATACTCTTAAATTGGGCGAGTCGGGGTCGTATTGGACGCGATCGCAACTGAACCGTCGCAGCCAGCGGTCTAAATGGTCAATGATGGGATCGCGGAGGGTACGGCTGAAAAATACCAGGGCGATCGTCCAATCGGGGTGTTTGAGGTGCATATGGGCGGCTTTTTGGCACAGCAGCACCGTCTTGCCCGACCCGGCTACCCCCCGAATCCGCTGCGGCCCGGGGGGGATGCGTTTGGCGAGGTGTTCCTGTTCGAGGTCAAATTTGGCTAAATGTTCCCGCATTCGGGCGACGATCGCGCCTCGGGTGGGGGTTTCTGGATTCACAAAAAAGCGACGACTGGGGGGGCGAAATAGGGATGTCCCGCCGATGACGCCGAGCAACTGTTTCCAGCGATCGCCCGAGAGCGGCCGGCCGGGGGTGAGGGAGGGGATCGCTTCGATTTGCCGGAGAATGGTATGGGGATCGTCGAGATCGTCGGCAAATAGGATGGGGGGAGAACTCGGGAGGCGGTCGAACCCGCGATCGCGCCATTGGGCCCGGGCGATTTTCGGTAGCGCCACCAAAGCGCGACTCGGGACGTTGCCCTTGAGAGTCGTTTCGCGATCGCAGTAGTCCAACAGGGCGAACAAATGGGTTTCGGCCTGTTGATAGGGGTTGCCGCGGGCGGTATAAAAGTGGCAAAACTCCCACCAGTGGCCGGAAATGCCCCGGATCTGGTCGATGGCGACGGATTTGACCTCGATGGCGACCAAACCCAATTGGGTGTCGGCGATCAGCACGTCGGGTTCTTTGCGGAAGTCCCCCACTGTTGAGAAAATCGGATAGCGCCAATAGGCCAGACAGTCGCGATCGGCGAAGGCCGCGCAGATTCCGTCCCAAACCCGCCGTTCCCCCGCTTCTCCGGCGTCGCCCACCATTTCGGCGGCGATAAACTTTTGCGGTGTCCCCGCCGAACTTAAGCCCATTGACTGATAGGATTGAAGAGTCAAAGATTCGCCATTGATGCGATCGTCGGTGCATCTTGTCGGTTGACGTTCGGATTTCACTCTAACAGAGGAAAGAGCAGTTAGGATGGAGCAGACCGAATGAAATGGGCGACCCAATTCTGTCACCTTGCCCTCCGTTATCACCCCACTTGAGTTTCATGGCTCCCGATCGCCTGACTTTATTGCTATTGACGAGTTTGACCGGACTGGGACTCTCCGCCAGCCCGGGCCGAAGTGTGGCGCTTCCCCCGTTGCGGGAAGCCTCCCCGATGGTAGAATGGCGATCGCCCGACATCGCCCCGACCCCTCCGGATGTCTTACTTTTAGCCCAGGACGATTCCGAACCGGCCGAAGAAAAACCCCCGTCCCGGTTTCCCAAAGCGCTGTTTCTTTTGGCGATCGGAGGGATCATCGTCACCGCCGGGGCTGTCTTCATCCTGATGCGACTCCTGCACCCCCCCCACTTGGAGGAAGAAGAAGGCGAGGAAACTGAAGAAGTCGCGCCCGACGAACCTCTCATTTCTCTGTCCCCAGATCCTCCACCCGCCGCCAACCCGTTTCCCTCCGAGCCGGACGAGGAACCTGAAACTGCCCCCCTCCTGCAAATTCCGGCCGAGGAACCCCATCCCGAAGCCGAAAAAAATGGCACCCGAAATGTCCGGGTTCCGCCTCCCGAAGCGGCGGAGCGACCCCAACCCGCGATCCGCGACAGCGCACCTATCCGAGACAGCGCACCTATCGGCGACAGCGCACCTATCGGCGACAGCGCACCTATCACACCCCAGCCCCCTCCCCCCCAGCCGATCCCGGATCGGGTCGAGCAACTGATTTTACAGCTACAATATCCCGACCCGGCCAGCCGCAGCAAGGCGATCTGGGAATTAGCCCAAGATGGGGACTCGCGGGCGATCGAGCCCTTGGTGAATTTGCTGTTCACGTCGGACTCGAAGCAGCGGAGCATGATTTTGGGGTCCCTGTCGGAAATCGGCACGCGGACTCTCAAGCCGATGAGTCGGGCGCTGATCTTCTCGCTACAGGATGAAAACCCGGAAGTGCGGCAGAATGCGATCCGGGATCTGACGCGAATTTACGATCTGATGTACCAGACCAGCCAAATTTTACAGCGGGCGATCGACGATCCGGAGCCGGAGGTGCGGGAGACGGCTCGCTGGGCGGCGGACAAGTTGAGTCGGATGCGGCCTTTGCCGATGTCAACGAACGATCCGCCCCAGCGGTGACGGAATTTTTTTTATAATGTAAAATGCGGCAAATTTTGGGGAATCCAAATATTGGGATGGTGAGGAAATGCAGAGAAAATGTGTTTCGATAAAAATGGGACGGGTATATGATCTTGTGGTGAGTCGGGTGCGGGAGTCGGGAAAGGAAAATTAAACGATCGATTGTCCGCGGTCAATTATCAATTATCAATTCTTCCCCGCACTCCAATCCTGTGGTAGAGTAATAATTTGTCTGAAGTCTGCCCAACCTGGATCGTCTCCCATGCCTAGCTTTTTACTCGAAGTCGGTACAGAAGAACTGCCCGCCACCTTTGTCGGAAGCGCGATCGCCCAGTGGCAGGCCCTCGTCCCCGCCACCCTGTCGGAACAGTACCTCACCTGCGAGTTGGTGAACGTCTACGCCACACCCCGACGGCTGGCGATCGCGATCGCGGGACTCCCGGACAAACAGCCCGATCGCCAAGAGGAAATCAAGGGCCCCCCCGCCTCCGCCGCCTTCAAGGACGGCAAACCCACCAAAGCCGCCGAGGGGTTCGCCAGAAAACAAGACGTCAATTTGGAAGATCTCGAGGTCCGCCCCACCAAAAAGGGCGATTTTGTCTTCGTCCTCAAACACATTCCCGGGCGCCCCACGGCGGAAATTTTGACCGAATTAGTCCCCCAGTGGATCGACAAGCTGGAGGGGAAACGGTTCATGCGGTGGGGAGATGGGGACCTGCGGTTTCCCCGTCCGATCCGCTGGCTGGTGGCGTTGCTGGACGGTGAAGTGTTGCCCCTGACGATCGCCAACGGTTCGGAAACGATAACGAGCGATCGCGTCTCGGAGGGACACCGAATCCTGCACCCCGACCCGGTTTCCATTCCTACTGCCACAGATTATATCGAATGTCTCCGCAGTGCTTTCGTGGAAGTCGATCCCGAACGGCGCCAGAGTGCGATCGTGAAAGGGGTGAAAACGGCGGCGAAAAGCGTCGGCGGCGAGGCGGAAATTCCCGCAGATCTCCTCGATGAAGTCGTCAATTTGGTCGAGTGGCCGACGGCCGTGGTGGGGACGTTCGACCCCGAATTTTTGGTGCTGCCGCCGGAAGTCAGCAAAACCGTGATGGTGACGCACCAGCGCTATTTTCCCGTGTTGGAAAGCGGTTCCAAACCGGCGCTGAAAGCCAATTTTATCACCATTTCCAACGGCGATCCCGCCAAGTCTCAAATCATCGCCGCCGGTAACGAGCGGGTGATCCGGGCGCGGCTGGCGGACGGGGAATTTTTCTACAAAACCGATTTGAAAAAAACCCTGGAAAGCTATCTCCCGGAACTGGAAAATGTCACGTTCCAGGAAGATTTGGGATCGGTGCGGGATAAGGTGAATCGCATCGTCGCCAACGCCGATCGCATCGCCGGACAGCTTCAAGTCGGCGAACCGGAACGCGCCCACATCAAACGCGCCGCCCTGTTGTGCAAGGCGGATCTGGTGACTCAGATGGTGTACGAATTCCCCGAATTGGAAGGAATAATGGGGGAAAAATACGCGATCGCGGGGGGGGAACCGGAACCCGTCGCCACCGCCATTGTCGAACATTATTTGCCCAGGGGGGCGAGCGATCGTCTGCCGGGAAATATCGTCAGTCAAATTGTCGCTTTGGCCGACAAACTCGATACCCTGGTGAGTATTTTCGGTTTGGGAATGCTGCCCACCGGTTCTTCCGATCCCTTCGCGCTGCGGCGGGCGGCGAATGCGGTGGTCAACATCATTTGGGATGCCGACCTGCCCCTGAATTTATATCAAATTATCCAGGAGTTGACGACGGATTTTGTCAACAATAATCCCAATGCAATGTTGGGTCTGGTGCATCATGTGGACGAGTTCTTCTTGCAGCGGATTCGCACCCTTTTGCAGGACGAAAAAGGCATCGATTACGACCTGGTAAACGCCGTTTTGGGCGACGAAGATCTCGAATACACGGAACGGGCATTGAAGGACTTGTTGGATGTCCGCGATCGCGCTTTATTCTTGCAGGAAATTCGCGACGACGGCACGTTGGATACTATTTACGAAACCGTCAACCGTTCCACCCGCCTCGCCAAACAGGGGGAGTTAGATACCGCCCAACTCAAACCCCACGCGGTCGTCAATCCGTCCCTATTCGACAAATCCTCGGAACAGGCATTTTTCGAGGGGCTCGAAGCCTTAGTTCCCAAAACCCAAGCCGCCCGAGAAACCCGCAACTATCGGCAGTTGGTGGAGGCTTTGGCGGAAATCGCCCCCACCGTCGGTGCCTTTTTCGACGGGCCGGACAGCGTTCTGGTGATGGACTCGGATCTGAAGGTGCAACGCAACCGCCTCAACCTGCTGGGTTTGTTGCGAAATCACGCCCGAGTTTTAGCAGATTTTGGCGCGATCGTCAAGAGTTGATTGGTGTGGGGAAGAAACCGGGTTTCTAGGAGGGTTTTTCGTTCCCCACCCAGATGTAAATAGAAACCGGGTTTCTAGAGCGATCGCGTGGGGGGAAGAAACCGGGTTTCTAGGAGGACTTTCGTTTTCCCATCTAGATCTAAATAGAAACCCGGTTTCTAGACTCGGGTGGGGAGGAAGAAACCGGGTTTCTATGAGGGTTTTTCGTTCCTGACCGGAGATTGTATTAGAAACCCGGTTTCTAGTTATCGGAGGCGAGGAGTTCTTTGGGAAACAGCTTCCAGCCTTTGAGGACGAGGAGAATCAGGCCGGAGAGCACGATCCAGTGAGCCAAGGTGAGACTCAACACCAGGCCGACGGCGGCGACGATCGCCATGACGAGTTTGATCAGTTCTTCCTGGGTAGAAGTGTAGACGATAACTGCCAGAAAGGAAACGGCGATCGCGATCAGGGAGGGCAAGAATCCGGTGAGGGTGAGTTCCATGATGTCGGCTCCGGTAGGGGATATGTTTAAAGTACGGGTCCGTCGAGGGATTTCGTTGCCATCCCCTGCAAGTTTCGCAACTGGTTCCCCGGAAGCTTTCGAGAAATCGGATGGGTGGCATTCTCCGGCGGGGGAGGGTGTGCGGGTTCGCCAACTGACACAGGGGAACTCGGACTTACAGCAATTTTCAAGTCAGTGAGATACAAAGATCGAGTTCAAGTCCCCCTTGTTAAGGGGGATAATGGGGGATCGAACCATATCGCAGCGGATAGACAACTGCTATTAATGTAGGGAGCAAGTGCCGGGGGTATGCGGCTGTGCCCTCCGGGATGGGGCGATCGCCGGGAGTCAGATTGGCGACGCTGATGGTTGCGATTGATTAGATGGCGATTAGTTAACTTTCTTTTAAACCGTTCTTAAATTGGATTTGATATGTCTGGCCTAAGCTGATAGGCAATCCACATCATAACCAAGGGTTAAGCCACATTTAGACTTATGCTGTTAAAAGGAATGCAGTTTACCAACCGCTGGGCTTGGGCCGGGGTTTCGGCTCTGGTCGCAACCGCCCTTTCCGTGGCAGTGCCCACGCTGCGATCGCAAAGTTCTTCCACCATTAAAATCGACGGTTCCAGCACGGTATATCCCATCACCGAAGCCGTCGCGGAGGAATTCCAAAAAGCCCAAAATGGCTCGGTTCGCGTCACCGTGGGAATTTCCGGAACCGGCGGCGGTTTCAAGAAATTCTGCGCGGGTGAAACGGACATTTCCGATGCCTCCCGACCCATCAAACCTTCGGAACAGGAACAGTGCAAAGCGGCGGGAATTAGCTATATCGAATTACCAGTCGCCTACGATGCCATCACCGTGGTTGTCAACCCCCAAAACACCTGGGCGGACAACATGAGTCCCGCTGAACTCAAGAAAATGTGGCAGGCATCATCCCAGGGAAATGTCACCAAATGGAGCGACATCCGTTCGAGTTGGCCCAACGAACAATTTACGTTGTTCGGCCCGGGTGCGGACTCCGGAACCTTCGACTATTTCAACGAAGAAATTCTGGGGGACAACAACAGCAGCCGCACGGACTACACCCCCAGCGAAGATGACAACGTTTTAGTCCAAGGGGTCGCCCGCAATAAGAACGCCTTGGGTTACTTCGGTTACGCCTACTACGACGCGAATAAAGGCCGGATAAAATCCGTTAAAATTGACGGCGTTGCACCCTCCCCGCAAACGGTGAACAACGGCACTTACAAGCCCTTGTCCCGGCCGATTTACATCTACGTCAGCACCAAAGCAGCCCAGCGTCCGGAAGTGAAGGCGTTCGTAGAATACTACCTCAATAATGCTCCCAAATATGTCCGTGAAGTTGCCTACGTTCCCCTCCCCGCAGCCGACTACAAAATGGCGATGGAGCGGTTCCAAAAAGGTCAGACCGGTCGCGTTCCCCTGCGGGCTGGACTATAGTTTTGATTGAGATAGTTGGGTAGCAGTCGCCAGGATACTGAGGAGATCGAAAAACTCTGAAACTCAGACAGTGGGAGTTTTTTCACCTTATTGCCTGTTGCCTGCCATAAAATTGAGAGCGATTAGATCTCAATTTTCCTAATCGCTCTTTCTGTATCAATTGACGAGATGGAACCCAGCGCTGAGATCTGATGGTTAAGGAAACCCTGAAACCGACTCAAAAATCTTTTAAAGTCGATCCGAAATTGATTCGCAATGTGCGGGAATGGGCGATCGAGGCGGTGTTATTTTTGGCGGCGTTTTCTTCCGTCGCCACGACGATCGCGATCCTGTTTATTTTGATCGAAGAGTCGGTGCTCTTTTTTCAAGAAGTTTCGATCTTTGAATTTTTGACGGCGACGGAGTGGACTCCCCTCTTCGGCGATCCGCAATACGGGATTTTGCCCCTCGTTTCGGGGACGATGGTGACAACGGTTGTCGCCCTGTCGGTGGCGATCCCCTTCGGGACGATCGCGGCGATTTATTTGAGCGAATTTGCCCCCCTTCGCCTGCGGGAAGTCATCAAACCCTGTCTGGAATTGTTAGCAGCCATTCCGACGGTGGTTTACGGCTATTTTGCCCTGCTATTCGTGACGCCTTTACTCCAGCAAGTCTATCCCGAATTGCCGGGATTTAATATGCTGTCGGCGGGGTTGGTGATGGGGTTGATGATCCTGCCCTTCATCAGTTCGGTGAGTGAAGATGCGATGCGATCGGTTCCCGTGGAACTGCGGGAGGGTTCCTATTCGATGGGGGCGACTCGCCTACAAACATCACTGCGGGTGGTGTTTCCGGCCGCGATTTCCGGCATCAGCGCCGCCTACATTTTAGGCGCTTCTCGGGCGGTTGGAGAGACGATGATCGTGGCGATCGCGGCGGGTTTGCAACCGAAATTGACCTGGAATCCCACGGAACAAGCTGCCACAATTACCGCCTACATCGTCCAAGTTAGTTTGGGCGATTTACCCCACGGAACCCTGGAATATCGGACGATTTTCGCAGCCGGTTTGACCCTGGTTTTGATAACCCTTTGCCTCAATATTATCGGGCATTTCCTCGCCAAACACTATCGAGAAATTTACTAAAAAATGCCAGAAAGTTTGGAAACGATTCGCGCCGACATTTCCCGGCGAAAAATGTTCGACCTCATCTTTATGATCGTCGGGCTGATGGTGATTTTCGTCGCCATATTAGTTTTGTTGGGATTGACGCTGCAAATGGCGATCGAAGGCGCACCCCGTCTCACGCCGGAATTTTTCACCTCTTTTCCCAGCCGTAAACCGGAACAAGCCGGGATTTTATCAGCCTGGGTGGGGACGACCTTGGTGATGCTGGTGACGGCGTTTGCTGCGGTTCCCCTCGGCATCGCTGCGGGTATTTATTTAGAAGAATATTCCCGCAAAAACTGGATCGCCGATATCATCGAAATCAATGTCACCAACTTGGCGGGGGTTCCGTCGATTATTTACGGATTACTTGCCCTCGGTTTGTTTGTCTATCAGTTGGATTTGGGGCGCAGTATTTTATCGGCGGGGCTGACGCTGGCGCTGCTGATTTTGCCGGTGGTTATCGTGACGACTCGGGAGGCACTTCGCGCCATTCCCAGTCACTTGCGGGAGGCGGCTTATGCCTTGGGGGCGAGTCGGTGGCAGATGATTTGGGATCATATTTTACCCTACTCGTTCGGGAGTATTTTGACGGGCGTTATCATCGGTTTGTCGCGGGCGATCGGAGAAACAGCCCCGGTGATTACGATTGGCGCCCTGACGTTTATCGCCTTTTTACCGGAGTCTCCTTTTACCAATGAATTTCCCTTTTTTACCTTCGATTGGTTGCGAGAACCGTTTACGGTGATGCCGATTCAAATGTTCAATTGGGTGTCCCGTCCGAACCCGGAATTTCACGCCAACGCGGCGGCGGCGGGGACGGTTTTGGTGGGGATGACGATTTTGATGAATGGGGTGGCGATTTACATCCGCTATCAGTTTCGTCGGGGGGTGAAATGGTGATTTTTTGAGATCCCCCCCAGCCCCCCTTAAGAAGGGGGGAGTTGGGTTAAAGAACCCTTGAGAAGGGGGGAGTTGGGTTAAAGATCGATATCCGATGTTCCGGAAGAATCCCCCCCAGCCCCCCTTGGTAAGGGGGGAGTTGGGTTAAAGAACCCTTGGTAAGGGGGGAGTTGGGTTAAATAACTTGAATTGACTTTCGATTTTTACAAGATGAAAGATAAAGCGATCGCACTCCAAATAGCCAAGGCAGAAGTCAGAAATCTCAACTTCTACTATGATTCTTTTCACGCCCTAAAAAATATCAATTTGGTCGTCCCGGAAAAGCGAGTTACGGCGTTGATCGGGCCGTCCGGCTGCGGCAAAACGACGCTGCTGCGGTGCTTCAACCGGATGCACGACCTCTATCCGGGAAATCGCTACGAGGGGGAAATTTTACTGGATTCAATTGATATTTTGGGAAAGGCGATCGACCCCATCGAAGTGCGGATGCGGATCAGTATGGTGTTTCAAAAGCCGAATCCGTTTCCGAAATCGGTGTATGAAAATGTTGCCTATGGGTTGCGGTTGCGGGGGGTGAAAAAACGGAGTGCGATCGATGAAAAAATCGAACAGGCTTTGCGAGAGGCGGCGTTGTGGGATGAGGTGAAAGATCGCCTTCACGATCAAGCCTACAACCTTTCGGGGGGGCAGCAGCAGCGGTTGTGCATCGCCCGGGCGTTAGTGGGAAATCCGGAAATTATTCTATTTGATGAACCGACTTCTGCCCTCGATCCGATCGCAACATCAAGTATTGAGGGTTTGATGAGTGACTTGAAACAGCACGTCACGATTTTGATCGTCACCCACAGTATGCAGCAGGCGGCGCGTTTTTCGGATTATACGGCGTTCATGTATCTGGGTGAATTGCTGGAATTTGGATCGACATCGGAGGTTTTTACCAATCCGTCTAATAAGAGAATGGAGGATTATTTGAACGGGCGAATCGGGTAGTCAAGAAAAGAAACCGGGTTTCTATGAGGGTGCGTCCTTCCCAACCCAAAATGTAAGTATAAACCCGGTTTCTAGACTCGGGTGTGGGGAAGAAACCGGGTTCCTATGAAGGTTTTTTCTTTCTCACTGGAGATTGTATGAGAAACCCGGTTTCTAATTTTCGTTTCGAGTGATCGCGATTTTCTGTTATATTAGGTTAATATGACGTTTGCGTGACTCCCAATGTGGCAGGTTCGTCCCTCCCTAGAATTACCCGATTGGCTGATTCCCGAAATCCGACGCCATGCCCCGCAGGTGTCCGGATATCACCTCGCCCAACTGCTGCTGGAACGGGGAATTTCCACCCCCGAAAAATTGGCGGGATTTTTGCAGACGGAGTGCTATCAACCGGCGAGTCCCTTGGAATTTGGGGCGGAAATGGAACGTGCGATCGCCCGTTTAATTTCGGCCCGCGATCGCCTCGAAAAAGTCGCCATTTGGGGAGATTTCGACGCCGACGGCATCACGGCAACTTCCGTTTTGTGGGACGGTTTGGGAGAGTTTTTTGGCGAGTCCCTTTCCTACACCATCCCCAACCGCTTCACCGACTCCCACGGACTCCACGCCAAGGGCATCGAAGCCTTGGCGGAGGGGGGGTGCACGTTGATCGTCACCTGCGACACCGGCAGCACCAATTTGGCGGAATTGGAACTCGCAAACCGCCTGGGAATTGATGTCATCGTCACCGATCACCACAGCTTACCCGACACTCGTCCCCCCGTCGCTGCCATCATTAATCCCCGCAATTTGCCCGCCGATCATCCCCTCTATTACCTGTCCGGGGTGGCGGTGGCTTACAAGTTGGTGGAGGCGTTATATTTTGAGTTGCCGGAGGTGCCCCGGCGTCCGTTGTCGGCGTTGTTGGATCTGGTGGCGATCGGGTTGATCGCCGATTTGGTGGAACTTCGGGGGGACTGTCGCTATTTGGCACAATTGGGGATTCAACACCTGCAAAAACAACTGAAAACCCCCACCCGTCCGGGAGTGGCAAAACTGCTGAAATTTTGCAAGGGAAGTGGCGATCGCCCCACGGATATTTCCTTCGGTATCGGGCCGCGAATTAATGCCGTCAGTCGCATCCACGGCGACGCCAGTTTTTGTGTTGAATTACTAACCAGCCGGGACGAAAAGCGGTGTCATCAATTGGCGTTGGAAACGGAACTTGCCAACACCCGCCGCAAGGAGTTGCAGCGAGATGTCCTCTGGGATGTGCAGAAAAAATTGCAGAAATTGGATTTATCAACGACTCACGCGATCGTCCTCAGCGATCCCCAATGGCCCGTGGGGGTGCTGGGACTGGTGGCGGGGCAAATTGCCCAGGAATACGGACGCCCCACGATTTTATTGAGTACCGAGGGGGCAGCGGAAACCGGACTAGGACGGGGTTCTGCCCGTTCGGTTCATAATATCGACCTGTATGAATTGGTTCGCAGCCAAGCCCCTTTATTGCACCGATTTGGGGGTCATCCCTACGCGGCGGGGTTGAGTCTTCCGGTGGAAAATATCCCGTTATTTGCGGAAGGAATCGATCGCCTCCTGGGTGAACGGATGGGGGGGCTGCTGTCCCTCGAACCCGTGATGACCGCCGATTTTGTCTGTACCGTTTCCGAGTTGGGCTATGATCTATTTCAAGAGTTGAAATTACTCGAACCCTGCGGCATAGGAAATCCGGTGCCAAAGTTCCTAATCAAAAATTGCTGGTTTGGCGATATTAAAAACAAGAATCAAACCGATCTTCGAGGTCGGAAGGTTCGCTATATTAAAACAACTTTTAAGTTATTTGATGAGTCTTGTGAATCGGGGTTTCCGGGGGTTTGGTGGGGTCATTACGAGTATGAATTGCCCCGGGGCCGCTGTGATGTGATAGCGGAATTGGATTTCAATGCTCATCAAAAGCAGTATGAGGCGCGACTGGTGGCGGTGCGATCGGCAGTTGGGGCGACGGAAACGACTCCCGAACCGATTCAAATTGATGAAATCATGGATTTAAGAAATAACGAAAATCGAGATATTCTCGATTTAGAGAATGGCAAAAAACCGCTGATTTTGAAAAAATGCCCGACCAGTTGGGACGAAATGCGGATTTGGTTTCGGCGGGCGTTCAATCAGGGTAAAAAACTGGCGATCGCCTATTCTAACCCCCCGAATCCCTCCCCGGTTGAGGTGTGGGAAACATTGGTGGGTATCGCCAAATATTTGAGTCGGACACATCAACCTGTCACCCGGCAAAAATTACTGGCAAAGTTGAAGATCGGAGACGTATCATTAAAGCGGGGGTTCGATTGTCTAAAATGTCTGGGATTTCAGGTCGAATATCAAACGGATGGGGAGGCGAAACGGCAGTTTTTGATTCGGGCGGATAAGGGAGCGATCGCGGACGCTTCCCATCCCGAATTATCGGCTTTGTTGGACTTATTTTTTTCCACCATTCGAGAAGAACAATTCAGACAGCAATATTTCTGCAATGTTTCTCTGAATACCATTTGTGCGATCGCCCATCAGACGATTTTGTTGGGTGAAGAAGAAAACCCGCTTGGGAATCAATTCCCAAGCTAACAGCACAAATCCTCTTCAGAGGATTATATCATTACAGATATTATTGTCGAAAAGCCATAGTTTCGACCAGTCCTCTGTGCCTGGAGTGGTGAACTATTCTTCCACCTGATAACCCAACTCCGCCAACTGAGTTCGGGACTGCCGCCATTTCGGTTGAACCCGGACGAATAACTCCAAATAAACCTTCCCGGCGACCAACTTTTGAATCTGCTGGCGGGCGGCACTTCCAATGTTTTTCAACATCTGTCCGCCCTTGCCGATAATAATCCCTTTTTGGGAGGGGCGTTCGACGTTGACGGTGGCGAGAATGCGGGTTATTGTCGGTTCTTCGACGACTTTATCGATCGCGATCGCCACCGAATGGGGCACCTCTTCCCGCGTTTGTAGGAGGATCTGTTCCCGGATCAATTCTCCCATGATAAACCGTTCCGGCTGATCCGTCACCAGATCCGGCGGGTAATAATAGGGGCCGCAATCGAGCTTTTCAATTAACAGATTTTGTAGGGCTTCCACGCCCTCCCCCGTCAGGGCAGAAAACTTGGCGATCGCCCAATGATTGGCTTCCGCAAAGGGGCGATAACTGTCTTCTATCGCCCCCGAATCCGTCGGTCGTTGGTCAACTTTATTCAAGCCCAAAATAACCGGAACTTCCGCATTTTCCAACAACTCCACGATGTAGCGATCGCCCCCGCCGGACATCACCGAACCGTCCACCACGAACAGCAGCACGTCCACCGATGCGATCGCCGCTTTAGCATTCTGAACCAAAACCTTTCCCAGTTGGTGGTGGGGCTTGTGAATCCCCGGCGTATCGACGAAAATAATTTGGGCGTCCGGCGTCGTCAAAATGCCCCGCAGTCGATTCCGCGTCGTCTGGGCGACGGGGGAAGTGATCGCGATTTTCTGTCCCACCAACTGATTCATCAGGGTGGATTTTCCGACATTCGGGCGCCCGATAATCCCCACGAACCCGGACTTGTAACCCTCCGGGGCGGTGGGGATGGTGACGGCAAAAGATGAGTCCATAATGAATTGGGGTGTCGGGTGTAGATCTTTTATGTTATCACGCGGGACTCACTCCGACTACTCTAGAAACCGGGTTTCTACGACATCTCTCCATCCCCAGCCGAACCGTTCAAAGAAACCCGGTTTCTTACTCAAAAACCCGGCTTTGCTCCCCTCTCCCAAAGTTGGGAGAGGGGCTGGGGGTGAGGGCGAGTGGCTTGGTTATTCCGATATAATTTCTCGAATTTCTTTTGCTGTAATGTCTGTTTGTTCGGATTTAGAATATATGGTTAACAGGATTATTTTTGTCTCTTTTTTTGAGGTAATATATCAGTCGATATCCTCCACTTTTTCCTTTTTGTATATCCCGATTTCTGATCCGAAGTTTGAATACTGCCGAGCCAACCCCTGGAATCTGTTCCCCGAGAATTTGACCGCCTTGAAGTTGCTCGATCGCTGGCTCAATATCCCGTCGAATATTCCGATATCGCTTCTGAAGGATTCGGACTCTGCGGACAAACGTTGGTGATAGTTCGATCTGAAACACTGACCGATCTTCACTCATTTTCCTCATCCTCATCCCACAGAGCAGAAAGGGGTAAGGTTTGACCCGCCTTGGCTTCTTGCCAACCCTGTTTCAAGCTCTCTAATACGATGGATTTTGGTTCGTCATCGGGATCGTTTTCTAAAAGGATAATCACCCGGACGCGACTTTCTGCCGCCAAGTTCAAGGGTTGTTCGAGTTGCAAGTTACCTTGGGCATCGACAATTGCAATGGCTTCTACAGCTTCCATAACCATCAATTTAAAACATCCACTACCATTATATAGCAAAAGCGATCGCACCATCCCACCGACGACTCTAGAAACCCGGCTTTTCTCCCCTCTCCCAAAATTGGGAGAGGGGCTGGGGGTGAGGGCGAGTCACAGAAGCCCCCCTAGCCCCCCAATTTTGGGGGGAACAAGAGAAGAATTGGCTCCCCTCTCCCAAAATTGGGAGAGGGGCCGGGGGTGAGGGCGAGTGGCTATCGGGTAAACAGCGATTTTCTACACTGGAATTAAACACTATTAATCATATTTTTTGCTATAATAGCTGAAAGGGTATTCTGGGAATTGGAAACGATGAACATTACTTTACAGGCGGAACAAGAGCAGTTTATTCAGTCCCTCGTTCAAATGGGAAAGTATCAAACGGCAGAAGATGCGATCGCGGCGGCTTTGGAACTGCTGAAAGAACAGAATCGCCAACGGGATGAGATGCGTTTGTCCGAACTCCGTCAAAAAATTGCAGTGGGGACGGAGCAAATTTCCCGAGGGCAGGTGACAGATGGAGAGGAAGTTTTTGCCCGACTTCTCCCCGGTTAACTGTTGGCTTTGGCTGCGTCATAGTTGTCATAAATGGTCATTTCAGGGCTATCCCAGTCCTCTGAGAACGTCGCCAAACTGGCGCGGAGAAATTCGGCTTGTGTGCGGTCAATTCCTTGAGATGCTAAGTCAATTTCACTCGACTCGACAAACGTGACAATTACACGAGTTCCTTCCGGCATATTATTGGGGTTTTCGATTAAATCGATCCGTCCATTTCGGTAAATTCCTTGAACACTAACTAGCATTTTTTCCCTTAAACTTGACTCGAATCAATTATAGTTTCAACCCAAAATTATATCACATCCAGTTGGTCGGTGGGGTTGAACAGGAATGAAACCCAACATCAGGTTATCGCTTTTCTCCCCTCTCCCAAAGTTGGGAGAGGGGCCGGGGGTGAGGGCGAGTGAAAAATTGTCCGGGGCGACGTTAGATTTCCAACTCTTCCATTAATTCGGCTTCTGTATACTGCATGAAGTCAACTTTGTAGCGGGACAAAGCATTGATAAACTCGCCGCGACTTAACCCGGCAATTTCGGAGGCTTTGGCTTGAGAGATGTCCCCGAGTTCGTACCATTTGACGGCCGCCGCAATTCGCATTTCTCGGACAAATTCATCGGGATTCTTCCGCAGGGCTGAAAATGCACTGGTTGGGATTTCGACGGGAATTGTCGTGTACATGGTTTTTTAAGAGCGATCGCTTCATTTGACTATTTTATCATGGTCTTGGGGATATGGCGGATGATACCCTCGCGGAATATAGGGAATAGAAAGCGATCGCATCATCCCACCGACAACTCTAGAAACCGGGTTTCTACGACATCTCTCCATCCCCATCCAAATCTTCCAAAGAAACCCGGTTTCTAACTCAAAAACCCGGCTTTTCTCCCCTCTCCCAAAATTGGGAGAGGGGCCGGGGGTGAGGGCAAGAAATCTTTTAACTGAATAAATTGCGGATGAATTGCACGAAACGGCGGTACAACTGGCGGAGTTTTTGCCAGGGGGTGAGAGGCGACGGCGGCGGCGTTTCCAATTGTTGGATGGCGACGTCGCACTCTTCGATTTTGTGTTCGAGTTGCAGTTGTTGATACAATTGGCGGGCGTTGCGGTAGGCACCAAGGGCGTCGGGAATACGATCGCATTTGGTGAGGGTTTTGCCGAAGTTATACCAGATTTCGGCTTGTCTCAGTGAGGATTGAATCTCATCGGCGATGGTTAAGGCTTGTTGATAGAAAGAAAGAGCTTGTTGATAGTCTTCTAAACCATCATAGGCTTCGCCCAAATTGTTTAAAGAATAGGCTTCCCCCCGTCTGTCGCCGATGTCCCGAAAGATTTCCAGAGATTGTTCGTAAAAGGCGATCGCTTCCGTGTGGCGTCCGAGGGAATAGTAAGCGTTGCCCAAATTGTTTAAAGAATAGGCTTCCCCCCGTCTGTCGCCGATGTCCCGTGCGATTTCCAGAGATTGTTTGTAAAAGGCGATCGCTTCCGTGTGGCGTCCGAGTCGCACCAGTAGGGTGCGTTAATGAAATTTCAACACCGCCTCAATAGTTGTTTGAATTTTGAATTTTGAATTTTGAATTTTTATGGTGGGTTACGGGGCCGATGAAATGTTGTGGGTTGTTCCGAAAGATTACGGCCGCGCCTAGCCCACCCGACTGGATTGTATCCTCGTTCCGGATCGTTCGGGAATCCGCCGGGGGGTTTGGTGTGTTGTTCGACCCGTTTTCTCGCGATGATTTAGGTAAAATTGATAGATAGCGGACGAGTCAAGTTGTGGCAAAAATCGCGATCGCGTCCGCAACGTGAATGGAGCAATCGATATGTTAACGGGTCCCAAAGGGGAGACGGAATCGCCGAACGGCGCCGTCAAACACGATTTTACAGCCGATACACCGAAACGATCGCCCCTGCGCCGACCGAAAACTTGGGCCGTCGCCGCGATCGCTGCCGGAGTCGTGGCCCTGCCCGTCGTCGGGTATCAGGTCTTCAATCGCAACTCCGGCCAACTCGAAACCGTGGAAACCCTGACGGTTCCGGTGGAGGCGAAGGACCTGACCGTGCGGATCTCGGCCAGTGGCGTGGTGCAGCCCGTGCGGCGGGTCAACCTGAGCCCGAAAACCCAGGGTCGCCTACAGGAATTATACGTCGAACAGGGCGATCGCGTGGCGGCGGGCCAGGTCATCGCCAGGATGGAAAGCAATGAAATCGAAGCCCAACTCCGCCAAGCCGAAGCCCGGTTGCAGCGGGCCGAAGCCAATTTAGATAAATTGCAAGCCGGAAGCCGTCCCGAGGAAATTGCGGCGGCGCGGGCACGGTTGGATCGGATGCGGGCGCGTCTGGACGAGTTGGAAGCCGGAACCCGCCGGGAGGAAGTCGCCGGAGCCCGGGCGCGACTGGAAGAGGCGGAAAGTCGCCTGTCGGACGCCCGAACCGGGAGTTTTCAGAACGAGATCGAACAGGCCCAGGCGCGACTGGAGGCGAATTTGGCCGAGTTGGAATTGGCCGAGGAACGGGTTCGGCGATACGAAAGTTTGAGGGCTCAGGGGGCGATCTCCGAGGATGCCCTGGACCAGTATCGGCGCGATCGCCGTCGCCTGGAAGCCCTGCAGGACGAGGCGGAACAGCGAATCGAACAGTTGCGGGAAAATCGGCGATCGCAGATCGACCAGTTGGAAGCCGCCGTGGAACAGGAACGCCAGAATTTGCGAAAATTGGAAAACGGCACCCGCCCGGAAGCGATCGCCCAGGCCGAGGCGGATGTGGCGGAGGCCCGCAGCCAGTTGGACGAACTGTTGAACGGAACTCGCCCCGAAGATATCGCCGCCGCCGAGGCGGATGTCCGGGAGGCGGAAGGCCAGGTTCGCTTCTATCAGGTGCAGGTGGAAGATAGCAACATCCGCGCCCCGTTCGCCGGCATTATCACCCAGCGCTATGCGGTGGAGGGGGCCTTTGTTACCCCTGCTACTTCGGCATCGGACGCGACGTCGGCGACCTCGACTTCGATTGTCGCCTTGGCGAAGGATTTGGAAGTTTTGGCGAAAATTCCCGAGGCGGATATTTCCCAACTTCGACCCGATCAAAAAGTGGAAATTGTGGCGGATGCGTACCCGGATCAAGTGTTTGAAGGGCGAGTGCATTTGATCGCGCCGGAAGCGGTGAAAGAGCGGGACGTGACCCTGTTCCAAGTCCGCATCGATATCCAGACGGGACAGGATCAATTGCAGTCGGGAATGAACGTGAATTTGCGGTTTGTGGGGGACACCCTCGACAATGCCCTGGTGGTTCCGACGGTGGCGATCGTCACCAATAAAGGAGAGACGGGGGTGCTGCTTCCCGACGAGAACGGGGAACCGGAATTTTACCCCGTGACCCTGGGATCGCAGATCGGAAATGAGATCCAAATTTTGGAGGGAATTACGACGGGCGATCGCGTGTTTATCGAGTTGCCAGAAGGGCAGAGTTTGGAAGAGATCGTCAAATAAATTAACCGATTTCAGCATAACGGAAAATGTCCGATATTCGCGATAGTATCAATTCGATTTTGCCAATCCGCGATCGCACTCCCAAAAGGCGCAGTATTTTGGTCGCCCTCAGCGGCATCGACGGCTGCGGGAAAGGCTACCTCACGGCTAAGATTATCGAGGGTTTGAAGGCGGCGGGGATGAATGCGATCGCCATCCACGGAGACGGCTGGCTGAACCTTCCCGAACGGCGGTTCAATTCTGACAATCCCGGCGAACATTTCTATCAAAATGCTTTCCGTTTCGAGGAGATGTTTTCCCAACTCGTTTTGCCATTGCGCGATGGGCGATCGATCCGCCTTGAAACCGACTTTTTAGAGGAGACGGACACCGCCTATCGCCGACACCTTTATCAATTTAAAAATGTGGATGTGATTGTACTGGAGGCGATTTATCTGATACAGCAAAAATTCATAAATAATTACGACTTTTCAATCTGGATCGACTGCGGTTTTCAAACTGCCCTGAAACGGGCGTTATCCAGAAATCAGGAAGGCTTGTCGGAGCGAGAGATAATCGATGCTTACCGCACCGTATTTTTCCCCGCCCAAATCATCCATTTTCAACGGGACGATCCGAAACGTCTGGCGGGTGCGATCGTCAACAACGATCCGGAAATAACCGAATTTAAAGACTATCCAAAATTGAACGAAAATCTCGTTGTTGGGCTTCAGCCCCACCGGGCGGTAAAGCGCTACAAATAACCCTTGAAAAAAACAACAAATAATGAATATATTTGAAAGCATAAAAATGTCGTCCACAACGCTGCTTGCCAACAAGATGCGAAGCAGCCTGACGATGCTGGGAATCATCATCGGAAATGCCTCCGTCATCGCCATGATCGGCATCGGGGAAGGGGCGCAAAGTTTTGTCAACAATCAGGTTAATTCTCTCGGTCCCAACGTCCTATTTATCGTCCCGGGAAGCCCAGAGGCGCAACGCCAGCCCGTCTATCCGCCCCAAAATTTAATTTGGGAAGATGCGGAAGCGATCGCGGAACAAGTCCCCTCCGTCGAGGCTGTAGCACCCTCCTTGAATGCCAGCGAATTGATGTCTTATCGGAGTAAAAATGCCACCGCTTCTCTGATCGGAACTACCCCCGAATATTTGCGAGTTCGGAACTTCGATGTCGCCCGGGGGCGGTTTATCACCGACTTGGATATCAAACGCAACGAACAGGTTGTCGCCCTGGGTTCTGAAATCGCCGAACAACTGTTCGGAAATGAAGATCCCATCGGCAAACAAGTCCGACTCAAAGACATCACATTACAAGTGATCGGAGTCATGCAGCCGAAGGGATCGACATTCGGCAGCAACCAAGATATGAACGCCTTCGTCCCCATCACCACCGTCGCCAACCGCATCGTCGGACGCACCTCACCCTACGGCTTGCAAGTGACGTTTATTTCCGTTTCGATTCAAAATGAAGATCAGATGCGGGCGGCACAATTTCAAATCGAAAATCTCCTGCGGCTGCGGCACAAAATTACCGACGAAGATGATTTTACTGTCCGCAACCAAAAAGACCTGATGAACACCCTCGGACAAATTACCGGAGCCCTGACATTGATGCTGGCGGCGACGGCTTCGATTTCCTTATTAGTTGGCGGAATTGGCATCATGAATATCATGCTGGTTTCCGTCACCGAAAGAACCCAAGAAATCGGTTTAAGGAAAGCAATTGGTGCGTCCCAAAATGACATTTTAATTCAGTTCATGATCGAAGCGGTGATCCTAGCCGCAGCGGGGGGCGCGATCGGCACCGGATTGGGAATTAGTGGCGTGTTAATTGTGGGGATGCTGACGCCTTTGGAAGCCGGAATTTCGACGGCTGCGATCGCGGTAGCGGTGGGCGTTTCCGGGGGTATCGGATTATTTTTCGGAGTCGTGCCCGCCCGACGCGCCGCCAAACTCGATCCGATCGTTGCCCTCCGCAGCAATTAGGACTTGGGGAAGGATAACGGAAAAACAATTTCGTCCCTCCCCCGATCGCCAGTTGTTACCGAAATTTTCCGGATTCAAACTATATTTGCGCTAAAAATTGTGATATAAACGGTGCGTTCCTTTTAGCGACAAAATTTAGGACGTGAAATCGATACAATTGTTGTCCCGCAGTTTGCTGGGATTGGGGTCTTTACTCTTGCTTTCCGGCTGTGGAAATTGGGGCGATCGCGCCGCAACCTCGAAACAGACCGTTTTCGGAACATCTCAGGAGGCGATCGCCACACCCGTCCAATTTGAACGAAAATCGGTCAACGACGGGGGTGGCTATTTCTGTTCGGACGGCCGGACGGCTTTGGGACCGTTCACCGAAAAAATGGTTCAAAAGTGCCTCGACTGGGGCGGCGGTTCGGCTTGCCGGTCCGATCGCTGGTCCGAGGATTTATTTTTAAACGCCTACGGAACAGGTCGATGTCCCGACGGTGCCCGCTTCAACCGCATCGCGAGTTACTGCGTGGAAGGAAAAAACGCCCTGGGGCCGTTTCCCGAGACGTTGATCGCCGCCTGTCAAAAACGGGGTGGGGGGACTTCCTGCCATTCAAATCGCTGGAATTCGCAGTTTTTATTCGGTCTGATGCGGGATGAAGGGTTAATTGACCTTCCCGAAGGCCGTCCGCCGCAATTCGTGTTGTTGGCTTTTGACGGATCGCGATCGCTCGACGCCTGGAATAAATCGCGGAATTTCGCCAAAGAAATGGAGGCGAAAGGGATACCCCTGCGGTTCACCTATTTTATCAGCGCGGTTTATTTTATCAACGATGGCGATCGCCAACTTTACGACGCTCCAGCCGGCAAGGGAGTCGGACGATCCGCGATCGGCTGGGGAGGGACAACCGAGGAAGTCAAACAGCGGTTAGATCAACTCAATTTTGCCTATCAAGAGGGTCACGAAATCGCCTCCCACGCCGTCGGACACTTCGACGGCAGTCGCTGGAGCGAGGCGGACTGGACGAAAGAATTTGACGCTTTCGATCGCTTGATTTTTGATTCCTACAAAATCAACAATTTGGACGGTTCTCTCGCCTTCGATCGCGCCGCAATTGAAGGCTTTCGCGCACCGGAATTGGGGCGAGGATCGGGATTGTACAAAACCCTGCAAAAGAAGGGATTTCGCTACGATACCAGCCAGGTCGCCCAAGCCGACTACTGGCCCCAAAAGCAAAATGGGGTTTGGAATTTTCCGCTGGCGAGTTTGAGGACGGCAAAAAGTGGCAAAAATGTCCTGTCGATGGACTACAATTTTTATTACGCCCACTCGAAAGCCCGACCCAATTCTGCCAATGCAAAATTCTACGAGGAGGACACCTATCAGACCTACATGAACTATTTCAAGGCCAACGACGAGGGCAATCGCGCCCCCGTCCACATCGGCCACCACTTTTCCGCCTGGAATAACGGGGCCTATTGGAATGCGATGTTCCGGTTCGCGGAGTCGGTTTGCGGACAGCCGGAAGTCCGGTGCATCACCTACGGCGAATTAGCCGATTTTATGGACTTGCTGACGCCCGAACAAATTGCCGCCTATCAAAAGGGAGAGTTTCCGAAAAGATCAGCCGAGGCGGAAGCGAATCCCCAGGCAGTCTCCCCATTTGAGGAACCCCAGAGAGAATCCGCAAATTTCTGTCAGATTTAGGGTAATTATTGCCCTTTGCGGTCGGGGCAATTTGCAATTCGCCCCGACGGTTGGATGCGATGACGGCGATCGCTCCGTAAAATTACGGAGTGATTTTGGGTCATTACCCGATCGCGACCTTCATTTTTCAGTAAATCCACTGTTGACTTCCCGTTTCAGAGCAGAAAAAATTAAAGGTAGGGGAATCGGTGTCGCACATATAGAGGAACGTTTTGGCGAGAGGAGTTTTTGTTGTTTCTGATACATCTTGAATCCGGGTGCAAATGGACTGAAGTGACGGCCTTTTGATTGGAGATGCATAAACCGGCGGACTCTCCCCTAAAGACAAATCGAGCAATCGAGTGTGCGTGCTTTCTAGATTTACAGAGTGTCCTCATGAATATGTCTTCTTTGGAAACCGTATGGTTTGAGTATCAGAATCTGGATCTTCTCGTCATCCAGGAACTTGATCGCCAACTGGCGACCCTACCCAAAGCGACCGTCAGTTCCATCGACAGAAATCAAGCCCTGGCTCGAGTCCAACAATTTTTGCCACCGGGGTGCGACACGGCTCTGAAAGAAGGCTACAAGGAACAAACCCGACAAGTGGGCCGGATGCTGCAAGAACTGATCGCCGACGCCGTTTCCCTGTCGCTGATCCGGTTGGTGTGTGCAGCTCCGCGAGTTGCCGCCAGTTGAGACGGTGTGGCCGTCGCCCGGACGGTTCGGAGCGGCGTTGAAAATCCCGAACCCTCCCGACGACGGGCTCTCAAGGGTTGCCGAAAGCCGATGGCCAGATCTCGACCTCGGGGCGACCGGGAAATCCTTCTGAACGGGGTTTCCGGGGGAATTCGAGTCGGCGAAAATGGCAATTTGCCGGATCGGATACATTCCAAAATTTCAAAACGGTGCTAACATGAGTAACCAATCTTTCCAAAGCACTCATATTACCACCGATAACCATGAAACAATTTGCAGCACTGGCATCTGTTCTGGCGATCGCCGGCGGAACCGTTTTCAGCACCGCCCCCGCCGCCGCCGGCCCCTGTCTGTTCAGCAGCAAAAACAAGGGAGTTGACTTCACTTCTACGACCTCCGAGGGCTCGTTCTGGAGTCAAATCAAACCCCTCAAATCCGATCTCCGCATCGCCCGGTTCGGCGCCGGTGCGGCCGGGTTGGCAGTGGCGGGCGGCGTGTTTTATGCCCGCCGTCGCACGGTTGGCGGTGGGGAGCATCCGGAAGCCCCCGGCGGCGACTTCGACCTCGGGGATGAAGCGGCGGTCGAAACTGCACCCGTGGAAGCAGAAGCTTCAGAAGAACGGGAAGCGATCGCGATCAAATAATCTCAATTTAACCCAATCATAGCATTCGACAATTGGGGCGTGAAAAATTCGCGCCCCTTTTCTTGTATATTCAAAACACAGGGGTGCGGCTCAAATTTTCCGAACCAATGAAATCTAAATTACTCTGGATACTACGTTGGGGGGGGATCGGCTTTCTTTCTCTATTCGTCGCCTTGTTGGGGGGGGCGCTGCTGCCCCGGCCGTGGCGGAGCGCGGATCAAAACGACTGCGCGATCGCCATTTACCTGAGTGCCAACCCATTTCACACCGATATTTTTGTGCCGGTCAAAACGTCGGTTTTCGATTGGAATCAGTTTCTCAATTTGGCGGAAATCGGGCGCAATCCCGACGCCGATTATCGATATCTCGCCCTGGGGTGGGGCGATCGCCAGGTGTACCTACAAGCCCCGACCCTGGCGGACTTGAAGCCGACCGTCGCCCTGCGGGCGTTGCTGAGTCCCACGGCTTCGGTGATGCGGGTGCAGGGATACGAAACCCTGCCCGACCGGGCCGAATCCAACTGCATCAAAATCAGTCGAAAAAATTATTTACAATTGGTCAAAATTCTGAAAAATTCCTTCGCGACGGATGCCGGTGGAGAACCGATCAAAATCCGCCCGGGCTACGGAGTAAGGGACAGTTTTTATGAAGCGGAAGATCGGTATTCGATCGCCCGAAATTGCAATACTTGGACGGCGGAGGCGCTGCGGTCGGCGCAAGTGCGGACGCCGATGTGGCCCACCCTCCCCGCCTCCATTTTGTGGCAGGCGAGAAGTAGCTGCGAGTGCGACAGAGTATAATTAATCAACTCAATTTCCCGGAGTCGGCGGGAAGGCGGAACGGTGTCGAGGGTGGTTTGGAGTGAGAGCAAAATATCGAACGAGCGAGGATGGAATGGTTGAAGCTGAAAGCGGGTCAAAATTTAATCGATATGCGATCGGGACCCAGAATTCATCGAGGGTCGGTTCCGAACCCTACGATTTGCGATCGGAAGAACCGATCGCATCCCTCCAACGGGAATTGCAAGAATTGCGCCATTCTGTCGCGTCGCTGCAACGGGAAAACCAAAACCTGAGAACGCAATTATCCCACCGGGAAAACTCGTCCCCGGAAGACTCCCACCGCCTGCTAGAGTTGGTGATGGATCACGTCCCCCAGGCGATTTTTTGGAAAGATTGCAACTCAGTCTATCTGGGATGCAACCGCCTGTTCGCCCTCGCCGCGGGAGTGCACCACCCTCGGGAAATCGTGGGAAAAACCGACGACGATTTATCCTGGACGAAGGAAGAAGCCGAAGAATACCGGGCCGGCGATCGCCAGGTGATCGCCAGCCAACGCCCCAAACTCCGCGTCCGGGGCACGCGACACCTGCCGACGGGGGAAGTGCGGATCGTCGAAACCAGCAAAATCCCCCTCCACGACCGCCACGGCAACGTGGTGGGGGTACTCGGACTGTTCGAGGACATCGGCGACCGCCTGCAGACGGCGGAATTGCTGCAACAGCGGCTCGCGGCGATCGAAGGCAGCAGCGACGGCATTGCCATTCAAAATCACCAGCAGGAATTCACCTATGTGAACCGCGCCTATCTGAAAATGTTCGGCTATTCCGAACCCGGGGAACTGCTGGGGAAAACCTGGCGGGAACTCTACGAACCGGAGGAGATCGAACGCATGGAGCGGGACATCGTTCCCCAGATCCAAGCCGAACGTCAGTGGCAGGGGGAAGTCCAGAGCCGACGCCGGGACGGTACGTCCTTCATGCAAGAGGTGTCCCTGACGCTGACGGAGGCGGGGATGGTGTGCATCTGCCGCGACGTGACGGAACGCAAGCAGATCGAAGCCACGTTGATGCTGTACAAGCAGGCGGTCGAATGTTCCAGCGACGCCATCGGCATCGCCGACGCCCAAGGCCATCACTTTTATCAAAATCCGGCATTTTCGCGGATGTTCGATTGCGAAACGGCGGAAGAATTCAACGAATTTGGAGGCATACCCGCCACCTTCATCGACCCCACCATCGTACCCGAAATCTTTGCCGCCCTCAACCGGGGAGAGAGTTGGATCGGCGAAGTCGAACAGCGCTCCAAAAACGATCGCCGCCAACAAATTCTCCTGCGGGCCAATGCCATTAAAGACGGTGAGGGCAACGTGATCGGGGCGATCGCATCTCACACCGACATCACTGATCGCAAACAAGCCGAAGCGGCCCTGCAGCGCACCACCCAGGCCCTCAAGGAAGCCCAAGAATTAGCCCATATCGGTAATTGGGAATACGATGCCTGCAACAACACGATTATCTGGTCCGACGAGGTCTTCCGGATTTTCAACCGCGATCGCGATTGGGGTCCCCCCGGCATCCCCGAATCCCTGGAATATTACCACCCCGACGACCGCGATCGGATTCAGACCGCCCTCGGGAAGACGGTCACGGATGGAACCCCGGCGGAGGTGGAGGCGCGACTTTCCTGCGACCCCCCCCGCCACGTCCACATCAAGGTGAAAGCGGTACGGGACGGGGGCGGTCCGGTCGTCGGACTGTTCGGGACGATCATGGACGTCACCGAACTCAAACGGGCCGAAACTCACCTGCAACAAAAAACCCGAGAACTCGAGAGCACCCTGCAAGAACTCAAACGCGCCCAAACGCAATTAATTCAGAGCGAGAAAATGTCCGGCCTGGGGCAACTCGTTGCCGGAGTCGCCCACGAAGTCAACAACCCTGTCGGGTTTATTTTGGGGAATGTCGCCCACCTGCGGGGATATGTCGGCGACCTGCTGTTGTTGATCGAAACCTATCAGAAACACAACGCACAATCGCCGGAAATCGAGAAATTGATCGAGGAAATCGACCTGGATTTCTTGACCTACGACCTGCCCCAATTGATGAATTCCGTCGAGACGGGGGCGAGACGCATCCAAGCTATCGTCCAGTCCTTGAAGAATTTTTCCCGCCTGAACGAGGCGGAAATGAAAGAGGCGGACATCCACCAAGGACTCGACAGCAGCCTGACGATTCTCAACGGCCGCCTGCAACTGTCCCCCGGCGGCCCGGAAATTGCGATCGCCAAAAATTACGGCGATCTGCCCAAAATCGAATGCTATCCGGGACAGCTCAACCAGGTGTTTTTTAACATCATCAGCAACGCGATCGACGCCTTACAATGTTTGGGGGACGAAGGGACTCACCAACCCCCGCAAATTACGATTACCACGGCGATCGCGGACGACAATCGGGCGGTGATCCGCATCGCGGACAACGGAGAAGGGATGACTCAAGAGGTGCGATCGCGCATTTTCGACCCCTTTTTCACCACCAAACCGGTGGGGATGGGAACCGGATTGGGATTGTCCGTCAGCTACCAAATTATCGTCGATCGCCACAAGGGAGAGTTGGACTGCACCTCCGAGAAGGGCAAGGGTTCGGAGTTTCGGATCGAAATTCCCATCCGGCAAAGTCGTTGAAGGGTGGGAGTCGGGAGTCGGGAGTCGGGAGTCGGGAATTTTAGATTTTAGATTTTAGATTTTAGATTTTAGATTCTCCCCTGCCCCCCCTGCCTCCTCCGCCTCCTCCGCCTCCGGTCGCCTCCTCCGCGTAGCGCTATAATTGCTGTCGTTTATCTGCCCGAATTATCCATGAACGTAATACCCGCGATCGACCTGTTGGAGGGGCGCTGCGTGCGTCTGTACCAGGGAGACTACGATCGCTCCGAGACTTTCAACGAAGATCCCGTCGCCGTGGCCCGCGAGTGGGTCGCCCAGGGTGCCACCCGCCTCCACTTGGTCGATCTCGACGGGGCCAAGCGGGGGGAACCCACCAACCACGAGGCGATCGGCGCGATCGCCCGGGCCGTGGAGGTTCCGGTGCAGGTGGGGGGCGGACTGCGATCGCGCGAAACCGTCGCCGCCCTGTTCGATTTGGGCGTGGAACGGGCCATTTTGGGGACGGTGGCCGTGGAAAATCCCCAATTAGTCGCCGAATTGTGCCGGGAGTTTCCCGGACGCATCGCCGTGGGTATCGACGCCCGCAACGGCAAAGTTGCCACCAAGGGATGGCTGGAAACCTCCGAGGTGGAAGCCACCGATCTCGCCCACCGGATGGCACAGTTGGGCGTCGCGGCCATTATCTACACCGACATCCACCGGGACGGGACCCTGCAAGGCCCCAACAAAGACGCCCTGCGAGAAGTGGCGGAAATCGTCTCAATTCCGATAATCGCTTCGGGCGGCGTCAGTTCCATTACCGATTTGTTGGGGTTATTGGCATTGGAACCCCTCGGCGTTACGGGTGTAATTGTCGGTCGGGCACTGTACACTGGAGACGTGATTTTAAAAGAGGCAATTCAGGCGATCGGCCAGGGACGTTGGCAAGACGTTCCCCCGGATTTTGGCAATTCCACATTCGCTTGATCGCGGTTAAATTTTATCTTCAAAAATCCCCTTAGAAAGGGAGACTGGGAAAGGGAAATTCTCCCCCCTTACCAAGGGGGGCTGGGGGGGATGAGGGGGGGCGGGTAAATAACCGGATCTGATATCAATCGTCAAAAATCCCCTTAGAAAGGGAGACTGGGAAAGGGAAATTCTCCCCCCTTTCAAAGGGGGGCTGGGGGGGATGGGGGCTGGGGGGGGTCAATATAATTCATATTTCAATAGCGTACAAGGCAGCGCCCCATTGTACAGAGGAATGCGTTTCGACGTCCTCAAACCGATCCGCTTCGAGAGTTCCTTATTTCCCGTAAAAATATATGCCGTCCAGCCCTTAAACCGCTGCTTGAGAAGATCCCCCAAAAGCTGATATAATTCCCCCAACTCCTCGACATTTCCCAACCGTTCGCCGTAGGGGGGGTTGCAAACAATGATCCCTCCATCCGCCGGGGGTTCCACCTCCGACAATTCCGATCGCACCAACTGCAGGCGATCGCCCACCCCGCACTGTCGGGCGTTATACTCGGCTTGGGCGAGTACCTCCGGATCTCGATCGCACCCCACAATTGAAACCCCCAATTCTTCGCGTCGGCTATCCTCCGCATCCCGGCGGATCTGTTGCCACAGCGACGCATCGAAATCCGGCCATTTCATGAACCCGAAGCTGTCCCGAAACAGTCCGGGGGCGACGTTCAACGCCTTCAAACTCGCCTCCAAAGGCAACGTTCCCGAACCGCACAAGGGGTCCAAAAACGGGCGATCGCAGTCCCACTCCGCAAACTCCAACAACGCCGCCGCCAAACTTTCCTTCAGGGGGGCTTTCCCGACGGCGGGGCGGTATCCCCGGCGGTGGAGACTGGTCCCGGAACTGTCGAGGCTGAGAATGCCCCGATCGCGGTGGATATGGAGGTTAATTTGCAAGTCCGGATCGCTGAGATCTACTGTTGATCGTCGCCCAAATTGTCGCCGCTGCCGGTCCACGATCGCATTTTTGACCTGCAAGGCGGTAAAGTGGGTATGGTTGAGCTTCGTATTGCTTCCCGTGCAGTGAACGGCCAAAGTTTGGTCGGGGTGAAGGTACTGTTCCCAATCAATTTTCTGCACTTCTCGATAGAGGCGATCGGCATCCGGACAGGGGAATTTGGCGATCGGAACCAGGACGCGAAAAATCGTTCTCGCCCACAAATTAACCCGATAAAGTAGGGCGCGATCGCCGCTAAAATTGACCCCGGCAAACTCCGCTTCAACCCCGGCCGCCCCCAGCCGTTTTAACTCCTTTGCCGCCATCGGTTCCAACCCGCGAGCCACGGTTGCAAAATACTCAGACATTTGACTAAACTTCCGGGCTCGAACCGGACAACTTCTCGGTGCAAAAATTCCGGCCCAATTGTAAAATAAACATTAAATTAATCGTTTTTTGTCCTTTTCTGTGCAATTGAACTCGCCCCGGGGCGATCGTCGCGCCCAAACCGAAACGTCCCAAATCCATCAATTTGAGTTTATGGAAGTTGCAACAACTAAAGCGGCCAGAACATCTGACCGCCAGATATCATCCTCACACCACACACAGGAATGACACGTATTAAACAGAGACATTATTTTCCTTTTTTTCAGAAAGGACACCGACGACTGGCCGTGTTTCGTCTCGGTGCCCTCGCTGGTTCGCTCCTCACACGCTAGTAACTCTAGCCAACCCCCCATCAGTTTGTCAACACTTTTGAAGAAAAAAATTCTTCCGATCGCCGAAAACCCTTAAAAATCCAGTGATATTTAACCCTCTCCACACACCGACGAATGAGACATTTGCTCGGGTCCATTTCCGGGGCGATCGGGGGGTGAGACCCACCTCTGAGTCACCGTCCGCGCCTCACACCGACGTGTCAATCGTTCTCAACCAATTCAAAATCAGCGGGTTCACCACGGTTGGCCGTTCGTCGTGGGGACAGTGGCCCGTTTTGGGAATGGAAACAAACTCGACGGGGGCGCCGGTTGCCGCCAAATCCCGATAAATCTGGGCGCCCTTGATGGGAGTCCAGGGGTCATCCTCTCCCCAGATTACTAATAAAGGACGCTCCAGGCGGGGCAGAAGTTCCGACGGATGGGGGCCGGCCGGGGCCGTCAAAATCGACGCGAACACCTGCTGCGCTCCCGCGTCGTTGGAAGGTTCGTAGAGCAAATCGACCAATTCATCCGTCACCGCCTCCCGGTTGCCGTAAACTTGGCGCAGGGTGTTGCGGATGCGACGTTTCTGGCGGACTTGGTTGAACACGAACGGTCCGATCGCCGGAGAGCTCACCAACTTGGTAAAGGTCCCCATAATCACCCGCAGGGGAAAATTCAACTCCTCCGGACGGTGGTTGAGTCCCCCGGCACAATTCAACAAAACCGCCCCACGGCAGATCTCCGGGTGGTCCACCGCCACCATCAGACTCAGCAGGGCCCCGATGGAGTTGCCGACAAAGACCGCCGGTTCGCCGATGTGTTCGGCCCAGAAGTCCCGCAGCAGTTCTTCCCACAGGTCCAAACTGTAATCGACGGCGGGTTTTTCAGAGGCCCCGAACCCCAGCAAATCCAGGGCAAACACCCGGTATCCCCCCTCGGCCAAAACGGGGATATTGTGCCGCCAGTGGCCGATGGAGGCGCCGAAGCCGTGGATCAAAATCAGGGGCCGGCCGGTTCCCCGGACGGTGTAGCGGATCGCGCGATCGCGCCACGTCCAGGACTCGAACTCGAAATCGCGGGAAATACTCGGAGAGGATTGGGTCGCCGTCATCTTAATGAACTTTTGTAAACTATCTTTTACGATCATATAGCGCTTTGCGGGAAGAAACCGGGTTTCTACCGGCCACTCGGGGGGGAAATTGCAGTTTCTCTGAGAAACCCGATTTCTAGAGTTATCGGTGGGGAGGAAGAAACCGGGTTTCTACCCGGCACTCGGGTTGAGATTCGAGATCTTCTGAGAAACCCGGTTTCTAGAGCGATCGGTGGGGGGGAAGAAACCGGGTTTCTACCCGGCACTCGGGTTGAGATTCGAGATCTTCTGAGAAACCCGGTTTCTAGATCAGTCAAGGTAAGAAAATGGATAAAAACGATAAATTCAGAAAACTGAGGATATTTTTAAATGTTGTATTGGGGGCGATCGTCGCCTTCGGCAGTCCGGCGAAATCGGCCGCAGAAGCGGTGCCGCTCGATCGCACTTCGGCGCCGGAATTTTTGGACGTGCGGGGGGTGGGCGATACGGGGATGGCGGTTTCCCACCAGCAACCTTTGCCATTGACTGAAATGCTGCCGGCGAATTACTATCCGGAAGGGGTGGAAGCGGATTTTGGCAAGGCGTTGGATCGCTTCGATCCGACGGGGAAATCCTATCGCGGCGACCTCTCGTTTATCAACTGGGAAACGACGGTGGGAACCGAATGCAGCGAATTCTGGAAACCGAAGCAGGAAAATGTCTATGCGTTCGTCTCCCATCCCGACAATTTGTTAGCGGCTTATCGGCGGGGATTCAATTTAATTGGTTTGGCGAATAATCACATCCGCGATTGTATCGTCGGCGAGGGGATGGACGGGGCGCTGATGTCGGCGCGGCATTTGGAACGGTTGGGATTGCGGTTGAAAATTCGCTGGGCTTGGCACGGTGTGGGGTCTGAAAAAAACGCCTACATCAAAACGATAAAAGTCGGGAAGCGGCGGGTGCGGGTGGCGTTCGCGAGTTGGTATGTGGGGGGCGGGGATTGCACCTACGTCGCCTGTATTTCCGACAGAGAAACGGTGATGCGATCGCTCCGGGATGCCGATGCGGATCTGCGGATTCTTTCCATCCACAGTTGGAACGAAGAAACCCAGAAAATACTGGTCGAAACGGGGCGACAATTTATCCGCGAGTTTGAGGGCGATATCGTCTTCGGACACGGCTCCCACAAGTGGGAGGCGGTGCAAATTGTGGAGTCCCTTTCGGGAAAGCGGGGGGTGCTGTTCGAGAGTTTGGGGAATTTCATCCACCCCTATTTGAAACCCAGGCCGGAACAGGCGATCGCGCGGGTTTTGTTCGATTTAAAGACATTGCAACTGCGACAAATCCAGGTGATTCCCATCGCCTTGGACGGGGTTCATGCCTCTTTCGAGGGTGCGATCGCGCCGACTCAGTTGCCGGCGAATTTCACCTGGACAGTGGTGGATAGTGCCACCTGGCAAAGCGGTGTCGGCGAGGCAGTTCGCGGCGGATATGCGAATATTCAACAGTTGAAATATTGACCGCGATCGTACTCTTTCGCTATGCTATAGTAAAATCAGGGCGCCAGCCTTGCGCCCCGACAACGCCCCGGACTCTACACTCTTTTTCTCATCGCTATCTATTGATTTAATATGAACGAAATTCAGCCCTGGAAACAAGAAAGCGTCATCCTCAACAGCAAACTCATTATCGACAACTTCCAACACTGGATGGGGAAACCCTTACTGGAAATAACCGGAACGCCGGAAGAAATGGCGAAGGCATTATTTGAAGCCCCCCATCCCGTCTTTTGTCACGGCACGGAAGCCGACCCCATTTATAATTACGGGAACCGGAAAGCGATGGAATTGTGGGAAGTGAGTTGGGAAGAATTGACCCAAATGCCCTCCCGATATTCCGCCCCGCCGATGGATCAAGAAGAACGCTTGCAACTCCTCAAAACAGTCACAGAAAATGGATATATCAAACAAGGGAAAGGCATCCGCATTTCGCGGACGGGGCAGCGGTTTCTCATTTCCGATTTTATCGTCTGGAATCTGTTTGGCGATCGCGAAAACTATTGCGGACAAGCTGCCACATTCTCCCAATGGGAAAAAATCGATTAAATTAAAAAATATAACGGTAAAAAATTTTGTGAAATACGAACAATGTCTCCGTGTCCTCCGTGCCTCTGTGGTGAAATCTTCCAACTGTTATCCAATCCGATTGAATGATCGGAACAAAACGGGTTGGATATCAAAACCGCTTGGGAATCAATTCCCCGAGGGCGCAAGCCAGGGGTCCCAACCCGATCAAATCATCGGTCGATGATTGGGGAGGTTGAGGAGGGGATAACCGGATTTGATATGATCCGGCCAACTCAAACGGTAAAAGCTGTTGCACTTTCCGTTGACTTTTGCCCCCCACCATAGCCAGTGTCAAGTTGGCGAGGTGAATTAGCAAATGATAAAGTCCCCCTTTTTAAGGGGGATTTAGGGGGATCATCGGTCTCTCATCACAGCAACTTTTCTTTCAACTGCTGCAACTTTTCGGGGGAAAGCGTTATCTTAATATCCACCAATTGCTCCTTATCCCGGAACAACAACAGCAGACCATTCTTGCCCACCGCCATATGGGGATCGTGAATTTCCACCGTCTCGTACCGCACCTCCGGGATGGTAACTCGAACCACCACTTGCTGTTGAGATTGGGGGTAAATATAAAGCTGCTGGTGGCGGGTGTCGAGTTCCAACTTGGCGGGGGTCATGTTGCGTTCGTCGGTACTGTCCGGCTTGTACCAATAGAGCGTAATTCCCCGCATTTCCGGGTTGACGATCGCGAAGGTTTCGTCGAACTTCTGGGGTTCCCAATTTAACTGGTGGGGGTTGGCATCTTGGGGCAACAACCGCTGCTGCCAGTCCACCTTAATTCCCTTGAGATTGCCCCACCACTCCCGGATCGCCTCCAGGTTGTCGGCATTGTCCGGGTTGTTGCTACCATACTGCCAAACCGTTGTTTGATCCATGTTGACTCCCTCGCGTTTTCCCATTAACTTCTAATTTAACTTCACGGCTGCCCGATGGATTTACCGATTATTTTTCATCCCGATTACGTCGCCCCCCTCCCCCCCGGCCACCGTTTCCCGATGCAAAAGTTCGGGTTACTCTGCGAGATGTTACTCCGGGAACGAGTCATCGTGCGATCGCAACTTCACCAACCGGAACTCCCCCCCGACGAGTGGATCGAACTCGTCCACCACCCCGATTATGTCCAGGCCTACTGCGGGGGAACCCTGGACCCGAAGGCCCAGCGGCGCATCGGCCTCCCCTGGACTCCGGCGTTGGCGAACCGGACCCGCATCGCGGTGGGGGGGGCGATCTTGACGGCGAAATTGGCCCTGTCAAAGGGGTTGGCCTGCAACACGGCGGGGGGCACCCACCACGCCTTCCCGGGGTACGGGTCGGGATTTTGCATTTTCAACGATATCGCGATCGCGGCGAAGGTGGTGCGGCATCTGGGGCTGGCCGAAAAAATCCTGATCGTCGATCTCGACGTCCACCAGGGGGACGCGACGGCGGTGATTTTCCAAGACGAGCCCAACGTGTTCACCTTCGACCTGCACTGTCAGGGGAACTTCCCCGCCAGAAAACAGAGCGGCGATCGCGACGTCCCCCTGCCCGTGGGGATGGAAGACGACGAATATTTGCAAACCCTGGCCGAATATTTACCGGATTTGCTTGCGGAATTCCGCCCCGACCTGGTGATCTATGATGCAGGGGTCGATCCCCACATCGACGACCGCCTGGGAAAACTCGCCCTCACCGACTCGGGGTTGTGGCGCCGGGAAATGCAGGTGTTATCAACGTGCGTCGGCATGGGGTATCCCGTGGCCGGAATCATCGGCGGCGGCTACTGCGACGACATGGAATCCCTGGTTTACCGCCACTCTCTCCTGCACCGCGCCGCCTCGGAAGTTTACTGTCAGTACCGGCTCTGATGGTAGTAAAATGAGAGGCAGTCAACCGATGGTGTATGCAAACAAGGGTGGTGTGAGGAGTTTTTTTTCAACCGAGAGTCGGAGGCGCGGTGCGAACCCCGGTGGTTGAATGGGATCATCCCCCGGGAAATCGGCACGAGACATTTGGTCTTCCCAGCCTTCTGTATTGTTTTCGTTCCCGATTTGTCGCCCTTCTGCTGCGCGTAATTTGTTATGAGCCATTGGTTAGGAATTCTTTGTGCGATCGGCCTGAGTGCGGCCTGCGGGTTTCGGGTTTTCGTCCCGCCCCTGATTTTGAGTACGGCGGCCATCTACGGCTCATTTGAACTGCCCCCGAACCTGGCAATTTTGGGAACCGAAATGGGGTTGATAGCGACGGGGGCGGCCCTGGCGGTCGAAGCCTTCGTGTACTTCATCCCCGGCCTCGACAACACCCTCGACGTCCTGGAAACCCCGGCAGCGATCGCGATCGCCAGCCTGATGGTCGCCGCATTTCTGCCCCCGATGGACCCCCAGTGGATGTGGGCGATATCGATTATTTTGGGCGGCGTCACGGCCGGCATCATCGAGATTTTGACCGGCATCACCCGGGTCGCCTCGACGATGGCGACGGGGGGTCTGGCCAATCCCCTGCTGTCCACGATGGAGTTGTTGGCCGCGGTGATTTTATCGGTTTTGGCGATTTCCCTGCCGATTCTGGGGGGAATTGTCGCTGCGATCGTGCTAATTTTGGCCCTTCGGAAAATTGTCCGCCGTCGCTGGAAGGATTCGTGAAATGGATCGGAATTTGACGGAATTCCGGACGGCGATCGCGCCCCGGCCATCAAACTGTCAATCCCGCGACATTTGACGGGTCGGGGCGACCCACTATAATGCCGGTAAGCTAAAATAAACCGTAGGACTTCAGTTCCAGAAACTTGCCATGCAACCCGAGCCGAGTGCCGATCTTTTAACTCCCCTCAAAAATAATGTTTTGTTTGAACAGCTTCCCCCGGAAGTGCAACATTGGGCGGAAAGCTTGCCTTGGAATCAGCGGCGCTACGTCCTGTCTCTCTGCTACATTATTTGCGCCTCACCGCCGGAAAAACAGGCTGAATTTTTAGATGATTACACCGCCGACGGTCTCGTTTCCAAATTGCTCGAAGATATCGATTCTATCAATCGAATTCGGCGCTATTTCAAATGGTTCAAAATATCGACCCCCCTCACCGAAGCGGTGCTGAGAAAATATATCCGGCAATTCTACATCCACTCCGCCCAAGATGCCCGCTGCCAGCCCGACATCTATTTGGAGTCGGCTCTGAAGTTGGTTTTGAGTCCCGACGAGAAAGATCGGGTGTTCAATTACATCGTCGGATTTGAACTCATCAAACTGATCTTTAAGATGAGTTGGCTGCAACACGAGCGCCTGTCCCGCCTGCAAAAAAGTCAGGATGAATTCATCAAAAAATATATCAAACCGATCCAACACGCCCACCGCATCAACGGACTGATCGTCCCCAAAGATGAAAAAGTGTTCTTCGCCAAACGGGATTACTACGTCCAACAGCCGGACATCGGCCCCCAAAAACTTTTGGCTTTAATTATGGCGACGTTTACCAGCGATCGCATCGTCCACTGCGGCTTTTCCGTCACCCGCCACATCCACGCCCTCGAATTCGATTATGACTATATCTTTAATGCCTCCGAACCCGAGAGTATTTTTCCGTGGGAATCCGGATCTGTGCTAGGATCTGGCTGAAGTCTCGGCTGTTGACCGGCGATGAAGTCGAGCCGGGGAACCCCGGAAAAGCGGCGGGCCGACGGGCGATCGCGGCGGGGTCGAATCAAAATCCCCGACGGCGCCGAGATCTTCGATGTCCAGTCTAATGAAACCTGAGCGTGAGGGGCCGACGTGCTACTGCCAAAAGGCTTTGAAGTTGAAATGTATACCGGCACACCGGCAGGTGAGATTGTCGGCTTCTCGGATCGGATCGTCAAACATCTCGATGGCTTCGTCCGAGAGCCGGACAGTCGCAACGTGGAATATATCACGGCGCCGATTTGCAGCTACGATCGCTCCCTGTGCGCCCTGCTGCGGCCCCGCCAAAATTTGCGAAAATATTTAAAACAACTCGGAGACTACACGATCGTACCGGGGAGCACGTTATCCCTGGGGGACAGCCAGCGCTTCTACCGGTCTGACCCGAACAACCCCTACCACGCCTACATTGAGGAAACCTACGGTACGACCGTGGTGACGGCCAGCATCCACATCAATATCGGCATCGAAGACCCCGAAGAACTGATGCGGGCCGTGCGGCTGGTGCGGGTGGAGGCGCCGCTGTACTTGGCCCTGAGCGCGTCTTCGCCCTTTTTGGACGGGGAGGCGACGGGCTACCACTCCACCCGCTGGCACCTGTTCCCCAAGACTCCCCCCCACGTCCCCCTGTTCGAGAGCCACGCCCACTACATCCGCTGGACCGAGGAACAGTTGGAGGCGGGGACGATGAAAAATGTCCGCCACCTGTGGTGTTCGGTGCGGCCCAACGGCGATCGCCGTCCCTACAGCCTCAACCGTTTGGAGTTGAGAATTTGTGACCTAATCGTGAATCCGATCGCCCTGCTGGGGGTCACCGCTCTGCTGGAAGCGCGGCTGTGGCAGATGATGGAAACGCCCGGTTTAGATCCCCTTCTCCTGAGCGCCGCCCCGGAAGACCTGGTGGCCCTGACGGACGCCAACGAGGAAGCGGTTGCAGCCCGGAGCCTCGACGCCGAACTCAAACACTGGAAAGATGGCAGCAGCATCGTCGCCCGGGACTGGGTCGAGGAGCTGTACGAAGAGGTCTGGCCCGTGGCGAAACGGCTCGGGTTTAGCTGTTTCCTGTCCCCCCTGAAAAAGATTCTGCGGGAGGGGAACACGGCGCAACAGTGGTTGCGGCAGCGGGAGGCGGGGGCGGATGTCCGACAAATTCTCCGGGAGGCGATCGCACAGACGAACCGCCAAGAACGGGATCTCGAAGATAAGATTTGCCAGCTCCTGGCGGGCTGACGGGTCGGTGCAAAGAACCTATCAATATATCTTATGCTTGGTTTTCCGTTCAAAAGATAAAGAAAAACTATAAATCTACAGGCCGGCCGGGGAAATTCCGGAAACAATGGAACCGATGTGCCCGGATTGATGTCTCCCGGGTTCCGAACCAGCCCGCGATCGCGATCGACCATGCCCCAACTCGTCCTCATCCACCCCCAAATCCCCCAAAATACCGGCAACATCGCCCGCACCTGCGCCGCGACCCAGACGGAACTGCACCTAGTCGGTCCGTTGGGGTTTGAAATCAGCGATCGCTACCTGAAACGGGCCGGGCTCGACTACTGGCCCAACGTCCCCCTCAAGTACCATCCCCAACTGCGAGAGTTTCAAACCGCCCACCGGCAACGGGGGGGGCGGTGGCTCGGATTCAGCACCCGGGGAAAACACAACTACGCCCGCTTCCAGTTTCGGGACGACGACTGGCTGCTGTTCGGCAGCGAAACCGCCGGACTCCCCCCGGAGGTTCTCGACATTTGCGATGCGACGCTCTACATCCCGATGGTCGCGGGGAAAGTCCGCAGCCTCAACCTCTCGGTCAGCGCGGCAGTGGGCCTGTTCGAGGCCCGCAGACAGCTCGGGTATCTTGATGAAAATTAGGAGGTGACAAGAATTGACCATTGACCATTGACCATTGACAATGAATTAGCATTCCCCGACTCCCCACCCCCACGAGCTGGCGCTATAACTTTTTTTTATAAATACCCGGATGGGCGGGCCATCGGACAGTGATAGATTTTAGTCATCTGACAAGGGGTGATTTTTCGCGGCGTTTGAGTGGGGTGAACGGTTGACCGGTCGGGCGATCGCCCCTCGGAACCACCGGTTCGAGTCCCCGAAGGAACCCGCGACTCTCGGCGCCGTCCGGTTGCGGGCGAGTTGTGTTTTTTGAGGGATTTGGTGTAGAGTCTCATCGGGATCGAACGGTTGCCATCTGCCTTTTCCAGAGGCGATCTCAAAGCGATCGCGGGGGAGAAATCCGACAATTCTCAAAAGTCGATCTGAAGCCCTTTGTCGGCAATCTGTTCGGATAGCTTGTCGAAAAGAGAAAACCAAGGTAATCTGACGTAAGCAACATTGCTGTCAGTGATTTAGATCGCACATCAGCGTGATTTATCTCACTGATTCAAGTTCCTTGAGTGGTTCAAGGACAGTCTTAAGCGCTTCTCCATAGGAGGTCGTTCTTTGAAAGGAACAGTTCCACACAACGATCAACCTGTTGTCACGGGTCCCGTCAATACTCATATGAATGTGGAAACTTCACAACAGGTCACAGTCCCGGGCACAAGCAAGGTGAAAACCTCTGCCGCCTTCTTGGGTTTGGCGATTGCATCAGGTCTTCTGTTTCCCGAAGGGGGTAGTGCGGCCACTGAACCGACAACCCTCGATCCGACCCGAGCGACGCCGCCCATTTCCGGCGACGTCGCCGGCAGCGAAACGGAAAACTCGCTGTCGGAGAGTTCGGATTGGCAACCGTCAATTTTGAGAAACCTGACGGAATCCAACGCCGGGCCGATGTCCCGGGCGGACGAAACGCCACCCTCCGTGGCCACGGAGGGCGGGGAAACCGAGATCGAGGTTGACGAGCCGGCGAACCCGGGGACTGTTATTGTCCCGGAGCCGTCTGTGTCAAAATCTGAAGACAAATCTTTCTCCTTCGATTCCCATTCGGCGGCGAGTGATCGCACCGAAGAAGCAGAAGTCGGCGCGAGCCCCGTTCAAACGGTACCGGATTCGGAGCCGAGAGTGCCGGGGCCGTTGGTGATCGACTCCGATCTCAACCCGTCCGTTTCCGTGGTCTATCAGGTGGGTTCGGGGGACACCCTCGATCGCATCGCCCGCACCCACGGGGTGGCAGTGACCGAAATTCTCAAGGCTAACAATCTGACCGACCCGAACTTCATCAAGGTCAACCAAGAACTCAAGATTCCCAAACGCCTGAGCAATTATTTAGACCGCCAAAAAGAGGGCGCTCGGGCCGATACTCAGAAGTGGGAGGGCCTCCAACTCGACGGGGAAAAAACGGTGTCCCGCCTCCCCTCCTCGGGCGACTCCGAGAGCGATTTGGGCGGGTTCTCCGTGCGGTCTCGGTTGAGTCAGACCGTGATCCCCTCCGTGATTCCGTCCGAAATTCAGGGGAATTTGAACAAGCCCGTCGGACTCAAATTGAATTTAGCCGGCGGTTCCTTCGACACCGGCAGCGATCGCCTGGCCCAACTCGGAAAAGACTTCACCCCCATCTCTCCCGACTCTGCCAAAGATCCGCAGGCGGGCGAGTCCAAAGATTTATCCTCCCGCGAGTCCGATGCGGCCCCCCGCAAGTTGGCATCTCTTGACAATCGACCCACCACGAAGCTCTACACCGATCGCCTGAGATCCGAAATCGAGCGACTGCGGGCGGAGTACCGCGCCGAACAATTTGATCGCACCTATTCGTACCAGGCCGTCAGTCTCTCTCAAGACCCGGAAGGCGCGATCGAAGAACCCGCTCAAATCGTCGCCGCCCCATCCCCCGAACTCCCTCCCCACCGCATCAATCCCGAATTCAACCCGAACGCCTACGACCCCCGAAAAGACGCGGAGAACGGGCAGGCGAGTGCGCCGGAACCCCGGGAAGTCGCCCGCCGCCCGGAGGGCGATGAGGATCGGGATGCGGTGCTCGCCACGGCTCCCCTCGGCGCCGATGCCTACGACCCCCTGCAAAATCCGGCCCTCGGTCGTATCGTCTCCCCCCATTTGCCCCCCCTTCCCGGTCCGGATACTTACCTGCCGGGGGGATCGATGCGCTTCAACGGCTACATCTGGCCGTCCGAAGGCATTTTGACCTCGGGCTACGGCTGGCGCTGGGGGCGGATGCACCGGGGAATTGACATCGCCGGTCCCATCGGGACTCCCATCGTGGCGGCAGCCCCCGGAGTCGTCACCTACGCCGGTTGGAACAGCGGCGGTTACGGGAACCTGGTGGAGTTGGAGCACCCCGACGGCAGCCTGACCCTCTACGCCCACAACCACCGCATTCTGGTCAACAAAGGTCAAAAAGTGACCCAGGGACAGCAAATTGCGGAGATGGGGAGCACCGGGCGCAGCACCGGACCCCACCTGCACTTCGAGATTCACCCCTCCGGACAAGGGGCCGTCAACCCGATGGCGCTCTTGCCCCGAGAATAAGCCCGCAGGGCTTGTCGGGGACGGACGGGGGACTTTCTCCCGCTTCCGTTCCCCTCCCGAAATTTTTTTGCCGCGATCGCTTGCATGATTTTTTGCGATCGTGCTATATTTAAAAACTGTTGACAAACGTGGCTCTGTAGCTCAGTGGTTAGAGCAGGGGACTCATAAGCCCAAGGTCGCAGGTTCAAATCCCGCCAGAGCCATTTAACATTAAACCCTTGTTCTACAAGACTTTCAGCGTACAACCGAAGTCTTTTGTCCCGGTGGAGGGGGGATGTAGCCAAAAAATAAGGGGCGATCGCCGCCCTTCCCTACTGTTCGATCGAATCACCTGATCTGACCTGGGATAGGAGACAAGGCGATCGCGTATTCTGAACCACCATGCATGGTTTTTCCATGCATCGAGAAAAGAAATATGAGCTCAAGCCCGGGGTAGGGGCAAAAGTGTATCACCCTGTACCCGTTACCCGTATTTCGTAAGTGGCTATAGAGCTTTGAGTCAAGCGCTGTAATCATTCCAGGATAAGGAATTAAAAAAGATGCCAGGAGGCGGACTTGAACCGCCGACACGAGGATTTTCAGTCCTCTGCTCTACCGACTGAGCTATCCCGGCTTATTTCCACGATTATCTATCGTATCAACGAAGCTTCGATTTGTCAACCCCCCAGAAAAATATTTTTTGCTGGACGCTCAAACCCCGACTATCGTAGCATTTGAGAAGTCCGATCGCATCAGGAGGCCAGTCCCATCGCCCGACCCGAGAACAGATGGAACCCGACGATCGCCCTCGGCATCATTTGGCTGCTGGGGGCGATCGGCGATCGCATTTGGTTCGCCCGCGATCGCTCCGTCCCCGCCTGGGACCCCGCCGACTACCTCACCGGAAGCCTCACCTATTGGCGAGCCCTGCAGGACCCCCGATGGCTGTCCGGGGACTGGTGGACCCATCTCTGGACCCTTTCCCCCAAAGTCCCCCCCCTGACTTACCTCCTCAGCGTCCCGTTTCAAAACCTGTTCGGAACCGGCCCCGAGAGTGCCAATTTGGTACATTTACTGTTCAGTGCGATACTGCTGGGGTCAGTCTACGCGATCGCGGCCCGATTGTTCGATCGCCGGGTCGGGTTGTGGGCAGCGGGACTGTGCCTGTTGATGCCGGCCCTGTACCAATATCGCCTCGGGTATCTCCTCGACTATCCCCTCACGGCAATGGTCGCCCTCAGTTTTGGCGGTTTGACGATGTGGAAGGAGGCGGAAAAACCGCGATCGCAATGGCTTTGGGCGATCGCGTTCGGGCTGTTTTTCGGACTGGCAATATTGGTCAAACAGACGGCCCTATTTTTCCTGTTCGTCCCCCTCCTGTGGCTGACAATTGGCCTTCTCAAACGGCGGGATTGGCGGCGGCTATTTCAACTGGCGATTGGCCTATTTGTATCCGTCTTAATTTTCGGCCCCTGGGCGAAAGCCAACTGGCTGTTAATGCTGACCTCCGGAAAGCGGGCGACGGTAGATTCCGCGATCGCGGAGGGCGACCCGTCCCTCACCAGCCCCGACGCCTGGACCTATTATTTCAAACTCCTGCCCCTGCACGTTTCCTGGCCGCTATTATTGGTTCCCATCGTCGGATTTTCACTCTATTTCATTCGGAAACAATCCCTTCCCCTCCACCCGAAAAAATCCGCCCTCACCTGGTTATTTGTCTATTTAATTGGCGGCTATTTTATCTGTTCCCTCAACCCCAATAAAGACTTCCGCTACGGCTTCCCCCTGCTGCCGATCTTGTCGATATTTTTAGCTTGGGGACTGACGTTGTGGCCGAGACGGTGGGGGGCGACGGTTCGCTGGGGGACCGTCGCCGTGGCGGTGGGGTTGATGCTGCTGACGCTGTGGCCGTTCGGGGGCGTTCCGGGGCAGACGTTGCGAAGTTGGCTGAGTCCGGGAAATACCCGCCACGCCCAAATTAACATCCACTGGCCCCACCAAGAAGCGATCGCGGAAGTTTTGGCGGCCGAACCCCATTTAGAAAACAATATCGGCGTGCTTCCTTCCACTCCGAATCTCAACCAACATAATATCAATTATTACGGCGCACTGCAAGATTTTCAAATCTACGGGCGGCAGGTGGGGACGGCGGTCGAACGGGTTCCCCAGGACGCGCGATCGCTGTGTTGGTTTATTACAAAAACGGGCGCTCAGGGTTCGGTCGATCGCATCGGCGAAGCCCAAGCCATGATGGTGAGCGCGATCGTCAACGGCCCCCCTTTTCAACTGCAAAAATCCTGGCCGTTGCCCGACGGCAGCAGGTTCGACCTGTATCGCTGCACCCCCGCCCCGGTGGAAGTTTCCCCCCTTCCCGCATCGGAAATATCGCCGAAAGTCAAATTAGATGCAGTTATCCTTCCCGAAAAAACGCCCCCGGGGGTTCCCGTTCCCGTCAGCTATTATTGGTCGGGTTCAAAAGAGGAATTGGAGTCCGGTTTGGTCGTGTTGACGTGGACGGACGGCCAGGGTTCGCGATGGATACACGATCGCGCGATCGCCTCCGGACGCCTGCATTTTGGCGAGACAGAAGGGGGATTTCAAGTTGTCGAACGGATGGCGATGCTTCCCCCGCCCGATGCGGCTCCCGGAATTTATCGCCTGGAAGCCACCTATTTGAACCAGGAAACGGGGGAAAATTACGCGATCGCCTCCCCCCCCGTGACGCTGGAAATCGACCCCGCCGCGGCTCCCTCGCCCGCCCCGGAACTGGATTTAGTCACCCAACTGCGGCAACTCGCCCTCTACCTTCCCGAAGGCATCGAAGGGTTGGAATTAATCTTCGATGAAATCGGCCGTATCAACCAATACGACCCCATCCAAGATTATACAATTCAAGCCCAAAAAACCTTAGAATATCGTTTGACCCGAGAACCGGACAATTTAAACTGGGCTTACGGGTTGGCATTGTCCGCCGTTTTGCGGCAGGATGTAGAAAGTGCGATCGCGGCTTTGGAACGGGTGAAAACTCTCGATCCCGAGAATCCCTTCGCCCACGCCTATCTCGCCTTCGTCCACCTGTATAATTTCGATCCCGAGGCAGCGGAAACCGCCCTCAAACCCGCCTTAGAATTGAGTCCGAATCAACCGGAATTTTTGGTATTGCGGGGCACCGCCAACCTCCTCCGAGGTCGCATCTTCCGAGCCCGCCAAGATTTACAAGCATTAAATCGGCTATCCTTATAATCGGTAGCACAGGCATCCTGCCTGTAACCAGCTAGAAGCTTATTTTACGCGACAATGAAACGCTATCAACTGGTAATTTTTATCGCCATCATCATTATCGTCCCCCTCGGATTCGCGAGTAAATTTTATCGCGGGCCCCTGGATGACTGGTTCAACAACTCCCTCGGCGGGGTACTTTACGAAATGTTTTGGGTGTGGCTGGCAGTATTAATCTGGCCCCACCTATCCCCCATCTGGACGGCAGTTTGGGTGTTTATCATCACCTCTATTTTAGAAATCCTGCAACTGTGGAATCCCCCCATTTTGGCAATGATGCGATCGCACATCGTCGGCAGATTGCTGCTGGGCACCACATTCTCCTGGTGGGATTTTGTCTATTATATCATCGGCTGTGTCTTGGCGGCGTGGCTATTAATCCTCGCCAAAAAGAAAGTCTGGACTCACAAATCCGAGACCTAATCAAACCCTCTCTGTGTCCTCCGTGTCTCTGTGGTTAATTCTTATCGAGAACCTTGAAAATTGATCATCGCAAATTCGACCAACTGGGGAAATAAACGATAGGCTTCCGTCGCCAAACTCGTCGGCCCGACAACTACCTCAGACAGATGCCGGCGTTGTTCACCAAAACGTCAATATTGCCGTAAAATTCCAGGGCTTTTTGCACCAGATATTCCACCCGGCTGGGATTGCCCACGTCCGTCCCCATTGCCAGGGCGGAAACGCCGAGCGATCGCACTTCATTCGCCACTTTTGCCAAGCGATCGACATTTCGCGCCGTCAGTACGATATCATAGCCTTTGCGGGCAAATAACAGCGCCGTCGCCCGACCGGTTCCTTGGGATGCGCCGGTAATTAAAACGGTTTTCGTCATAATAAGTTTGATTTAAACCACAACGTTAAAAATTGCGAAACTGAAGTCAATAATCATCAACTTACAGTATAAAGAATCCCCATGAAAATTTCAACTCAATCTCCCCCTTGGGCGGTGGCAATTGTGGTTTGTGTCGGAGTTTTCGCCATCTCGACGGGTTCGATTTTTGTCCGCTTGGCGATCGACGCGGCGGGTATGCGGGGGGTGGGATTCAGTTTGGTGATCTCCGCTTCTCGATTATCTATCGCCGCCCTATTGTTGGCATCTACCTGGCGGAATATTGCTTGGCGATCGCTCCAACCGGGCGCGGTTCTCCATGGGGTGGGGGCGGGAATCTGTCTGGCTTTTCACTTCGCCACCTGGATCACTTCCCTATCTTACACCTCCATCGCCGCCTCGACAACCATCGTCACCACCAGCCCCATTTGGGTGGCGATTTTGGCGTGGTTTTGGCTGCGGGAAAAACCCTCAAAATTGACGCTTTTCGGCATCGCGATCGCCCTTTCCGGGGGCCTCATCATCGGCTTGGGGGAGGGCGCGTCGGCGGATATTTCCAGCCATCCGATTTTGGGAAATAGTTTGGCGTTGATCGGCGCCTGGGCGGTCGCATTTTATCTGATGTTGGGACGGGAAGCCCAGCAGCGGGGCTTAAAAATTGGCGGCTATGCGGCGATCGCCTATACCGTGGCGGCACTCGTTTTACTACCCCTTCCGTTTCTATTTGGGGTGGGTTATACGGGTTATCCAAATATTGTTTATGTTTACTTGATCTTGATGGCAATTCTGCCCCAACTGATCGGACATACCAGCTTCAACTGGGCTGTCAACCGCACCTCACCGACATTGGTGACACTCGCCATTTTACTCGAACCCGTCGGCGCGAGTATTTTCGCCTATTTTCTATTCGGAGAAATCCCGGCGATTCCCGTTTTATTGGGTGCGATTGTTATGATCGTCGGGGTGGCGATCGCAACCGTCGGCAAGAATAATACAGGTGACTTGTAGGGGCGAATGGCATTCGCCCTGCCCCGGCATTCGCCCTGCAACTATTCTAATTTAAAAAAAATCAACGCAAATACCTCAATAATTCCCCCACAACCCGCCGATAATCCGAAGCGGCTTCCCGGGCATTTTTGCTTCTGGCGTTGACAATTGGAACCCCTTCCAAGGGACAGCGTTCGTGGGCTTTGTAGCCGCGAATGAAGTTTTCAAAAACCGGAATTCCCGCCTCCCGGAGCGATCGCTGGGCTTCGTAAGCGTCCCCCACGCTGCGGGGATCGACTTTGGTGAGCAACACTTGATACTCGATATTTAACGGTGCGATCGCCTCCCTCACCGTCGCCATCAACGCCACCAAATCCATCGGGGCGGGTTGACTCGGGACGATCAAATAATCGGCAACCTGCACCACCGCTTCGAGAGCACTCGATTGCAAAGCGGGGGGCGTGTCCACCACAATTAATTCCACCTCTCGAACCTTTTTCAACTGTTTCAAAACCGCCGGATCGGTTTCCGAAGACAGATCGAAGGGCATCTCTCCCCGCTCAACCCACCAACTGGCAGAACCTTGGGGATCGGTATCCACCAACAGGGTTGAGAAATGAGTGGAAAGAATGGCAGCCAGATTGACGGCGGTTGTCGTTTTGCCGACTCCACCCTTTCCATTGGCGATCGCGAGAATTTTGGGCATTTGATCTGCTGGGATAACTCACAGTGAAATAACAGTATAGTTCATCGCGCGATCGGATCATAGGATCGGAGCCGAAAATCCTTCGACGAGGGCGGGATGCGATCGCGCCCCAACAAAAACCCGACTCTCACTTTATACAATACAAAATCTGCGACAATTGATTTTTTATCGTCTATAATATATCCATCGATCGGACTAGAACCGAAGGCGGGCGATCGCCCCCCGTTTCCGAGTCCGACAATCTGAGGACGAATCGGAGAACCGACAGCCATGACAACTGTACTCAGTGCCCCCACTGAAACCCCCTCGGACATCATGTCCTTGGAGGAGTTTCTCAATTTTGATGATGGAACCGATGCCCGTTATGAATTAGAAGATGGGAGACTTCTGTTTATGCCGAGTGAAAGCGATCTCAACCAACGCATTGCTTCTTTTCTGTTTGCCTATTTTATCCAACTTGGAATCCCATTTTATCGGTTGAGAATCGGGATAGAAATCGCCATGATGGGAAGTCGGGCAACGGTGCGCCTTCCCGATTTAACCGTCTTATCGGAAGAACTCGCCCAGGCGATGCAGGGCGCCAGCCGTTCTCTCGTAACCCTCGAAATGCCGCCGCCGCAGTTCGTTGTAGAAGTGGTGAGTCCGGGGCGGGAAAATGAGGATCGCGATTACCGTTACAAGCGATCGCAATACCAAGCCCGAGGCATCGATGAATATTGGATTATCGATCCGATGCAACAACAAGTTACCGTCTTTACCCTCTCAACCGGACTCTACGAAGAGGCAATTTTTAAAGGAGATAGCGCGATCGCATCTCCCCTCCTATCGCAATTCAATCAACCGTCCGCTTTGACAGCCGAAAAAATCTTTCAAGTCGGAGTCAACGAATAAAATTCAACCCTCGATGATTCCCAAAAACCTTGACTTTTTGAAGGGATTCAATTAAACTATCTTCTATGAGCGTTTCTTCCATCCGTCCCGCCCGAATCACCAACGTCCTCCCGGACTCCATCGCCGCCGAGGTGGGGTTTGAACCGGGGGATGCGATCGTGTCGATCAACGGAACCCGCCCCCGGGATCTGATCGACTACCAATTTCTCTGTGCCGATGAAATCCTGGAACTGGAAGTGATCGATGGCAAGGGAAAAACCCACCACGTCGAACTGGAAAAAGACTACGACGACGACTTGGGTTTGGAGTTTGAAACGGCACTCTTTGACGGGTTGATACAGTGCAACAACCGCTGTCCGTTTTGCTTCATCGATCAGCAACCGCCGGGAAAACGGGAGACACTCTACTTAAAAGATGACGACTACCGCCTCAGCTTTTTATACGGTTCTTATTTAACCTTAACCAATTTATCTCAAAAAGAGTGGGATCGCATCGCCCAGATGCGGCTGTCTCCCCTGTATGTCTCCGTACACGCGACGGAACCGGAAGTCAGAAATCATTTACTCAAAAATAATCGCGCCGGACAGATTTTAGACCAGTTGAAATGGTTCCGGGAAAACCGCCTGCAAATTCACGCCCAGGTTGTGGTTTGTCCGGGAATTAATGATGGCGCCCACCTGGAACGGACGATACTGGATTTGGCGGAATTTCACAAGGGAGAAATCCCCGCCGTCGCGTCGGTGGCGGTGGTTCCGGTGGGGTTAACGCGGTTCCGTCCCCCGGATGACGAGTTGGTGCCGGTGACGCCGGAAAAAGCCCGAGAAGTTATCCGTCAAGTCCAGGATTTACAAGATAAATTTCTGCACCAGTTGGGTTCAACCTGCGTCTGGCTGGCGGACGAGTGGTTTTTGATCGCCCGCCGGGAATTGCCACCGGAATCCCACTACGAAGATTATCCCCAAATTGGCAACGGCGTGGGCTCGATTCGCAAGTTTTTGCGGGAGTTTGAAACGACTTTCGAGGCGATGAAAATTGAACGGTTATCGACTCCCCGCCGTTGGACTTGGATTGTCGGAAATGCGGTGGAAGTGGCGTTCCAACCGATTATCGACAAATTGAATGAAGTGGAAGGGTTGACGGTGGAAATGGTGGCGTTGGCGAGCGATTATTGGGGGCAGGAAATCACGGTGACGGGACTGCTGACGGGAGAGGATTTGATCGCGGGATTGAAAGGGCGAGATTTGGGGGACGGAGTGTTGTTGCCCTCCCTGATGTTGAAAGCCGGGGATACCCGCTTTTTGGACGATCGCACCGTGGCGGAGGTGGCGGAGATATTGCAAACCAAAATAATCCCGGTGACGGGGGCCGAAGAATTGATCGCGATCGCCTGCGGAAATTGAGCGCTTCGCGCAGGTAATAGGGAATAGGGAATAGGGAATAGGGAATAGGGAATAGGGAATAGGGAATAGGGAATAGGGGTTCCATCCCCTTGTTAAAACCAAATTTCTCCCCTCTCCCAGAATTGGGAGAGGGGTCGGGGGTGAGGGCCAATCTCCCAGTTTTGGGAGAGGGGTCGGGGGTGAGGGCAAAAAGCCTAAGAAACGGTCGCCGGAGAGGGGATAATCACGGCCTCATCGCCCGACAAACCGAAGGCTTCGTGGACCACCTGGAGGGCTTTCACGGCATCTTTTTCATCGACCACACAACTGATTTTAATTTCCGAAGTGGCGATCATGGAGATGTTGATATTTTCCGCCGCCAAAGCCTCGAACATCCGCGCCGCGACGCCCGGACTGTCCACCATCCCGGCGCCGACAGCACTGACTTTGGCGATCGCCGGATTGACGAACAATTCCCCACATTCCCAAGTGGCGATCGCAGCTTCGAGCACCTTTTGGGCCTCCGCCGCGTCCGCCTGGGAGACGGTGAAGGCGATGTCGCGGGTGAGGATGCCGTCGATTTGCTGGCATCGCTGGGACTGGATGATCATGTCAACGCTGATATTGCTGTCGGCCAGAAGGGCGAACAGCGTGGCCGCCATCCCCGGGCGATCGGGGACGTAGCGGATGGCCAAGCGGGCCTGGTTGCGGTCGAGGGCGACGCCGCGGACGGGGGGAGAGTCCGACCGGTCCGCGGCTTCGGCGGTTTCGGGCGATCGCTGTCTGACATCGAACGCCCCACACAGGGCCTCCACAGCGCGATCGCAATCCGCCGCGTCGATAACACAACTGACTTTGACTTCAGATGTCGAAATCATTTGGATGTTGATCCCCGCCTCCGCCAGGGTGCGGAACATCTGCGACGCCACCTTCGGACGCCCGATCATCCCCGCCCCCACGATACTGACTTTGGCGATGGGGGCCTCGTAGCCGCGGACTTCCGGTTCTCCCAACTCGGGGTCGTCGTTGCGGCCGAGGGTGGGCAAAATCGCGTCGGCGACGGCGATCGCCCGGTTGTAGCAATTTTGCGTCACGGTAAACGTGATGTCGTTAATATTGGCTTCGTGGATGGACTGGATAATTAAATCCACATTCAATTTCTGGAGGGCGATGCCGCCGAACAACCGGGCCGCGATGCCGGGGCGATCGGGAATTCGCAGCATGGACACCGCCGCCTGGTCCGCGTCGAATTCCACCCCGTCCACCGGACGCACCAATTCCAACCCCTCCAGGGGTCGCGGTTCCGGTTTGGGGGAGGTGACGCGGGTGCCCGGGTCGTCGGTCCAACTCGATCGCACCACCAGGGGAATGCCGTAGTTGCGGGCAATTTCCACCGCCCGGGGGTGCAGGACTTTCGCCCCCAAACTCGCCAACTCCAGCATTTCGTCGCAGGTGATCTCATCCATCAATTTGGCTTTGGGGACGATGCGGGGGTCCGTGGTCAAAATGCCGGGGACGTCGGTGTAAATTTCGCACTGGTCAGCCCCCAGGGCCGCCGCCAGGGCCACCGCCGAGGTGTCGGAGCCCCCGCGTCCCAGGGTGGTGATTTCTAACTGTTCGCGATCGCTGATCCCCTGGAACCCCGCCACCACAATGACTTTGCCCTCGTTCAGGTGGCGTTCCATCCGTTCGGTTTGGATGTGCAAAATGCGGGCCCGGGTGTGTTCGGCTTCGGTGACGATGCCCACCTGGGCGCCGGTCATGGAAAGGGCCGGCTGTCCCAATTCCTGCAGGGCCATACTCATCAGGGCGATCGTCACCTGTTCCCCGGTCGAGAGTAGCATATCCATTTCGCGGCGGGAGGGGTTGCCGGAAATTTCCTCGGCCATTTTCACCAACCCGTCCGTCGTTTTTCCCATCGCCGAGACGACGACCACCACGGAATGATCTCGGGCTGTTTTGGCGACGCGGCGGGCCACCGTCTGAATGCGATCGACGGACCCGACAGATGTACCACCGTATTTTTGGACAATCAGCATAGCAATTTGAAACTGGGGAGAATGGACAACAAACCGGAAGCCCTGCCCCATATCGGGGAACCGGCGGGGCGACATCCCCCGTATTTTATCGGATGGAGTGGGGAATGATCCGCAGATTTCACAGATTTCACAGATTATGAGAATTTTAAAATTTAATTGGATTTGGGGATTGTAGGGGCGAATGGCATTCGCCCTCTCCCCTCCTGACGGGAAAATTATCTTTTCGTTCCGCCGCGGATTTAGAATAATGGAGGAGATCGATCATCCACTCCCCCTACTCCCTATTCCCTATTCCCTACTCCCTTATCCTGTGACACCGATGTTGGTTCCGACTGGCGATCGCACCTCTCCCGGTTCCCCCCGCAACCTGTGGATTTTTGGGGTGTTGCTGTTTGTTGTTATCGCGATTTTGATTATGATTTCTCAGGTGTATCGACCCCGACTTCTCAGCGACCCGTTTTTGCAGTTTCCCACCGAAAATTCGGTGCGGGTGGTTTGGTTTACCGAGTTTCCGGGTGTCAGACATACGGTTCATTATGGATCGGATTTGGAACGGGTGGCGATCGCTTCTACCACCCAGTTGAGTCGGACTCGGGAAGACCAAAAATCTCGGGTGGGAAATCAAACCGATGGCAATTCAGTTTACAGCAAACCCACGCCGCGATCGGTCTGGCGCCACGAGGCGGAAATTACCGGACTGACTCCGGGGGTGCGCGTTCCTTACCGGGTGAATAGTATCAAAAATAATGATATCACTGTTGGCAGCGAAGTCTTTACCCTGGCGCCGACACCGCCGCCGACAACGCCCTTAAAAATACTCCTCACCTCCGACCACCAACTCAAACCGATGACCGCCGCAAACCTGCAAAAGGTGGCGGAAACTGCGGATATCGACGCGGTTTTTATCGCCGGAGATTTGGTCGATTTTCCCGATCGCGCCTCGGAGTGGTTCGACGATAACCGGGGCGGCGCGTTCTTTCCCGGCTTGCAAGGGAAGGCGAGTTATGTATTGAAAAAAAATGGCACGAAGACGACCTATCGGGGCGGGCAGTTGATTCAAAATGCGCCGTTATTTCCCGCGATCGGAAATCACGAAATTATGGGAAGATTTTCGACCGAAAAAGATTTGAACGCCCAGTTCAACGATGCCTATCCCCGCTTCGCAGCCGAACAGCTTTATCAACAAAATGCGGAAACCATCAACCCTCAAAACAACCCGAAAATCAAAGCCGAATGGATAAAAAATAACTCCTTCAACTCCGACACTTACGACGAAATATTCAGCCTCCCCAACCGCGATAAAAATTACTATGCCGTCACATTCGGGGATGTTCGCTTAGTCGTTTTATATGCCACGAACATTTGGCGGGTTCCCCGCTTGGATGCAGACGCGAGGGGACGGTATCGGGAACGGGAAGCCGATTTTAACCGCCCGGAAAATTGGGGTTACGGACAGCATATTTTTGAACCGATTTCGGAGGGAAGCGAACAGTATCGCTGGCTGCAACAAGAATTGCAAAGCCCGGAATTTCAACAAGCAAAATATAAAGTGGTGATGTTCCACCATCCCCCTCACAGCCTCGGGGATAATATCGTTCCCGCCTACACCAATCCGGTACAAATCAAAGAAAGCGATAATTCCGGCAATCTCACCATGATTCGCTACGAATATCCCAAAAACCAAGATTATCTGATCCGGGATATCATTCCTCTTTTAGAAAATGCGGGCGTCCAACTGGTTTATTACGGACATTCCCACCTCTGGAATCGCTTCGTCGGCGGCAACGGCATCAATTTTTTAGAATCTTCCAATGTGGGAAATAGTTACGGTGCATTTCTGGGCGAAAAACGCCGTTTTGTCCCCCCCGCCTTCACCGAAACCTACACCGCATCGGGCGATCCAAACGGACTCGAACCCGTCACGCCAACCCTGTATCCGTTCCTCGGAGAAGATGGGAAACCCCAGCCCTATATCGCCAGCAACGATATCACCGTTTTCAGTATTTTAGATACCGAAAATGGAACCGTCAGCAGCTACTATTTTGACACGCGCAAACCCAAAAGTCAAGTCATAAAATTCGACGAATTCGCCCTCAAATAATCAGATGGCATTTTTCGATCCTCAATCCAAGTGGAGATCCCCCCCCGCCCCCATCCCCCCCTACCCCCCTTTGTAAGGGGGGAGATAAGGGGGAGCCATTGCCATTCAAAGTCCCCCTTTTTAAGGGGGATAATGGGGGATCTTACCCCGTCAAATACCAAACAAGGCTTTCATCCGCTTTTTGATCCAAATCAAAGGATTTTGTTCCAAATCTTCATCTCCCAAAATACCCATTTCTCTCAACATTTTCTGCCGCTGCACCAACTCCTCTTTCCGTTCCGCCAACTTCTCGGCAATTTGATCCGACAGCGACGGATAACTACTCAAAAACCGCTGGAAGACATCGCGACTCACCACAAATAAAATGGTGGTTTCTTTGGTTCGGACTGCCGCCGTCCGGGGGATTCCCATGATTAATGCCAACTCCCCGAAAAAATCGCCCGCCGTCAGGTCGCGGATGTGTTTGTTCGCCGTCTCCGCCAAAATTTCCACCGTACCTGATAAGATAATATGAAAGGCATCTCCGCGATCGCCCTCGTGGAAAATAAATTGATGGGGGGGGACGGCTTCCCGGTATCCCATCTCGATCAATCCCAACAATTCCAAATCGGTGAATCCTTGAAAATATAGGACTTTTCGCAATAGGGATTGCAAGGTCAGATTTTGATTGTCAATTTCGCCCGATTCAATTGGGGGCGGCTGGGGAGATGAATGGGGATAAAAGGTCTGTCTGAGTTGGTCGATATTTCTGATCCACAAATCCCGCTGGGCGACGGGAATGTTGATGTTATTCTGATATAATTTATTTTGGACGATATAATTTAATGAACTCTGAATCGGCAGTCTGGCTTTGGGCAAATCGATCCAAACCAACAGGTCGAAATTGACGGAGTTTTCGCCGAAATCTGTCAGCCAAACTTGGGGTTTGGGATGAGAGAGAACCCGCGACTCTTGGCGGGCGGCAGACAGCAAAACTTCCGTCACCAAAACGGGGTCGCTGCCGTAGGCGACGCGGACGGGGATGTGGATACGGCTGACGATATTTCCGTGACTCCAGTTGATAATTTTATTGTTGACCAAAATTTGATTGGGGACAATAATTGAGATACCATCATTGGTGACGATAATTGTGGAACGAATGGAAATTTTGCGGATGGTTCCTTCCAAGTTGTCCAGTTCGATATAATCTCCGACTTTGACGGGGCGTTCGAGGAGTAAAATTAGGCCGCTGACAAAGTTTTGGGCGAGCCCTTGAAATCCGAACCCCAACCCGATGCCCAAACCGCCGGCGAGGAAGCTGAAAGACCTCATATCGAGTCCCACCGCCTGGGGGATGAGCAGACAGCCGACGGTGATGGTAAAATAGCGGAAAATGGTCGCGATCGCCTCCCGGGACCCCTCGTCAAATTTCAACTTGACCAAAATTTTATCCCGGAGCAAATTGCTCAAAAAATTGGAAATGAAAACGAACGCGATAAAGGCGAAAAAGAGCGTGACAATCAGTTGCACGGAAATGGACATTTCGCCGATCCGGATCGGCTGGGTGAACGCATCCCACAAAAGCTGTATAATATTTTGAATCGCGTCCATGTTAGCAATAAAATAATTACGTTTTTTCGATCGCCAGAGATATGGTCAACCACCGCCTGAAGGCCACCGCCGCCACCACCCATTTGGGGGGCTTTTCCGATCGCCTCCCACCCGCCCTGTCCGTCAAATCCGGCGATCGCATCGAGGTCGAAACCTACACCGGATATTATCTCTATGATGGTGCCCCGGAAGGGTTCCTGACGCCAGAATTCGTGCAACTGTGCCAAACCCTGTCCCGCGATCGCATCGTCGGACCCGGGCCCCACCTCCTCACCGGGCCGATTGTCGTCGAAACCGCCCAACCCGGAGACGTTTTGGAAGTCCGCCTGGAGTCCATTTCCCCCCGCCTCGCCGTCGGCTTCAACGCCATCCGGACCGGCTGGGGCGCCCTGCCGGAGCGATTTTCCGACCCCAAACTGCGGTTTATCGACCTCGATCTTAACCGCAACGTCACCGAATTTCCCCCCGGAAGCGGCGTCGAAATCCCCCTCCGCCCCTTTTTCGGCATTTTGGGCGTGGCCACCGCAGAACGCGATCGCTCCTCCATCCCCCCCGGCATCTACGGCGGCAATATTGACAACCCGGAATTGCAACCCGGTTCCCGCATTTTCCTCCCCGTTTTCGTCCCCGGTGCCCTATTTTCCATCGGGGACGGACACGCCGCCCAGGGGGCCGGGGAGGTGAACACGACGGCGATCGAAACCTCCATGAACGGGACAATCCAACTGATTTTGCACAAAAATTGGACCCTGGACGCACCCCTAGCAGAAACGTCAACTGATATCATCACGATGGGTTTCGGCGAGACGCTGGACGAAGCCTTCGAGTCCGCTTTGAACGGGACGATCGCCCTTTTGGAGCGATCGCTCAATATCACCCCAGAAGATGCCTACGTCCTCTGTTCTTTAGCGGTCGATTTCCGCATCACCCAGGTCGTCAATAGCCCCCAAAAAGGCGTCCACGGTGCGATCGCCAAATCCATGCTTCCCGACACATTTCAACTCCTCCCCAACCGATGAATTTCGACTTATTTTCCCCCCTCCAACTCCTCATCCTCGCCGGCGCCGGACTCTTCGCGGGAATCCTCGCCGGATTTTTGGGAATTGGCGGGGGAACCGTCCTCGTGCCCCTGCTTTTAACCCTCGGCAACACCCCCATCCAATCCGTCGCCACCAGCACTTTATCGATCGTCATCACCGCCATTTCCGGCAGCGTCCAAAACTGGCGGATGGGCGTCCTCAGCCCGGATCGGGTTCTCGGCATCGGATTTCCCGCCCTCATCACCGCCCAAATCGGCGCCTATTTCGCCGACTTATTACCCGCCTTTTGGCTATTGGTCGCTTTCGGATGTTTGCTGCTGCTAAATATCTATTTGGTACAAGTCCGCAAACAAGTCACCGCCAAACGGCGACTCCGGGAAGAACAAAACGAGGATATCGCCCCCGAAACCAATTCGATGAACCCAACTTTCGCCCGCATTGTAACCGGCAGTCTCGCCGGACTCCTCGCCGGATTGTTCGGCGTCGGCGGCGGCGTGATCATGGTGCCCCTGCAAATTTTACTATTGGGAGAAACGATAAAAGTCGCGATCCAAACCAGCCTCGGCGTGATTGTCATTACCGCCATTTCCGCCTGTTTCGGGCACGCTTTGCGGGGAAACGTCCTCTGGATTCCCGGAATTCTCCTGGGTTTGGGAGGTTTGGTGGGCGCCCAAATCAGCACCCGATTTTTACCCAAACTACCCGATCGCGTCGTCAGTTTGGCATTCCGAACCTTGCTGGCGTTGCTATCAGTTTATGTGTTCTGGAGGGCGTGGGGAACCATGTAGCACGGGCATCTTGCCGGTGAGGAGGAGCGATCGTTGAAAATGCCTGATGTTGTAGCCGATTTTATTCTTGTTCTTTTAAATTAACCACAGAGGCACAGAGGACACAGAGAGATTAACTGTAAAAAGGAAATGGTGGGTTACTATAAAAGGGAGTAGGGAGTCGAGAGATTGATCATTCCCGGCGTGTTACCACGCCAGCGATCGTTGCTATATTACCCATTAATTTAAGCAATAATAGATCACGGGGAACGCACCCCACAACGAACCCAAATCTGTGTTATCTGTATAATCGGTGAATAAAATCAACTAAAATCTGCGTAATCTGCGTAATCTGTGGACTTAAAATCACTCAAATCTCAGCTATTATCAACCCCCTATTTCAGAGTAAGAAAAGAAAATAGGGAATCAAAAAATTTCCCGACTCCCTACTCCCTATTCCCTACTCCCTCTCTTCCATTGGGGGAAGCCGCGGCACATCCTGGGGGATGCGGTTGAGGGTACTCGAAACCAAAGCGTATCCCAAATAGGCCGGGAGGACGATCGCCACCAAAAACGCGAACCCCGCCAGCCAAGCGGTGGGGTCGAAACCGGAGCCGTAAGAACAGCGGTAGGGGTCGATGGGGGGAGGGGTTTCCGAGGGCAATTGAGAGTCCGTCGGGCGGCGGAACCGCACCCGGCGATCGTCGAGTTTTTCCACCATCACCCAACCCGCGATCGCCTCTTCTTTGCACAGTTGCTCGAAAATCTTCGGGTTGCGAAATAAGTCCCGCTGGGCGCGGACAATTTTATATTCCCACTCCGGGTTACTGGGGGAATGGCCGTTGGGTTGAGACGATCGCGCGGTCTTCGTCTGGGGATTTTCCGAATCGTAGCGGGTCAAAATGTCCTCCTCCTCTTCCTGTTCTCGTTCCGCTTCGGCTTGTGTGGCGCAGATCCAGCTTCCCGCCAGAACGGCTTCCAAGCCCAGGCTGCTGACCATCAAGCTGTAAATAATAACCTCGTTCATGGCATCTCAAGGTCGATGTTCGAGCCGCCGCGATCGCCCAAATAGCCCTCGATCAGGTAATCCGGGCCGAGCGATCGCAGCGTCACCCGTTCCAAGGCTAGGGCCTCAGTCATCCGGGTCAGGCCCAAATCCCCGACGGGGGAAGGTGCCGTCCGTCCACCAATAATTTTAGGGGCAATAAACGCCCAAATTTTGTGAACCGCGCCCCGGGCGATCGCTTCGGCGGCCAACCGCCCCCCGCATTCCCACAAGACCGACAAAAATTGACGCTCATAGAAATATGCCATAACTTGGGCGGGGGTGAGCGGCGAAAACTCCACCACCTCTACCCCCTGTTTCTCCAGGTGCGCCCGAAAATCCGGACGGCGTCCCGCCTCGGCAAACACCACCGTGGGGGCTTCCGAAGTGTCCCACAGCCGCGCCTCCCACGGCAAATCCAAAGTCCGACTCATCACCGCCCGCAGGGGATTCGGTTCCCCCTGGCCGTGGGTAGTTAAATGAGGATTATCCCGCCGCACCGTATTTCCCCCCACCACCACCGCATCGCAGGCGACCCGCAGGCGGTGCACTTCCCGGCGGGCGTCCGGCCCCGTCACCCAAGCGCTGTGTCCCGTATCGGTCGCGATTTTACCATCCAAGGTCATGGCGTATTTGAGGATGCCGAAGGGCTCGCGGTGCAGAATCCGGTGGATGAAAGCCTCGTTGAGTTGTCGGCAGTCCTCCTCTTCCACCCCCGCCACCACCTCGATACCCGCCCCCCGCAGCCGTTCGATGCCGCGTCCGGCCACCAGGGGATTGGGATCGACCATCCCCGCCACCACCTTGGCGACTCCCGCCTCGATCAGAGCCTCCGTACAGGGGGGGGTGCGCCCGTAATGGTTGCAGGGTTCCAGGTTGACGTAAACCGTCGCGCCCCGGGCCCGTTCTCCGGCCTCCCGGAGGGCGAAGACTTCGGCGTGGGGTTGTCCGGCGCCGGGGTGAAATCCCTCGCCGACGATTTCATCTTCATCGACAATGACACAGCCCACCAGGGGATTGGGGGCGGTTTTGCCCAGGCCGCGGCGGGCCAGGTCCAGAGAGTGCCGCATCATCCGGCGATCGCGGTCTGGGAAATCGGGAAGATTCGTTTGGGTCATCTTAATAATTAATTATTAATTGTTAATTATTAATTATTAATTATCGGGCGACGGGGTTCGAGACGGTCCAGTGGGGCCCCCGCAGGGTGGTTTGCAACTGCCAAGCGCCGACGAGGGGATTGTTCACCTTCAGGATGCCATCGTAGACCGCCAAATTGATATAGGGACTCTCCAGAACCGGCCAGTCGGCGAGGCTGCGCCGTTCCCCGTTACTTGAATTCTGGGGGGCGGTGCGGGCTGGGACGGGATGGGTTTCATCCGCCAATATAGGGCGATTCGGGCCGATCGCGACACTGCTGTAAGATCGAGATGCAACGAGTGAGGATCTATCAAAAGGTGCACATCCAGACCCAGAGCTTTGTCCGAGCCTGGCGATCGCTCGCCGACGGTCGCCCGATCCCCTTTTCCCTGTTAGCCGTCGGTGCGGCCAGTAACGCCATCTATCCCCACGTCCCCCTGGTGGCGTTTGCGGCCATGAGCGGGGTGATGTTGACCCGCCAGAGGGCGATCGCAGTTGCCGGGGCAATTTGGTTGATCAACCAGGCGATCGGCTTCGGATGGCGCGGGTATCCCCTCACGGGTGTTGCCTTCACCTGGGGGGCGCTGATGGGTGTCGGAACGCTATTGGTGGTACTGTTGGCGAGTTGGCGACCCCCCTTCAGCCAGTCCACCTGGGTCGGACATGGGCTGTGGAGCGCGATCGCCCTGGTGGGGGGGTTTCTCCTCTATCAAGGACTGATTTTATTCGCCTATTTTTTCATCAGCGATGGGCATTTTATGGAGCCGACGCTCGTTTTGCGGCTGTTCGTGAAGCCAATTATTTGGGGTGGAGCGATCGCGATCGGGTACAATTTCTGTCTCTGGCGCACCTACACCGCCACCCTGTCTAAAAAGCTGAGTTTGTACGAAGAATTACGCCAGATTTATGTGTTGGGCGATCGCCCCATCCCCTACGATCGCAACCCTCTTAAACGTCCTTATATTTCCGTGTGTCGGTCGAGTCGCTGCTATCCTTCTCGCCGATGGCAACCGATTTATGATGCCCTTCAAAAAGCAGTGGAAGAAACCGAAGCCGATGTGACAGTAATGAGTGCCGGTTGTTTGGAAGTGTGCAAACTCGGCCCGGTAGTATTCTACTCCGGCGATCGCACTTGGTACACCCGCGTCACCCCAGAAGTGGCCGGGGAAATTGTCCGAGAACACCTGATCGGCGGTAAAAAAGTCACCCGCCATCTCTATCCGCCTGTCGATGCCCAAGGTTGATATGGCGCCGCGAGTAGGGTACAGGGACGGAGGGGCGATCGAAGATTCTACTCCCTATTTTTCAAACTGACCGATCGCGCATTTTTGTGGTATGCTAGGCAGAACTATCGGTTCTGGCGGGGATCAGCCGCCAGAGGAAACGGGGAAAGTGCAGTGAGAATCTGCCGCTGTCCCGCAACTGTGAAGGAGGTTTCGCACCTCCAAGTCAGGATGCCCGCCGATGGAAAGTCCATGTTCTGCAACATCTGCGAGGTACGGATGATGGTCCATTCAGTCTGTTCAAAATCCAAATCTAAGGGGCGAGTCCTCGACGAAACTCCCGCGCCAATTTTCTACGAACCCGACGGGGGAGACTTTGAGCCTGAGAATTGAAAGACAAAACTCGGGTGCGATCCGTGACAGTGTAGCGATAGCCTATAGCAGTGTGAAATGATTCGTGAAATTTGTCGGCTCAGAGCCCCCAGAATTGGGGGTTTGGGGGCTAGATATTTTTCCAATGCTTTCACAGGGCTGTAGATAGGTTGATGGGGCGAGTATCGCACTTTTAATTAATCGCCAAAAATGCGGGTTGGTGTGATGCCAGTCTGACATTTGCTGCGGTCACAATACGGGTGACTTCCTGACGAGTCATATTGATCGGCTCGTGGGGTGATTTCGTGCTGAAAAAAAATTCAGATCAACAAAGACCAAACATGAGCAATCTCATCATCGGGACGGCGGCAAACGATACGCTTGTCGGTTCCCAGGAATCGGACACTATCAAAGGAAATCAGGGTAACGACTCGATCGCAGGCCTTGGAGGCAATGATATTCTGCACGGAGGCAGTGGAAATGACATCATTTCCGGCGACTTCGGCAATGACGTTCTCTATGGAGACTTGGGCAGTGATACCTTAACGGGCGGTGCGGGGCAAGACCGATTTGTCATCGGACGCCGGAGTGCCACCGTGACGACGGGAGGGCGTTCGGAATCCGATGCCGACACCATCGCCGACTTTACCCCCGGTGAAGATGTCATCACCCTGGAACCCGGTCTGAACTTCGGAGAACTATTCGTCAGTCAAGGCCGGGAAGAATTGGCCGACAGCACCATTATCAGTGATTTGCTCACCGGCCATTTTCTGGCAATTTTGCCCGGTATCGACGCCGACGATTTATCCTTCAGCAATTTCACCACCGCGATCGAACCGCTGGAAATCTATTCCGGATCGACCGAAGATCCCGGAAAAATTGATTCGGCTATCCCCGGATTTACGGGCTCCGACGGGGCGGGAAAAGTCACCCCCAACAATACCCTCAACCCGATTTTTGTCGGCTGGGCAACCGGAGTGGAAAATTATCAGCCCGCCCCCGGTGTCGAAGCCCGATGGCAAACCCCAGAAAACGCCCTGGGGCCGGTTACAGGCGAGTCGGTCAACATCGTCTCCCTCGGCGATCTTGACAGCGATCGAATCGATGCCGGAATACCTCCGGGTGAAATTACCTTTTCCTTCGATTCGGGAATTCGCAATGGTGCCGGAGCCGATTTTGCCGTGTTTGAAAATGGCTTCAATAACCGGGGCGGCATCTTCGGCGAACTCGCCTATGTGGACGTTTCCAGCGACGGGGTAAACTTTGCCCGATTTGAGAGTGACTTTGAACCCGGTTCCAGAAGGTGGAAATTCCACCCAGTTTTTTATTGCCAACTTTGACGTTATTAAATTAGGAGAAATTGACCGTGACGATTCAAACAGAAACCTTGGGCTATCCCCGGATCGGAAAAAAACGGGAAGTTAAAAAAGCCCTGGAAGCCTTTTGGGGCGGAAAATCCGACGAGGAAACCCTGCTGCAAATCCTGCGGGAAGTGGAAACCTCGAACTGGAAAACCCAGTTGGAAGCCGGAATCGATCGCATCGGCATCGGCGACGGCAGCCTCTACGACCTGGTGTTAGATTGGAGCGTGCGGCTGGGCATCATTCCCGATCGCTTCCGCCACTTATCCGGCATCGATCGCTACTTTGCGATGGCCCGGGGCAAAGACGGGATTCCGGCCCTGGAGATGACCAAGTGGTTCGACACCAACTATCACTACCTCGTCCCGGAACTGGACGGAACCCTGCACACCCAAGACTTCAGCGACTTTTTAGCGACCGTGGAACGCGCCCAAACCGTACTCGGCGATCGCGCCGTGCCGATCGTGTTGGGGCCGCTGACCCTGCTGCGTTTGAGTCGCGTGGATCTCGGCTTCGATGATGCCGTCGGCCAACTGCGCGATCGCTATGTCACCTTACTCGAAGAACTGAAAAACGCGGGGGTTTCCGAAGTTCAAATCCACGAACCCGCCCTGGTGTTCGGAGATGCGGAAACCTTCAAAACCGCCACCGCCTCCACCTACGCCGCCTTCGCTGCCGTGGGATTGCCCATTCACTTGGTCACTTATTTCGACGACTTGGGAACCACCTATTCCTGGGTGACGCAACTGCCGGTTTCTGCCATCAGCCTCGACTTCACCAGGGGGCGGAATTTGGATTGGCTCAAACAGCACGGTTTCCCGGCAGACAAACGCCTGGGGGTGGGAATTGTCGATGCCCGCAACATTTGGAAATTGCGGTTGGAAACGACCCTTTCCACCTTGGAAACCATTCAAAGTGTCACGTCGAATTTCAGCTTGCACCCCTCGGCATCCCTGCAATTTGTCCCCTACGATGCAGCTCTGGAAAAGGAACTGCCCGAACCCCTGCGAAATGTCCTCAGCTTTGCCGAACAAAAGCTGGATGAAGTGGCACTTTTGGCCCGTTCTCTTGCCGAGGACGACGCCCGCCACCGTCACTTGAACGATTCTCAAAAACTGTGGGCGATTTTCGAGGAATTCAACCCCATCAATTCTGGTGTGTGGGAACAATTGAATAGCCTGACAGAATCTGATTTTCAGCGATCGCCCTCCTATTCCCTGCGACTGTCCAAACAGGTGCAACTGCCCCCCCTGCCCACCACCACCATCGGCTCATTTCCCCAAACCCAGGAGGTGCGACAACTGCGGGTGAAGTACAAGCGGGGCGAGTTGAGCGAAACCGAGTACCGGGCCGCGATCGACGCCCAGATCGCCGAGTGCATCAAAATCCAGGAGGCGATCGGGCTGGATGTCCTGGTACACGGGGAATTCGAGCGCACCGACATGGTGGAATATTTCGGGCAGCAACTCGAAGGGTTCGCCTTCACCGTGCATGGCTGGGTGCAAAGTTACGGCAGCCGCTGCGTGCGTCCCCCCATCATTTACGGGGATGTCTCGCGCCCCCACCCGATGACCGTGCGGGAATACAAAGTCGCCCAATCCCTGACTGAAAAGCCGATGAAGGGGATGCTCACCGGGCCGGTGACAATCATCAACTGGTCCTTCCCCCGCGCCGATATTTCCCGGCGGGATCAGGCGTTTCAGATCGCCCTGGCGTTGCGGGAAGAAGTGGCCGATTTGGAAGCTGCGGGGGCCCAGATCGTCCAGGTGGACGAACCCGCCCTGCGGGAAGGATTGCCCCTGAAGACGGAACGCTGGAGCGAGTATCTGACCTGGGCGGTGGATGCTTTTCGCCTGTCAACGGCGATCGCCCGACCCCAAACCCAGGTTCACACCCATATGTGCTATAGCGAATTTGGCGACATTATCCGCGACATCGAGAATCTGGATGCGGACGTGATTTCCATCGAAAATAGTCGCAGCAATAACCGCACGTTAAAAGAGGTGACGGAAGCGGGCTATTCCCATCAAATTGGCAACGGAGTTTACGACGTTCATTCTCCCATAGTTCCCCCGACTGAGCAGGTGGTGCAACAGTTGAAATCTGGCATCGCCAACCTCCCCACGGAGCAAATTTGGGTGAATCCCGATTGCGGGTTGAAAACTCGCCACTGGGAAGAAGTGATTCCGGCTTTGAAAAATATGGTGGAAGCGACCCGAATTCTCCGCCAAGAATTGTCATCTGAGACGGATTCACCGTCTCAAGATTCCTAATTTCATCGTCCGCAACTGGGGCAGGATTCCCGTGGGAACTGCCCCACCCGTCGAGACTCGAAAGCAGATCGAAAAGAAATTAAAATGACAATATCTGAATTCCGAGAAAACTGGCGACAAGCCTTCGTGGAAACCAATCTTTTGATCATCGGTTATAACGCCTGGGTCGGCTATCTAGCTGGAGAGCAGGGAGCCGTAGTGTGCAGCCTCAACCATCCCCGTTTGGGAATGACGGGGGAAACGTTTCGGGCGAATTATGTGCCGCGATCGCGCATGGCACCTTTTTTGAATGCTTGGCTGGTCGTCCCCGACACGGCGATCCTCCAGCACCACCACATCAATTCTCACATTTTGCAGGCGATCGATGTTTACAATCCCGAAACCGACGCGATTTTGCTGTTAGAATCCGGGCAGATGGTGACGTTTCTCTACCTGCGAAATCTGCCGATCGCGCCCCCAAAAGGCTACGAGATGGTCTGCAAGTGCTGGGAGGAATTTTATATCTCAGATGCCGACCTCTCCCAGATGAAAATTTTTCAAATTGACCTGATCTGCTAAGGAGTGATACAATCATGGAAAAAGCCACTTTATTTGTCTGTTCCCTCTGCCGATTTTCTGAGACTGAAAACAGCCGGGACGGTTTGTCCGGCGGACAGCATTTAATCGATCGCCTGGAAGGGGAATTGGAGGCAAAAAACTTGTCCGATGCCATTCACCTGCAACCCGTGCGGTGCATGGCGGCTTGCGGCCGTTCCTGCAATACAACCCTGGCGGCACCGGGTAAGCTGACATTCATATTCAGCAACCTTTCCCCCACCGACTCGGCGGCGGAATTGTCGGAGTTTTGTCAGCAATATGTTGCCCGTCCGGATGGAAAAGTCCCCCAGGTCGAACGCGCTTCCAGCATTCGTCAAGCCACGGCGTTTATTCTCCCTCCATTGCCGAGGAATTAAATGAACGTGAGTTCGACGAGAACAGTATGGTGCGATCGGTGCGCGATGGCGCGAAGGGCATCGGCAAAGCCGATCGCACGAAGGGCGGTAGCCGGGGCAATCACCTCCTCGCCCCGTCCGGCCACCAGGGGATTGGGGGCGGTTTTGCCCAGGCCGCGGCGGGCTAGGTCCAGAGAGTGTCGCATCATCCGGCGATCGCGGTCTGGGGGTTCGGAGGGGTTCGGTACGTTCATCCCAATAATTAACAATTAACAATTAATACAGTAATTTTCAAGTCAATGAGGTACACTTTCTAATTCAAAGTCCCCGTACAAATTTCTCGCGTTGCCACAATGGCTCCCCCCTTACTCCCCCCTTACAAATCGGTATTCCAGCCCCGATCATCAATTTTCGTCCGGTCCAGTCCCTTTTTCAACTTCGCCAGGGTGGGATAGTCTTCGAGTTGGGCAACATCGGTAATCCAGGCGGTTTTGACGCCGTGGGCGACCAGGGCTTGGTAATCTTCGTATTTGTCGGAAACGGGGGTTTGCAATTCGACGCGATCGCCCAAGGGGCGGGCGACGAGCCAGATATTTTCGATTTTCCAAATGTACCAGTCCCCGTGGCGTTCGGGGGGGCGCGAGGGGGGGGGCGGCGGGGAGGGCCAGCCAAGCGTGTTTTTCGTTCATCCTCGCCGCGACTTCCGGATCTCCCCTACACTGACAACCGGAGCTGGGTGTATTCGGACTCCGCCGCCGCAGAACTCGCCGCCGCTTCCCCGTCCGCCGTTCGTCGCCCCGGACACTGCCCTTCCCACTGCAACCACTGTTGGAATACCCCCTCCCGGCCGTCATCGGGGGTAACGAGATGGTAAACGCGATATCGCTTTTTCCGGTAACTTTCCAAGCGATCGCACTTCAACCCATAGCCAATTTGATCCAGAAATCGCCGCAAAACCATAATCGGCGTCGATCGCGCCGCCAACCCGATCCCCGTAATCGACTTGATCCCGGCGCGATCGCTCAATGCCATCGTCGCCATCTTCTGTAGATCGGGATCAATATTTTTCAACTCCCGACGTTCATCCCGCAACAAAACCGGAATCCCCAATAACTCCATCGTTCCCACGATCGCCCCCAACTGCGATCGGTTAAAATCCGGGCTAAACAGACCCCCCCCGCCCCGATCCAACAACTGGCGGGCGATCGCGGCATCCCGACCCGCCAAAAACGGGCGCCCGACCGTGAGAAAATAGTGCAGTCGCAACTGGTCGTACCAGCCGCGATCGTCTTTCATCACCAGATCCGCCGTCACCGAAACGCCGTAACGCAACTGTAGCTCAAATTTTCGCAATTCCCGCCGTTCACCCGGGGTTTTCAGCATCTGTTTTTGCAAAAGCTGGTATTCGCGATCGCCGATCTCCCGGGCCAATGCGATCGCCCAACAGTCCTTCCGATAGTTGCGATCGCGCACCGCCGCAATCAGTTCCCCCAAACTCGGTTTCGCCGCCCCCTGCAAGTCCCCTTCCTCCCCGGTGGGAGACACCGCCGCCAATCGGTGGCCCTCCGCAGCCAATCCCGCCAACACCGACTCCCGGTAGCGGATCATCCCCGCATTGAACCGCACCGCCATTTTCCCCCAACACAGCAGGGACTCGGCCTGAAACCCCACTTCCAAATCGTCCAAACCCTCGAAATCCGACTGCTGCAACAAACGCACATTCAACCGCGTCAGGCGATTTCCACAAGTCAACAGGGAGGCGACGGACAGCGCCCCATTCCCCACCTGATTAAACCCGTGGGAAGCCACCCACAGATAACGGGGCAGATTCTCCCGCACCCGCCCCAAGGCCTGACGGACGGAGTTTTCCGCCTGGATGCCCTGGGCGATGCCCCAAACTGAGGTAAAATGTCCCCGCAAATCGATACTGACCCCCGTTTCGATGCAAGGGGAAGCCAAAACGATATCGTAATCTCCCAAAACCTCCTCTGGGCGATCCATGCAACCCCGGGCGGGATGGGTGGAGTCGGCCAAAGATTCCGAGTCGATACGGAGAATTTTGCGATCGGGAAATTGGGCGTTCAGATAGGTTTCCAGGGTGCGAGTCCCCCACTGACTCGCCAACTTTTGGGCGGACAGGCAGACGAACGGACGCCCCCCGGCGGCGATGTGGCGTTCCAAATCCTTGACCAGTTGTTTAGGGGTGTGACCTTCGTAGTGACGGACCGTCCAGGCGTCCTCTGCTTCGGGCTTCCAGTGGTTTTCGACAATAAACGGTGTCAGGGGAACCCCCGATAATGCTTTGATATAGTCGATCGCGGTATCGCTGAGATCGGCGTCGGCGACCACCACCCGGCCGGTTCCTCCCAGTACATTTTGGATCAGGGTTTTGAGCGATCGCAGGATCGCCACCCGCGATTTCTGGCAGGTTTCGGAGTTCAACCCGTGCCAAAACACCTGTTCCACTTCGTCGAAAATAACCAAACCGTCGGACCAGCGATCGGGGTCGAAGCGGACCGCCGATCCGGGGTGCAGGGAGTCGATGCACAACCCATATCCCTCGCCGGGAGAAATCACCGTTCCGACATCTGATTTCATGTAAGTTAAACCGAACCGCCGACACAGGGACTCCACCAACCGGACGCGGTGGCCCACCACCAGCACCCGTTGAGAGCGATCGCGGGCCCGTCTGACGATCGCCTCCAAGAAACGGGTTTTTCCCGTCCCCTTGGGGGATTTGATGCCCACCAACTGGGCGGTTTCGGGAATCGTCAGGTCATCGGGGAGATAGCGGCTTTCGATGTGGATATCGGCGGGGTGGGTCAGGCGGGAATAGGACATCGCCCGCCAGTTTGACCAGGGGAGGGCGCTTTGGTAGGCTTGTTCTAAAGCCGATACCCCGCAGTTGGCGATCAGGTCGTCCACCCCTTTGCCCAAACTGGGATTCCAGGTGGCTACCTTGACCGCACATCCGGCCCGGTTCAGGAGGGAGCCCATCTGAGCGATCGCCCCATCGACGGCTTTGACGGTGGCGGGTTTGGTATCGCGATCGAAGATAATGCACATTTCCCGTCCGGGAACCGCCAATTTCTGCAATTCGGGAATTAAACGGGATTTGCCCGTCCGGTTGCCCCAGCCATCCCGGGGGGTGCGATAACCGCCGTGGATGCCGGCCAGGGCGATGGCGGCGTATCCGGCACTCAGCAGGGCTCCGGCCTTTTTCGCCCCTTCCGTGACGCACAGGGGGACTTCGGGATGGTTGACAACCCACTCCCAGAACCCCAAATCCGGGCGATCGCTTTGAATGTCTTCCGGGGAAAGACTCAACCCGTGGCGGCCCGCGATCGCCCTCCAGATGTCCTCAGATACCCGCAGGGCGAAGATTCCCGTGGGGGTTTGGGGGGGATGTTCGTATTTGATCGGTTTGTTGCGATCGCGGCTGATGCGGGGGTCAGCGGGTTTAAAACAGCCCCAGAGATCCTCGTGTCCGGTCAAAACATTCACCCCGGAACACCACCAACCCCCCTGATTGACGTGGCTGTAGCGGTTGAGGATGCGATCGCACACCCGGCCGTCATTGCGGCGGGGGAGGCTATCGGCGTACAGCAGATAATCCAGGGGGCGATCGCCCTCCAGGGGAATGACGTTGAGTCGGGTGAGCTGTTCGTCAACGCAGCTCGCGTTCCATTCGATCAAGTGATTCACGGCGTCTCCATCAACACGGGGTTTACCAAGATAACGCCAGATGTGCCGTTTGTGCGAACCAATTTTGCACCCGCCCCCCAGATGTGGGGTCGCCTCCCCCGAAAAATTGCGCTGGGGAGGCGGAGGAGGCGGAGGGAGAGGGGGAGGAAAGAAAGCGATTTTTCCGATCAAATCTGAAACACTCTCGCTTGTCAATTATTAATTGTTAATTGTTAATTTCGTCGTGTGCACCTCTTCCCAGTGCAGGCGGTAGAGTTGCAAAGGTTCATCTTTTCCCTTCACCCGGACGGGGGGCAGTTTTTCCAGGGGCAAACTGCGATCGCTCAATCGGTCGTAGGTACTTTGAGAAATCATAATTTCTTCGGCTTTGGCGGCGCTGCAAATGCGGCTGGCGACATTCATGGTGTCGCCGATGTGGGCGTATTGAATCAGGGTGTCGGAACCGATATTTCCCGCCGCCACCTGTCCGGTATTCAAGCCGATGTGAATTTGCAGCGGTTCCGAATACTCCATCATCCAGCGTTGGTTCATGCGGCGGACAGCCCACTGCATATCGATGGCGGCGCGGACGGCGCGATCGACGTCATCATTGCGGGCGTAGGGGGCCCCCCAAACGGCCACCAACGCATCTCCGATATATTTTTCCAAGGTTCCTTCGTAGGGAAAAACAATGTCTTCCACCATGACTCTAAAATATTCGTTGAGCATGGAAATCACCTGGCGGGGTTCCATGCGGGAAGACATCTGGGTGAAGCGGGTGATGTCGGAAAATAGGGCCGTCACTTCCGCCTCGATAATTTCCAGCCGCCCGACTTCCCGCAGTTTCCGGCTGACGGCGGGGGCGAAAAATCGCTCCAGCTTGTCCCGCATCACCGCTTCTTCTTGCATTTTGTGGCGCAGTTCCGCATTGTCGATCGCGATGGCGGCCTGGGCTGCCAACGTACTCAAAAACTCGACATCTTCATTAGAATAAACGTCGGACATTGACAAGTTATCTACGTACAAAACCCCGATCACTTTTTCCCGGGGTTTGAGGGGAACGCAAATCGAGGCGTGGATGGCTTGGCAGAGGATGGACTCGGAATCCTGGAACCGCTCATCGACGTGGGCATCGGAAGTGAGGATGGCGTCGCCCGATTTGAACACGGTGTTGGTAATTCGCTTGCTGTAAAAATGTTCGTCGGCTAAAACGTCCGAGCGATAGCGAACGGCCTTTTGTTCGAGGGTGTCATCCTGGGGATTGACCAATAAAATTGCGGCGCGATCGACGCGCATAATTTTAAACAGCAAATCCAGAATTTTATCGAGGAGTTTGTCGGTCGTTTCCGGGGAGGACAATTGTTTGCTGACATCCAGCAGAATTTTCAGCTTGTCCACCGCCCGCAGGTGGATGTCTTCCTGGCGGAGGTTGAGGACGGAGTGGTTCCCCCGATCCGGTTCGAGCAACTCCTGCATTTCGACGATTTCGGACTGGGGAGAAAACTGGGTGACGACGGCCGCGGGAGAATGCTTTGCCGCCGAGATATTGCTGGAGGTGTTGGAAGAAACCGTAAATTTAAACACCACCCTCCCGCAACGGATCATGTCCCCATCCTGCAACTCAGAACGGTGGATTTGCACGTCGTTGACAAAGGTGTGGTTGCTGCTGTTGCGATCGGTCAGAATTGCCCCGTTTCCTGTCACTTCGATCGTGGCGTGTTTGCGCGACAAACTCACGTCGGTGATACAGATACTATTATCCCGACTGCGCCCGATGGTATTTACACCGCGCTTCAATTCATAGGTGATGGGATGGGATTGATCGGGATCGTGGATTAAATATGGCACGTTCTCATGCAGTTTGCCGAAAATCAGTGAATCTCAAGTCTTCCGCTTTTTGGAGTCAACTCGGCGAGACGGTTTTGGGGACTGTTGCCGAAGAATGAAAGGACTCGGGCATCGATCGCCAGAGCGGGTTTTTAAGGTGGGTTTGGGCGGGCGGAAACCTCAAAAGTGATGTCAAGAATTCCCATACCTTCAGTGCCGACAGAACGTCACCCCTAAGATAGCACGGCACAGTTTTTCTGGACTCGGGGGCAGGAGCGGGGGAGCCAATGGTCAATTGTCAATTATCCCCACACCCTGATTTATGACACAATGGGGGGTCGGGTCTTTTTTTCGTCTTTCCCTATGTACCTGAAAACGCTACATCTCCGGCAGTTTCGCAACTACGAAGCTCAAGACGTGGCGTTCGATGCTCCCAAGACCATTTTAGTCGGCGACAACGCCCAAGGAAAATCGAATCTGCTCGAAGCGGTGGAATTGCTCTCCACCCTCCGCTCTCACCGGGTGAGCCGCGATCGCGACCTGATTTCGGACGATGGCGCGATCGCCCAGGTGACGGCGATCCTGGCCCGAGACAGCGGACAGTTTGACCTCTCCCTCACCCTGCGGAGCCGGGGTCGCCGGACGGTGGCCCTCAACGGCCAAACCCTGAGACGGCAACTGGACTTCCTCAGCATCCTCAACGTGGTGCAGTTTTCGAGCCTCGATCTGGAATTGGTGCGCGGCGGACCCCAGGAGCGCCGAAATTGGCTCGATCGCCTCCTGATCCAGCTCGAACCCGTCTACGCTTACATCCTCCAGCAGTACCATCAGGTGTTGAAGCAGCGGAACGCCCTGTTGAAGCGGGGACGGGGCGGGGAAAGGCCCCCGGAAGAGTTGGCGGTTTGGGACGCTCAACTGGCGGTGACGGGCTCCCGGGTGGTGCGGCGGCGCGATCGCGTCTTGGAACGGCTCGTCCCCCTGGCTCGGAAGTGGCACCACGCCATCAGCGGCAGCACGGAAACCCTGGATATTACTTATTGTCCCAATATTTGCTCCCGGGATATTCCGGACCCTGAATTTTCCCGCTGGCAACCCGAACGGGTGCGGCAGGAGTTTCTGAAAAAAATCGCCGATCGCGCGATCGCCGAACGGCACCAGGGGATCACCCTTGTCGGCCCCCACCGGGACGATGTGGCGTTTACCATCAACAAAACCCCGGCCCGCCAATACGGCTCGGCGGGCCAGCAGCGGACGTTGGTTTTGGCCCTCAAGTTGGCGGAACTGGAACTCATCGAAGCCGTCGTCGGCGAACCCCCGCTGTTGCTGTTGGATGACGTTTTGGCCGAACTGGACCCCAACCGCCAAAACCAACTCCTCGAAGCCATCCAAGAACGATTTCAAACCCTGATCACCACCACCCACCTGGGCTCTTTCGATCCCCAGTGGTTGCAACACAGTCAAATCCTCAGCGTCAAAGCTGGAAAAATAAAACAATTAACAATTAACAATTGAAGGTCCCGATTCGCTTTTTAAGGGGTCGGGAAGAACTGACCATTAATAACGATCAATTGTCGGTTGCCAATTCCCAATTGCCCATCGCAAATTATTAATGATTAATGATTAATTAATTCCCGGGCATAAATGCCGGGGGCGTAGGCTTCGACGACTTTGCCGGTGTTGGAGCAAGTCACCATGAGATAATCGCAGGTGTGACATTGGGTGTGAATGAGTCGATTGTCGTAACACCGTTCGGCATGAGAACCGCAGTTGGGGCAGCGAATGATTTGTTTGGTAGACATTTTAAATTCTTTTTTTTAACGATGTTAATTCGGGGCAATTTACCCCCACCCGGGCTGTCGCAACAACTTAATGTTTGGCAACATGATCGGGGGAAATGTCACCGATAGTGGTTGTCAAGAATAGGATCTCTATTTTGAGCGTTCCCACCCCAACAATTATGTCAGGATTTGATGGGAGTTGCAATCTCTCCCGGGGGGTAAGGCGTTGATCCCCGGGGTGAAAGCGCAGCGATCCGGTGATTTCAGATCGGTAAAAAGCCTTTTGTAAGGGAATTTCAGCCCCAATTGTAAAGTTTTATTGGCATCTTTCTTGCCCGGACTGGCTCCGAATTTTAATAAAGATTTAACGATTTGAATCTTCTCGGAGATAGAGATTTCCCATTCTCTAACGGGCAACCGGGGACGGTTGCCCCCACATCCTACACGGAGTGAGTGGCGCTAACGGCGGAGACGAGGCGATCGAGGGCTTGCTGCATCTGGGTTTTGACCTGTCGGTAACAGGACTCGACGTAATCGCGATCGCGGGCGGCGTCGCGGCCGTAGCGGTCGAACCGGATGGGGGGACAGACGCGGGTGCGGATGGGCGCCGGCAGGGGAAAATTGGGCAGGGGGCCGAGGCTCAGTCCCCAAGGCAGCCCCAAATAAATGGGGAACACTTCGGGATCGAGGTCGAGCAACCAGGGCATCCCCCGCTCGTGCAACCATTTCGCCTGTTCGTAACAGTCGGTGAGGACGATGAGGGTGTCGTGGGCACCGCAGGAAATCACCGGGACGATGGGGGAGCCGGTCCGCAGGGCGAGTTTGATGAATCCCCGCCGCCCCGCAAAGCAAATCTGATTCCTCATCACGTGGGGGCGGAAAACGTCCTCGCCGCCGCCGGGGTACACCAGAACCGGGAAATCCCGCTCCAAGGCCGCGATCGCGATCCGGGGGTGGGCTTGAATGGCTCCGCACTTGACCGCCGGGTGGGCAACGGAAGACGAGATTTTCCAAATGGTGGGGTGCATCAGGCCGTAGATGGGGCGATCGCTGCCGTAGCGGCGCACCCAGTCGTACATACACATATGGGTATCCGGCGCGGCTAACCCGCCATTGTGGGAGCCGACGATCAACATCCGCCCGGAGTCGGGGACGTTCTCCCACCCGTCCGTTTGGACGTGAAAGTAATTGTCGTAAAACCACCCCAGGACGGGCTGGAGGGAACGGATAAATTCTGGATCTCGCCCGTCCAAAGACCAGCCATCTAAATCTGTGGTGTCGGGTGAGGTGCGATCGGGGTCAATTAACGAATTCAACGCTGTCGGCTCCCGGACTCAAATCGGACCTTTGCCAAGATACTCCGATTTTCTCATTCTGACAACTGTTGAGAAGGGGTCGATAACAGAGTTAAGGTATATGAATTAAGTCCGCAGATTTCGCAGATGACGCAGATTTCTGATTTTTTATGTGGGTCGCAGGTGATGGGGCTTTTGTGAATTATGG
>NZ_JAJENU010000537.1:0-1049 GCF_035615495.1 Lyngbya sp. CCY1209 | reverse complement strand
GCGGGAACCGACAATCAACTCTTTGGCGGCAAAGACGATGATATTTTGATCGGCGGTCGTCGGAGTATAATGTTTGGAGACTTCGGCGACGACCAACTCTTCCCCGGAACGGACGGAGAGAATACCCTGACGGGGGGTCAGGGTTCCGATCAATTTTGGATGGTTAATTATGGTAAGATCACCGATTTTGAAGTCGGGATTGATGTTATTATCGTTCCCGATCCGTCCCTCTCGTTCGAGGGTCTGACCCTCACTCAGGTTGAGACGGATACTGTCGTCAGCGTAGATGGTTCACCCCTGGTAACGCTTTTGAACGTTTCGAGCGATCGCATCACCGCCGAAAGTTTTGTCTTCGGTATGCAGAACATCACGAGCATTTCTGAAGAATTTCAATACAATAGCGAGAGCTTTGCTGTACAAACCCAGAACTTCGATTCAATTGTCTCTGGCTTTCCCAATAACATCTCCAACACCGAGAATCAACCCGAACCGGTAGTTGTCGAAACTGCCGATGAGAAATCGGAAACTCCCGTTGTCGTCGATACTCCCAATCAGGAATCGGAAACTCCCGTTGTCGCCGATACTCCCAATCAGGAATCCGAACCGGTAGTTGACGAAACTGCCGATGATGAATCCCAGCCGGTTGTCGCCGATACTCCCGATGAGGAATCGGAAACTCCCGTTGTCGCCGATACTCCTGATGAGGAATCGGAAACTCCCGTTGTCGCCGATACTTCTGATGAGGAATCCGAACCGGTAGTTGACGAAACTGCCGATGAGGAAACGGAAACTCCCGTTGTCGTCGATACTTCCGATGAGGAAACGGAAACTCCGGTTGTCGCCGATACTCCCGATGAGGAATCCGAACCGGTAGTTGACGAAACTGCCGATGAGGAATCGGAAACTCCCGTTGTCGCCGATACTCCCGATGAGGAATCCGAACCGGTAGTTGACGAAACTGCCGATGAGGAAACGGAAACTCCCGTTGTCGCCGATACTCCCGATGAGGAAACGGAAACTCCCGTTGTCGACGATACTCCCGATGAGGA
>NZ_JAJENU010000536.1:0-20433 GCF_035615495.1 Lyngbya sp. CCY1209 | reverse complement strand
AAAGTCTCCCTTCTTAAGGGAGATAATGGTGGATTACAACGATGTTCGTTCTACCCCGCAATCTCTGAGATCCCCCCAGCCCCCCTTAATAAGGGGGGAGAATTGATTCAAAGTCCCCCTTCTTAAGGGGGATTTAGGGGGATCGGAAACCATCCTAGCAGCATTTATAGTATAATCGATCGCAACCCAGACGGCCGCCGGAGGAACATCCAAACATGGTCAATTTAAAATCTTGGCAATGGGTAATTTTAGCTAGTCCGATCGCCGCGATCGCCACCTTTTTGCTGATCGCCGCCGGAACCCAAATTCACGACTGGGGAATTAACTGGATTTGGGGCATCGTTACCCTGGTTTTACTCGGGTGGCGGTGGCTGCTGGTGAAGTGGACAAAACCCGCCATTACTCAAGTCGAAGAAGCGGTGGCGGAAGCCAACGAAAATTTTGAGTTTGGCGAACAGATGGAAGCAGCCAACGGGGGAAGCGAAGCCCTCAAACAGGCTGAAATTGCCATCCGAGAAATCCTGCAAGAATCGCGAACCGATCCGCCCTTTTGGGAAGATTGGGTCAAATTTTGGGAACGGTGTCGGGACGTGGTAATTGCGATCGCCAACATTTACCATCCCGAGGTTAAATATCCCCTCCTTGATATCTACGTTCCCCAGGCTTACGGGTTAATTCGGGGTACTGTAGACGACCTCGATCGCTGGATGCAAGAGCTCTCCCCGGCGTTAAATCAGGTGACGGTGGGACAGGCGTATCAGGCTTACGAAGTCTATCAAAAACTCGAACCCTCCGCCCGAAAATTATGGCAAGTTTGGAATTGGGCACTTTGGCTATTAAACCCGGCGGCGGCGGCGGCGAAGTTGGTGAGTCAGAAGTCCGGCAACCAAGCCACCCAAGAATTATTGGTTAATTTGGGGCAGATGATGCGGGAAGTTGCCCTGCGGAATTTGTCCCGACAGGCGATCGCACTCTACGGCGGAGAGGAAATTCCCCTCGAAACCCTCGCCACCCCCGAGGAGACGCTGCCACAGGCAAAAACTCAGACGCTACAGCAAATTCTGGAAACAGCCGAACCCGCCAAAAAAGTGGAACAAAAACCCCTCAGCATCCTGTTGGTGGGGCGAACCGGATCGGGAAAAAGCAGTTTAATTAATACTTTATTTCGGGCCGATCGCGCCGAAGTTGACGTACTCCCCAGCACCGATCGCATTCAAAATTATCAGTGGCGGACACCCACCGGAGAAGCCCTGAATTTGTGGGATACTCCCGGTTACGAACAGGTGCACCGGGGCGACTTGCGGGAATTGGTTTTAACTGAAGCAAATACGGCAGATTTATTGTTATTAATCACCCCCGCCCTCGATCCGGCATTGCAGATGGATCGGGATTTTCTCAAGGACATGAAAATCGAAGTTCCGGAGTTGAAAACTATCGCGATCGTCACCCAAGTCGATCGCCTGCGTCCGGTGCGCGAGTGGAACCCGCCCTACCATTGGGAAACGGGAGATAAACCCAAAGAAAAGGCGATCCGGGAGGCGACGGCATATCGCGCCGAACGGTTGGGAGAATTTTGCGATCGCGTTTTACCCCTGGTGACGAGCGATAATAAAACGAATCGAAACGCCTGGAATTCCGATATTTTATCGATGATTTTAATCGAGGTGATGGAACCGACAAAACAGTTGCGCCTCGCCCGATTTTTGCGCGATCGCGATGCCCGCATCCAGGCCTCAGCAAAAATCATCGATCGCTACACCCGCCAAATGGCAACCACCCAAGGACTCACCGCATTATTAAAAAGTCCGGTTCTCAAGTTCGTTTCCACCCTCACCACCGGAAATCCCACCCTCGCCTATCTCCTCGCTGAACAGATTCCCGTGGAACAGCTTCCCGTCGCGATCGGCAAGTTACAGATGGCTTACGATCTGTTTACTTTGTTGGGTAGCGATCGCGCCAAATCCAACAATTTTGACTTACTCGCCCTCTGGCCGTTATTATTAGAAAATCCCGACACTCCCGATCGCAATGCCTGGGCGTTCGGACACGCTTTGGTTGAGTATTGGACGCAAAATTTGACCGTGGAACAGTTGCGGAAGCGGTTTGAATATTATCTGACTGAGATTCTGGAAAAAGGGAGATAAAGGGAGAAAATTAACCACAGAGGCACAGAGGACACAGAGGAGTTAACCGTCATCCGAATCAATTCCTCCTGTTGTAAAATTTTGGCGCTTGACATTTATTAAAAAATGTGATATACAATCGCCAAGTATTCTCCAAATCCCGTTGTTGGGCTTGAGCCACCTCAGTGGCGCCCAAGCGCAACAACAAAGGCTCATTCCCAAGCGTTTTTTAACTCACCATGAAACCAGTAGTATCCACCCATTCTAGCATCCTCTCTGGTGTCGCGATCGCCCTCTCCTTCGGACTCTCAGAAATGCCCGCGATCGCATTCGTTCCGGAACCCAAATACACGCAAATTGAAACCTATTCCACCGAAATTCCGGACGGCGAAGGAAACACCGATCCGACGGATATTTACTATCCCGTCTTGAGCGATTCAGAAGCACTTCCCATCGCCCTATTTTTACAGGGTGCTTTGGTGGATAAAGCCGACTATGCCAATTATGCCAGCCTCGTCGCCCGGTACGGATTTATCGTCGTCGTCCCCAATAACGAACGTAGCGTTTTTAACCCCGTCACCGAAGAAGTTTTGACGGGATTATTGCCAGAACCCCGGCAGGTGAACGACACGTTAAACTATTTTAACGAACAGAATTCCAACCCCGCTTTTCCCCTCGCCGGTATCGTCGATACGGATACTTTGGGATTGTTGGGACACTCGCTGGGTGGATTCATCGGATTATCAATCATTCAAAATATCTGTCCTCCGATTAGCTGTCCGGCTGAATTTACCCGCCCCGAAGCGGTAAAGGCGGGAATATTTTTCGGTGCCAATTTCCGACTATCCCCAGCTACGGACTTTTTCCCTCCGGTGAATAACGACGGCATTCCCACCGCTTTAATTCAGGGCGATCGCGATAGCGTCGGGTTGCCGAGTTCCGCCGAAGCCACCTATTTGCAAATCCAAGATCCGCCGAAGGCGTTGATAACAGTTTTAGGGGCGAACCATTACGGTATCACGAACGAAGATAACCCGATTCGCGACCCCAATTCCCCCACTTTAGATCAGGCGATCGCCTTGGGTACCATCGCCCGCTGGAGTGCCCTATTTTTACGCGCCCACTTACTCGACGACGCGGACGCATTCGGCTATATTTACAATAGCGGGGATGCCTCGGATGAGAATGTCACAGTCGTCAGCGAACGGCAAACCGTTCCCGAACCGGCGGCGACTTTCACGCTATTGATATTTGGAATAATCGGCGGTTTTGTACTCAAGCGGCGATCGCCCTTATCCTAGCTTCACCTTTCGGTTGGTTCGCCCCCCGATCGCGGCAAAGGTGCGATCGGGGGGGTAGAATAATACTCATTTTGTTGCCCAGACGGGGTTTCAGCCTCTGTCGAGACTGAAAAATGTGGGAGTTTCAAAATTTATCGTCTATGACCCTGACAAAACAAATTGCCTGTGCTAGGCTGAAGTTACGAATATCAAATTCGGTATTCGTCTCATGGATACTACCTTCGATTCTCAGGTGAATGCATATCTAGATATTCTGGTCTGGCATTTGCTTGAAAGCTGATTCCTGAAGTTACTGAAATCCTTGCTTAACGGGACTTCCCGGAAAAGCGTCTCTCGGAGCCTACAATGGCTGAAATGCAGTCATAGCAAAAAATTTAGGCTTCTTATAGGATGTTTGGTTTACAAATCAGCTCTGAGTCTGGGGTGATTTCTTCCAGTCACTTGCTAGTTCAGCATATGTAGATATGCATTGATCTGGGAGTTGCAGGTAGTATTTTTGAGACGTTGACCGTTCTACACAAAGGAGAGTCCATAGCTAATGCTTGTGGAAGCCCTTTGTATGCTTGATATTCCTGTACAAATTTAGTATGGGAGTTCAATAATGAACACCAAACAAAAGAAAAAGAAAAAACAGCAACTTCTTGATGAGTATGGTGCGTGCTGCTGGTGGTGTCGTCGTGATGTACCCTCCAAACAGCTTACAATTGACCACATTAAGCCCAAAAGCAAAGGTGGTTCTGATTCTTTAGAAAATTTACGTCTTGCTTGTCGTAAATGTAATTTGAAGCGTGGCAATAGTCTTTTTCCACCGCCCAGCCTCAGTTCTGGGTTGGTTCTCAACTAATATCAGATCCGGTTTTTTGACCGCAAAACCTCCCCAATCATCTTCAGATGATTTTGGCTGTTAGCTTGGGAATTGATTCCCAAGCGGTTTGGATATCCAACCCGTTTTGTCCCGAGCATTCGACCGGATTTGATATAAATAGGTTGCCGCCATTCTTATTCAATCCCCCTAATCTCTATTGTTGACAGGGATTTAGGGGGACGAATGAACACCAAGTACATCACTCAAAAACATCATGCAAAAACTTTTGATTTTCAACAATCCTAAATTACTCCGTCAAGCCTTGACGCACCGCTCTTACATCAACGAAAATCCGGGAGAAACAGAGGATAACGAACGATTAGAATTTCTCGGCGATGCCATTCTTACATTTATCAGTGGGGAGTATCTATATCGAACTCACCCGGAAATGGGAGAAGACGAAATGACTCGTCGGCGTTCGGCTCTGGTGGATGAAAAACAGCTCGCTCGATTCGCTCTTGAAATTGAATTGGACTTCAAACTTCGTCTCGGGCAAGGCGTTATCAAACAAGGTGGATATCAAAATCCAAATTTACTGAGTAGTGCCTTTGAAGCTGTTGTCGGGGCGTACTATTTAGACCACAATCGAGATGTTGAAACCCTACGTCCCTTGCTCGAAGAGTTGTTTGAGTCTGTTCCCGCAGATCTGTTTGTCGTTCGTTCGTCAATTGATTCAAAAAATAAGCTGCAAGAATTTTCGCAAGCCCGGGGTACGATTCCAAACTACGTCACGGAACAGATCGGCGGAAAAGATCACGCTCCCGAGTTCGTATCAAGGGTTTATTTGGACGAAAAACTGTATGGCGAAGGCCGAGGGCTTCGCAAAAAAGAAGCGGAGAAAGAAGCTGCAAATGATGCTTTAGTTAGATTAAAGAAAAGTGGATTAATCTGACAATCACTTACTGACAATCACCCGCCAAGCGACAAACAGGATAAAAGACAGATAGCCGAAAACCGCCAGCCAGTCCAACAACTCGCTGGGAATCACAAACGGTTGGTCATACATCGCATTAAAATCCGATTCATCGATCCATATTGTAGGACTGTAGGGGCGCAAGGCTTGCGCCCCATCTATATAATGTGGAGCCACATCCCCCATCCCCACGAACCGAGGGCTGCGGGTCTAGCCCCCCGCCCCCAACTAAGTATAAGTTCTGATAAGTATAAATAACGATCGCGATTAAGAATCTTGAGCCTTTATACCTAGCCGCTCCGCGATCGCGATGTTACGATAGATTAAGACAAATGGTTTTTTGTAAACCATAGATTTGTAACGATGGATTGCCGCGATGACTCGTCCCCTTACCTCTGAGATCGACCTCCCACCCATAACCCCCCGCCACCGGGGGACGCCCAGAGATGGGATTCGGGAAAAGGGCGATCGCTGTATTTCCCTCACAGCAAGCATCCCCGACATTTTGCTTAATTTTTCTGCAAAATAGTTAACAAAACTTTACTCATTCCCTATAATGGGTTGTACGCACTAAGTATTTTTTCTTACTCACTGACCATGAGCAGTCAAATTCCCTGGCTAACAACAATCATCCTGTTCCCGCTACTGGCATCCCTGGCCATTCCCTTCCTTCCAGACCGGGAAGGCCGCACGATTCGCTGGTACGCCCTCGCAGTCGGCTTGACAGACTTCGTTCTCACCGTTTTCTGCTTCTGGAACCACTACAGCCTGGACATTTCGACATTCCAACTGGCTGAAACCTACGCTTGGGTTCCCCAGTTGGGGCTCAACTGGTCAGTGGCAGTCGATGGCCTGTCCATGCCCCTGATCGTGCTCACGGGGTTTGTGAACACCCTGGCTATTTTAGCGTCGTGGCGAGTCACCAAAAAGCCACGACTCTTTTATTTCCTCTTATTAGTGCTCTACGCGGCCCAAATCGGCGTCTTCGCGGCCCAGGATCTCCTCCTCTTCTTCTTAATGTGGGAGCTGGAACTGGTCCCGGTCTACATCCTCATCTCCATCTGGGGCGGACCCAAGCGCCTCTATGCGGCCACCAAATTCATCCTCTACACCGCCCTCGGTTCCATCTTCATCCTCGTTGCCGCCCTGGCGATGGCCTTCTACGGTGGCATCCCCAGCTTTGACATCACCACCCTCGCCCACAAGCACTATCCCCTGGCCCTGGAACTCTTCCTCTACGCCGGATTCCTGATCGCCTTCGCCGTCAAACTGCCCATCTTCCCCCTGCACACCTGGCTGCCCGACGCCCACAGCGAAGCGTCCGCCCCCGTCTCCATGATTCTCGCCGGCGTGCTGCTGAAAATGGGAGGCTACGGCCTGATCCGCATGAACATGGAAATGCTGCCCAACGCCCACCTGTACTTCGCCCCGGTTCTGGCAATTTTGGGAGTCGTCAACATCGTCTACGGCGCCCTGAGTGCCTTCGGACAAGACAACCTCAAGCGCCGTCTCGCCTGTTCCTCCATCTCCCACATGGGCTTCGTCCTGATCGGAATCGCCTCCCTGACGGAACTCGGACTCAACGGCGCCGTCCTGCAAATGATTTCCCACGGTCTGATTGCCGCGATGCTGTTCTTCCTGGCGGGAGTCACCTACGATCGCACCCACACCCTGGCAATGGAGAAACTCGGCGGTATGGCCAAAGATATGCCCAAAGTGTTCGCCCTGTTCACCGCCGGATCGATGGCCTCCCTGGCCCTGCCCGGAATGAGCGGTTTCGTCGGAGAACTGACCATCTTCTTGGGTGTCACCACCAGCGACGTCTACAGCTCCAGCTTTAAGATTGTGGTCATCGCCCTGGCTGCGGTGGGCCTGATTCTCACCCCCATCTACCTGCTGAACCTGCTGCGGGTGGTGTTCTACGGCCAAAACAGCGGCGGGTTCAAAATCGAGGACTACCTCGGCGATGCCAAACCCCGGGAAGTAATCGTCGCCACCTGCCTGCTGCTGCCGATTATCGGAATCGGACTCTATCCCAAGGTCGCGACCCAAACCTACGACGTCAAGACCGTGGAAGTCGCTTCTCAAGTGCGTGAAATCTTCCCCGTCTTCGCCCAGCAACAGCGCGGTTCGGTCCTCTACTCCGGCGGTTTCGTAGCCCCGGAAATCACCCCAGACGCCGAAGCCCAAGCTCTACTGAAAGCCGGTGGAGACATGAACGCCTAATCGCCGGTCTGGCTTCAAAAAATAGACAACAGAAAAGACGGAAAGGAGTGTGGTCATCTCCCTTCCGTCTTTTTTTATCGTAGATCCCCCCCCAGCCCCCCCTTTATAAGGGGGGGAGAATAAAGTCCCCCTTTTCTAGGGAGCAATCGTAGATCCCCCCCCAGCCCCCCCTTTATAAGGGGGGGAGAATAAAGTCCCCCTTTTCTAGGGATAATCCGAATCAAAGTCCCCCTTTTTAAGGGGGATTTAGGGGGATCGTCTATTAATGTCCGATTCCCACATATTGGAAGCCGGCCTCTTCGAGTTGTTGGCGATCGAGGAAGTTCCGACCGTCGATGATGATCGGGGTGTGCATGGATTTGACCATCTTGGCGTAGTTGAGGGTTGAGAATTGTTGCCAGTCCGTCACCAACACCAAAGCATCGCAACCGTCGGCCATCAGTTCCGGGTCGGTTTCCACCATCACGTTGGACAGGCCATGCCGCATTCCGCTTTGGGAAATGATCGGGTCGTAGGCTTTCACCCGGGCGCCGAGGCGGTTAAGTTGTTCGATCAGGTTCAGGGCCGGGGCGTCCCTCATGTCGTCGGTGTCGGGTTTGAAGGTCAACCCCAGCAGGCCGACGGTTTTGCCCTTGAGGATCTTGAGCACCTGCTGCAATTTCTCGATCGCGATCACCCGCTGTTGGTTGTTGACTTCGACGGCGGCCTTGAGCAGTTTGGCGTCGTAGTTGTAATCGTCGGCGGTGTGGATCAGGGCCGAGACATCTTTGGGGAAGCACGAACCCCCCCAGCCGATGCCGGCCTGCAGGAACTTGTTGCCGATGCGGGAGTCGAGGCCGATGCCGCTGGCAACCTGCTTCACGTCCGCCCCGACGCGATCGCAGATATTGGCGATTTCGTTGATGAAGCTGATCTTGGTGGCCAGGAAAGAGTTGGCCGCATATTTCACCATTTCCGCCGAACTCAAATCGGTGATCACCACCGGGACGGGGGGCAGGTCGGGTTCGTCCGCGAACTTGCGAACGACAATGGGTTGGTAGAGTTGCTGCATCAGATCCAGGGCTTTTTTGCTGTTGCTCCCCAACACGATGCGATCGGGATTGAAGGTGTCAAAAATCGCCGAACCTTCCCGCAGAAATTCCGGGTTGCTCACCACGTCGAACTCCGGTTCGGGACTTCCCGAGGTTCCCTGTTCTTTTTGGCGCTCAGAAAAGCCGTCGAGGACGATCATCCGCACCCAGTCTCCGGAACCGATGGGGACGGTGGACTTGTTGACCACCACTTTGTAGCCCGAACTGGCCGTCAAATTGGCGCCGATTCCCCGGGCCACCGCTTCGACATAACGGGTGTCGCTTTCTCCCGTCGGCAGCGGGGGGGTTCCCACCGCGATGAATAAAATCTCCCCGTGCTCGACGCCGGCCGTCAGGTCGGAGGTAAACGACAATTTGCCCGCTTCCGCCGAGGATTTCATCAATTCCGAGAGTCCGGGTTCGTAAATCGGGGACTGTCCCGACTTCATCAATTTCACCTTCTCTTCGTTGTTGTCCACGCAGATCACGTCGTGACCCGAATGGGCCAAACAAACTCCGGTGACTAAACCGACATATCCAGTACCAATGACGCAGACACGCATAAAAACGTCCTCAAATAATTGACACAACAGGAGTTATTCGTGGGTTGGGAGAGTAAGTCAGCGAGCGATCGCCCCGAGTTTTTCGGATTCATCCCGGACTGGTGAGCCATTCGCCCGCGTGCAGAAACCTTTCGGCCGGTGTTCCCAAACGCTGCTCCAGATGTCGGAACCTCTGAAAGTCACCTGTCCCCATCCGGGGCGGGAGGTTCGCGCCGTTCACCCCGTCGGCTATTCGGGGTCGCACCCTATTGAATCTTCGGCACACCTTGCAGCGTCGAAACGTTTGACTTTCTCTAGCTGGGACGGACCACTCGTTTCTGAAAATCCTCGATAGTGAACTTGAGTCCTTCATCCAACGGAATGGTTGGCTCCCAGTCCAAATACGTTTTAGCACGGGTGATATCCGGTTGTCGCTGTTTCGGATCGTCCTGGGGCAAAGGTTTGAATTGAATCTCCGCCTTGGGATTCACCCGCTTTTGAATTTTTTGGGCCAATTCTAAAATCGTATATTCCCCGGGGTTTCCCAAATTGACCGGGCCGATCATATCCCCGTTCATCAGGCGGATCAACCCTTCCACCAGATCGGAGACGTAGCAAAAACTCCGGGTTTGGGAACCGTCCCCGTACACCGTGAGGGGAGTTCCTTTCAGGGCTTGGACGATAAAATTGCTCACCACGCGACCGTCATTTTCCAACATCCGAGGTCCGTAGGTGTTGAAAATCCGCGCCACTCGGATGTCCACTCCATTTTGTCGGTGGTAGTCGAAGCAGAGCGTTTCTGCCACCCGTTTGCCTTCGTCGTAACAACTCCGAATCCCGATGGGGTTAACGTTGCCCCGGTACTCTTCCGGTTGGGGATGTACGCTCGGGTCGCCGTACACCTCGGAAGTGGAAGCCAACAGAATCCGGGCATTGACTCGTTTGGCCAACCCCAACATATTCAGGGTTCCCATCACGTTAGTTTTGATGGTTTTGACCGGATTGAACTGGTAGTGGACGGGGGATGCCGGACAAGCGAGATGATAAATCTGGTCGGCCTCCAGGCGGATCGGCTCGGTAATGTCATGGCGGATCAGTTCAAAGAAGGGATTGTCGAACCACCGCAGCAGATTGTGCTTGTGTCCGGTATAAAAGTTATCCAGGCACAGCACATCGTGTTTCTGCTCCATCAAGCGATCGATGAGGTGGGAACCGATGAAACCCGCGCCACCCGTGACTAGGATTCTCATTATTTAACTTGCCGCATAATCGTGGGGAATCCAATCTGAGCCAGATTCTGGAGCTTGGCCGGCGACGGGGGAAAGAATACACCCGAACACTGCGACAACCCCCTCAAGCCAACGCGCCATTTTCTGCTTCAGGTTGATAATTCCATCCTATAAAACTCTGGTCTCGTTACCAACTCCTCCAGATTCGCCCAACTCCCTCATCATAGCCTTTTTGAGGGGTTTCTATACTTTTTGTTAAGTTTCGCGATCGAGTTTGAACCGGGCCGTGGAGGGGACTCGGGGGACATCGATGATTCCGCCCCTCGGCCAGAGCTTTCGGGAAGTCCCACCGGCGGTGGGACCGCTCCCGTTCCCCACAGGTCGCCCCCACAGAAACCCGGTTTCTGCCCCACTTTTACTTGGCTTTCGCTTCCAAGTTTTCCAGGCGGCTTTTCAGTTCTTGATTCTCCTTTTTAATCTTGTCGAGTTCCCGCCGCAACTGCCCGATCGCCTTGTCCGATCCGACGTTCTTTTGCACCTTTTGGACGGCCTCTTCCGCCCGCCGGCGAACCCGTCCGTCCAGGGTGTGTTCCGCCAAGTCACTCAAAACCGCGATCGCCTTCGGGGTTTCCATCTGACTCAGGGCACTGACGACGGAAACTTGGGTGAGGAAGAAATCCTCTTTTGCCAGTTCTTCGAGTCGCTGGAGAATGCGTTCGAGGTTGATATTATTCTGCCCCGTCGAAATGCGGCCTAACCCCGAAATGGCGTTCAACCGCAAAGCTTGCGGCACGCCCATCGCGGTATATTTAAAAATCAAATTGAGGGCGGTTTCCGAGGTTTTCATCTGGCTCAAACCCACGATCGCACCCGATCGCACCACTTCATTCCAACCGGCCCGTTCTTCGAGTACCCTTTCCAACAAAGCGATCGCGTCGGTTTCCGCCGGTTCGTCTTCGATATTTCCGGCGGCAATTTTGGCGATCGCTTTCACCGCTGCCGCCTCCACGAGATAGCTGGGATCGCCATTTTCCACCAGCGGTTTCAACGCCCCATAACTCTCGGGGGTGCGAATCTCCGCCAGGGCATTCACCACCGCCCGCCGGACTCGGTGATCTATATCGTTCAACCCGGCAACCAGCCCGTCAAAGGCCCCATCGAGTTTGACTTTCACCAACTGTTTCGCCACCTCCAAACGGACTCCCCAGAAGGGTTCATCGGTGAGGGCTTCACTCAGGGCTTTTGCCGATTCCAAATTGCCTTTTTTCGCCAAGGCTTCGGCGGCATAGATGCGAGAAATCGGGTCCGGATCAAACTTGAGTTGAGCCTTCAATTCCGCCACCGGATAGTCCAGGGTGACGGTTTTGAGGATATGATTTCCCGCGTCGAAACTGACGAATTTGGGCTTTTCTTCCAGGGGCAGATAGAAACTCTGTTCGCGATCGCTGACCCGGAGCGTCACCGTTTTCACTTCCACTTCGGTCGATTTCTTTTTAGATTTACCCTTGCCTTTCTTTTCGGATGCATAGCCAAAACCGACGGGAATCTTCAGGTCGAACAAGTTGCTTTCACTCAACTTGTCGCTCTCTTTGGCTTGGGTCTGTTTGACCGTGAGTTTGGCGATTTTGCTGTCCCCGTCCCAGGAGTAGGAAACCTTGTATTTTGGATGTCCGCCCCGGTAAACAAATTGGTCGAACAGGAACAGCAAATTCCGCCCGGTCGCCTTTTCGATCGCCCGCAATAAATCCACCGTTTCGACCGTCCTATGGGCGTTGTCGTTGACAAACGTATGAATCGCTTTAAAAAACAATTCGTCCCCCAATTCTGCCCGGATCATGTGGTAGACGCAGGCGGCTTTTTCGTACAAATGGCGATCGTACAGTTCGATCGCTTCCCTGTAAATATGGGTGACGATGGGGCGGCTGTAGCGGGACGCATCCTCGGAAAAATAGCTGCGGGCCTCGTTGAGTCGGTAATAAGCCGCATCGTCCGCCCCATATTCGCGGTTCGTCCACAAAACCTCCGAATAGGTCGCCATCCCTTCTTTAATCCAGGCGTGGGACCAGTGGCCGATCACCAGCAAATCCCCGAACCACTGGTGGGCGAGTTCGTGGGCGACGAGGCTTTCCGTATTGCGGTTGTCGAGGGCGGCCCGTTCGTCCAACAGACAGCGTGAGGTGAGGAGGGTGGTGGAGGTATTTTCCATCCCGCCAAAAATGAAGTCATCGACGCAGACTTGGGCATATTTAGGATAGGGATAATTATACCCGAAGGTTTGGGAGAAAAACTCGATCATTTCCGGGGTTTTTCCCATGCTGCGGCGGGCATCATCCCCCCGGTCTTTTTCCGCATAATAAACGACGGGGATCTCGTTCCACTTGTCCTCGATCGCGGCAAATTTACCCACCGCCAAGGTAATCAAATAGCTGGGGTGTACCTGTTTTTGCAGCCAGTGATAAATTTTGTCCTCCCCTTTGCTGTCCGCGGCGATCAGTTCGCCGTTGGAAATCGCCAGAAAATCCTGGGGAACCCGCACGCGAACTTCCGAGGTCGCCAGTTGTCCGGGATAGTCGAAACAGGGGAACCAGAAGCGGGAATCTTCGTCTTCGCCCTGGGTCCAAACTTGGGTGGGTTTGTCGGGATAGTGGCGGTCTGGGCCGACAAAGTAAAGCCCCCGCTGGGGGTTATCGACGGAATAATCGATCGCGATTTTTAGCGTTTTATCGGCGGCGGTGGGTTTGTTGAGGTAGAGTTTTAATTCCTCGCCGTCGTGGTCGAATTCCACCTCATGCTTGCCGATTTTGACGCGGCTGATTTCCAGATCGACGGCATCCAGTGTCAGGGTTTCGATGCCGTCCCGGACGGGGTTGAGAGTAATCGTACAGGTGCCTTGGAAGCGGCGATCGGGTATGTTTAAAACCAGATCCAGAAAAATGTGTTCCACCTGGCCGGGGCGGTCGGGGTTATAGTGGGGACGGGCGCCCGGCAACTCGAAGGATTTGGATTCGGTTTTGTCGGAATCAAAAATAGAATACAACATTAATGACTGTATCGAAGGAAAGTCTGACATTTGAGCGTTTACCTGTTCAGAGAATAAAGGAATTGGAGCCATTTTTCCAGATTCTTTACGCCGTCCAAATGCAACAGAATTGCCGGCGTAGATCTGGCGCCCCAGTTGAGATGGTTGGTTGGATGGACAGATTCACCCCGGAAAGGTCACAAATTCAGGTCGGTCGCGGGGAAGCGTCGGGTTCGGAGTCACTCGCCTGAGTTTCGTCAATCGGCGATCGCAAATGGGTCGGATACGGCTCGATCGCCCCCCCAAAATTGTACCCGATCGCGATCGCCCGACTCGATGGTTCGACCGGTATTTTTTTAAGGGGCGATCGAAAACTCCGGCTTTTAATTCCGCCTGGGAGGGTTGACACAAAAGTTTATTTGTGGTATGAAACGCGCATCCGAAATGTCATCATTGCCGGACAATAGGGTTGCGAACCGTCATCGCCCCCCCTAAAATCTAAAGTTCAAAACCACAAAGCGAGAGATTGAGATGAAGCTGGCAGCACGTGTAGAGCAGGTTCCCCAATCCGTCACCCTGGCGATATCAGCCAAAGCCAAAGCGATGAAAGCCGAGGGACTCGACGTTCTCAACTTCAGCGTGGGCGAACCGGATTTCGACACGCCCCCCCACATCGTGGCTGCCGCTCAAAAGGCCTTGGACGAAGGAAAGACCCGCTACGGTCCAGCCGCCGGGGAACCGAAACTGCGGGAACTGATCGCCCGCACCCTGACCGAAGAAGTGGGCGTCAACTACAGCGCCGAAAATATCATCGTCACCAACGGCGGCAAACATTCCCTGTACAGCTTGATGATGGCAACGATCGAGCCGGGAGATGAAGTGATTATACCCTCTCCGTACTGGTTGAGCTACCCGGAAATGGTGAAACTCGCCTCCGGGACACCGGTCATAGTCCCCACCGACGCGAGCACCGAGTACAAAATCACGCCGGAACTGCTGCGGGAGGCCATCACCCCCAAAACCAAACTCTTCGTCCTCAACTCCCCCTCAAACCCCACCGGAATGGTCTACACCCCCGACGAAATTCGCGCCCTGGCCGAAGTGGTGGTGGAATCGGGAATTTACGTCGTCTCCGACGAGATTTATTCCAAAATACTCTACGAAGGGGCCCAACACCTCAGCATCGCCGCGGCCAAACCCGGAAGCGACAAACAGACCCTGATTAGTAGCGGTTTCGCCAAATCCTTCGCCATGACGGGGTGGCGTCTGGGATACCTGGCCGGGGACAAAACCATCATCGGGGCCATGACCCGCATCCAAAGTCACAGCACCTCCAATGTCTGTACCTTTTCACAATACGGGGCGATCGCGGCTTTGGAAGGGTCCCTCGACTGCGTGGAAGAAATGCGGCTGGCCTTCGCCAAACGCCGGGAGGTGATGTACGAATTGCTCAGTGCCGTCCCCGGCATCCAGTGCGTCAAACCCTACGGGGCATTTTATATGTACGTCAACATCGGAAAAACCCACCTCGGTTCCGTCGATTTTTGCAGTGCCCTGTTGGAAGAAAAACAGATGGCCGCAGTCCCCGGCAAAGCCTTCGGAACCGACGACCACATCCGCCTCTCCTACGCCACCGACCTGAAAACCATCGAAACGGGAGTCAAACGCCTGGAAGAATTCGTCGCCTCCAAACTGTAGGGAATAATTAAAAATTAATAATTAACAATTAATAATTATTAATTCATGTCCTGCCCCCACTCCCGACTGCCGACTCCCGATTCCCTAACTTTCAATGGTGGTGGATTTCAAATCCTTGCAGTCCTTCGGGGGTTTCGCAATGCACGTCCACTCCCGTGGGTTGGGCCGATCGCGGGCCTTGGTAACACCAGCGGATCATCCCCTCCACCTGGGCTTCGGTTCCCTCAAACACGGCTTCAACCCGGCCGTCGGGGCGGTTTTTCACCCACCCCGCGACGCCTCGGCGGGTGGCTTCCTCGCGGGTCGAAAAGCGGAATCCCACGCCCTGCACCCGTCCCGAAATCAGGATGCGAACGCGGATTGTCGGAGAGGTGGTGCGATCGGACATCGGAGCGGATGATGGGAGGTGGACAGCGGGCAAACCCGTAGCCGGAGAAGGTTTCGGCCTTTTACCTGGAGTTTTCGTGTGAACGAATCGCCCGTCGCTATATACTGTATCAAAAATTGGGAGATGGTTATGGACCCGGTTAGTCTAGTTATTATGTTTATTATCGGCGCCCTGGCAAGCTTGGGCGGCAGTTATGTGTTTTGGGAGCGGCGCGTCGCCGAGCAAAAAGAACAGTACGAGCGACAAATCCGCGAACAGGCCGAAGCCCTAGAAAAAGCCCACCAAGCCCGAATTCAGGAAACCGTGCAATCTCTGCGACAAGATTACGAACGCCAACTGCGCCAACAGGCCGAAACCGCGCAACAGGATTATCAAACCCAACTGGCCGCGGCCGGCGAATCCCTCAAACAGCACTACGAGGCCCAAATTCACGAACTCAGCGGCAAGCTGGAGAACCGCGAGGATCAACTGCAAGAGGCCAACGAAACCTTGAAAGCCTACGAACAACAGTTGGGCAATTTGCGGGAGGAGTTGACCGGACGCCAACTGCAGATAGAGCAAGTGGAGCGCTCCCTGACGGACTACGAGACGCAACTGCAACAGGTGACGCAGGAGTTGGAAACCAGCCAAACCCACGTCACCGAAATGAGTCGGGCCCTCACCGAGTACGAGATGCGCCTGCAACAGATGTCCCAGGGGTTGGCCGGGAGCCACGATCGCGCCGAGCAGATGGCCGAGTCGATGGCCGAGTACGATCGCCACTTGCAAAACTTGGATGCGGAGGTTCGCACCACTGAAGATGACGTCAGAGCCGGCTTACAGGCCCTCCAACAGCAGAGTCAGGAAGAATTGGAAAAAATCCGCCTAGACCTGCAACAAGCCCAGGAAACGCAAATTCAAAGCGCCGTGGACAACCTGGAGGAGCAATATAACCATGAGATCCGACAGGGGACCGAGGATCTGGTGCGATCGATGGAGGTGCAGACGGAGGAGATGATCGAATCCCTGCACGAGCGCCTGGACCTGATCCCCGACTTGCTGGCCGAGGCTGAACAGGCGGCGGAAGCTTTGTCCGGGGAGGAAGGGGAGACGGAAACCCCCCCGGAAGCGTCAGAAGAGAAAGAAATCGACGCGATCGCCCGGGCCGGACAATTCAACAATCTAGCTGCCATACCCAACCTGGGAAGCCACCTGCGCGACTCCCAACCCTCAGTCCGCGCCCGCCTCGCGGCCACCTTGGGACAACTGGCCGAAACCCACGGCGCCCGCCCCGAATTGCAGCAAACCATTCCCACCCTCACCCAACTGAGCCGCGATCCCGATCCGACGGTACGCCAAGAGGCAATTTCCGCCCTCGGAAAGATCCGGAGCGATCGCGTCATCCCTATACTGCAACAGGCGCTGCGGGATGCCAATCCGGCGGTGGTGAAGACGGCCAGTGCCGCGATCGAGAAATTCAAGTTTTATCCCCAACCGCCCCAGCAACCCAAACCGAAGCCGTCCGTGTTCCAAAAAAAGCCGGAAAATAAATAAGGGTGTGGGGTGTAGGGTGTAGGGTGTGGGGTGTGCTCGGTGGGGAGAAAAGAGAACTTTCTTAACTCCTTGCTTCTGACTCCTCACTCCGATACCTCCGCCCCCATCGGGGAATCTCAAATCTAAAATTCCCCACTCCCCATGTTTATCGATGTTTCCAAGTCAGAGGAGGTGCAATGAAAATCTTAAAAACTCAAACCCTCAGAGGGCCGAACTACTGGAGCATCGACTATCAGAACTTGATTTTGATCTACCTCGATCTCGAAGACATAGACGATCGCTTCACCGACGAAATCCCCGACTTTTACGAAGGATTGGTCGATGCCCTCCCCAGCCTCAAAGAACCCGACGACGTCGCCACCTACCGCGAAGACTTCCTGCGGCGGGTCAAAAAAGGGACTTTGATAGGAACCGTCGTCGAGCACGTTGCCCTGGAATTGCAGAATTTAATCGGAATGCCGGTGTGCTTCGGGCGCACCCGCGCCGCCACCCAAAAGGGCGTGTATCGGGTGCTGTTTGAATATCAGATCCCCGAAGCGGGCCGCTACGCCGCCCGAGCCGCCGTCCGCCTATGCCACGGACTCATCGATCGCGGGTACTACCCCCCCTCGGAACTCGCCAAAGATCTCGACGACCTACGGGAAATCTGGACGGAAAACCGCCTCGGCCCCACCACGGAAGCCATCATCGCCGAAGCCCAACGCCGCGGCATCCCCTGGCGGGAACTGCCCTCCCGCTACGTCATCCAACTCGGCTACGGCAAAAACCAGCGCCGCATCCAGGCCTCCCAAACCGACGGCACCAGTATTTTGGGCATCGAATACGCCGGGGACAAAGAAGGCACGAAAGCCCTGCTGCGGGAAGCCAACATTCCCGTCCCCCGGGGCGAGGTGATCTACCGGGCACGGGAACTCGACGAGGCCGTTAACGCCGTGGGGGGATTTCCGGTGGTGATCAAACCCCTCGACGGCAACCACGGCCGGGGCATCACCCTCGACATTCAAAGTTGGCGGGATGCCGAAGAAGCCTACGATCGCGCTAAAGCCGAGTCTAAATTCGGGGGCGTGATCGTCGAGCGCTTCCACGAAGGCAATGACTACCGGGTGCTCGTCATCGATGGAAAAGTCGTCGCCGTCGCCCAGCGAATCCCCGCCCACGTCGTCGGGGACGGGCGATCGACCATTCGAGAACTGGTAGAAGAAACCAACCGCGACCCCCGCCGGGGCAGCGGCCACGAAAATGTCCTCACCCGCATCGACATCGACGGCCGGGCCGAAGAGATCTTGGCGGCTCAAAACCTGCGCCTCGAGAGCGTACCCGACGACGGGGAAATCTGCTACCTCCGCGCCACCGCCAACCTCAGTACCGGCGGCATCGCCATCGATCGCACCGACGACATTCACCCCGAAAACCGCTGGCTGGCTGAACGGGCCGCCAAACTGGTGGGATTGGATGTCGCCGGCATCGACATCACCGCCACCGACATCGGCAAACCCCTGCGGGACATCGACGGGGCGATCGTGGAAGTCAACGCCGCCCCCGGACTGCGGATGCACCTGCAACCCAGCCAGGGACAACCCCGGGACGTCACCGGACCGATCCTGGATTTGCTCTATCCCCACGGATCTCAATCCAGCCGCGTCCCCATCGTCGCCATCACCGGAACCAACGGCAAGACGACCACCACCCGCCTCACCGCCCACATTTTCCGCCAAACCCAACAGACCATCGGCTACACCACCACTGACGGAACCTATATCGGCGACTTTTTGGCCGAAGCCGGGGACAACACCGGACCCCAGAGCGCCCAACTGATCCTCGGCGACCCCACCGTAGATGTGGCCGTGCTCGAATGCGCCCGGGGGGGAATTTTGCGATCGGGATTGGGCTTCAACTCCTGCGATGTCGGGGTGGTGCTCAACGTCTCGGACGACCACCTGGGACTGCACGACATCAACACCGTTGAGGATATGGCCTACGTCAAGAGCGTCGTTGCCGAGTCCGCCCACCGGGACGGCTACGCGGTGCTCAATGCCGACGATCGCCTGGTGGCGGACATGGCGAAGCGGGTGAAGGGGAAAGTTGCCTATTTTTCCATGCAACCGGACAACCCCATCGTGCTCGAACACGTTGACAACGGTGGGATCGCGGCCGTTTACGAAGAGGGTTATTTGTCCCTGTTGCGGGGGGGCGAACCGAGTATCCGCGTCGAGCAGATGGCGAACGTGCCGCTGACGTTGGGGGGCCGGGCGCCGTTCATGATCGCCAATGTGCTGGCGGCGAGTCTGGCGGCTTACGTCGGCGGGGTGAGTGTCGCTGAGATCAGCACTGCTTTGCGGACGTTCAAGGCATCGGTGGAGCAGACGCCGGGGCGGATGAATTTGATCCCGGTGGATTCGTTCCACGTCCTGTTGGACTACGCCCACAACCCCGCCAGCTACCGGGCGATCGCCGATTTTGTCAATCATTGGACCGGGGGCGATCGCATCGGGGTGATCGGGGCGCCGGGCGACCGCCGCAACGAGGATTTTGTGCACCTGGGGCGGCTCTCGGCGGCGATGTTCGACCGCATTATCGTCAAGGAAGATGACGACACCCGGGGCCGCGATCGCGGCGAGGTGGCCGATTATATTTACGAGGGCATCCGGGAGGAAAAACCGGACGGCAATTGCCAGGTGATCCTCGACGAAACCCGGGCGATTGAAACCGCCCTGAAGGAGGCGACACCGGGATGTTTGGTGGTCATCCTCCCCGAAAGTGTCAAGCGGGCGATCGCGCTGATCGAATCCTGATCCCATATCCGAAAAACCGGGTTTCTGAACTTGAGAAACCCGGTTTCCCCATTCCCCCGACTTCTCTCCAAAGAAAGAGGAAAATGAGCTTAATATTTCTTAAAGTGAAGGGGAGGATCGAGGATTTAATCATATGATTTCGTTGCCAAAGTTACTGCAATTTTTCCGCAATACATTTGCAATTGCCCTGACCGTCGCATTCGTCGCGATTCAGGGATTCGGGATGGCTCCGGCTCACGCCCTTTCCAGGGGCGACAATATGGCGACGCTACAAAATGGCGATCGCATCGCCGCCATCGCCGAGTGTCTCCCCGACGAACTGAGCGACGCCGATTTGAGTCGCGCACTCGGGGAAATGGGAAATGACCAAATGGAGCGGGCATTTAACCTCACCGAAGATCCGGATTTGAGCGAGGCCGAAATCGAATTTCAAAAGTGTTTGAAGCGCAATGGAATTGAGCCTCAAACTCCGGTGGAAACTCAATCCTAAACTCGATTTTAATTTTCAATCCAACTGAATGTGAGATAGCCGTCGAGGTTGTCTCACATTTTGAGTTGGGGATGGATGGCGCCGTGCGCGGGGAATGGGGAATGGGGAATCGGGTGAGGGAAATCAGCAAGAATTGGGGTTTCCAGGTTTCCGGCCCGATTGCAACTGTCATATCAAGTCCGTTTGAATACTTACACAATCGTTCGAGAAAAGGCAATCGGCAAGAGGCAATCGGCAAAAGTTT
>NZ_JAJENU010000535.1:0-6400 GCF_035615495.1 Lyngbya sp. CCY1209 | reverse complement strand
CTCCCGAAGAGGGGTTCATAGGAGAAGCCACCCCCGTCAGTTATACCGTGTCCGACAACGACGGAGCCATTTCCAACGCAGCCAATATTACAGTGACGGTGACGACAGATGCCAATAGCCCCCCTGTAGCTGACGACAACGAAATCAGTCTCGACGAAGGGGGTTCGACACCTCTGGGACTCTCAGCCCCCACGGACCCGGATGGAGATGACCTCACCATCACTGTCGCCGGAGTGCCGAATGTGGGAACCGTTACCAAGGCGGACGGGACGCCGGTGGCCGAGGGGGACGAACTCACCCCCGAGGAATTGGAAGGGTTGATTTATCGGGCGCCGGATGATTTTGACCCGACGGCGGACCCGGGAGAGTTTACTTACACCGTCAGCGACGGGACGGAGACGGTGGAGGGGGGTACCGATATCACCATTACCCAGTCTGAGGTGAACGACCCGCCAGTTGTGGATTTGGACGGGGACGATAGCAGCGGTGTGGCTGGGACGGGTTATGAAACGACATTTATTGAGGGTGGGGAACCGATCGCGATCGCGGATACGGATATCAGTGTCGGCGACCCGGATGATACCATTATCGAAAGTGCCACGGTCACTCTGACGAATCGCCCTGACGGTGAGGCGGAAAGTTTGGGAGTCGCGGGCCCCTTGCCGGACGGCATCACCGCCGGCGAGTACGACCCGACGACGGGGACGATTTCTTTGACGGGTAGTGCTCCCCCGGAAGACTATCAGAGTGCGATCGCCCAGATCGAGTATAATAATACCTCCGACGACCCCGACACGACCCCCCGCACGGTCGAAGTCACGGTGAATGACGGCGAGGGTGACAGCGAGACGGCCACCGCTACCGTCAATATCACCGCCGTCGATCCTCCCCTCGACACCGACGGCGACGGCATCCCGGATACGGAAGATCTCGACGACGACAACGATGCTATTCTGGATGCGGAGGAAGGCGAGGGAGATACCGATGGGGACGGCATTCCCGATCGCATCGATTTCGAGAGCGACAGCGACGGCATCCCCGATTTCCAGGAAAGCGGACTGTCCCCAGAACAAATCGCGGCCCTCGACACCGACGGCGACGGGACGATCGATTTAACTAACGATTTTGGCGATAACGGTTTGGCTGATGCGGTGGAAGTGTTCCCCGAATCGGGGACGACGGACCTGGACGGGGACGGGGTGGCCGACAGTGCGATCGACACGGATGGTGACGGCGTTCCCGACTTCCGAGATCTCGACAGCGACAACGACAGTATCGGCGACGTGGTGGAAGCGGGCGGCACGGATGCGGACGGAGATGGTATCCTCGATGGGGCGGATGTGGATACGGATGGGGATGGATTAGCTGATGCGATCGATCCGGACGATGGTGGCACTCCCCTACCTGTTCCCAATGTGGATGGGGATGGCGTTCCGGACTACCGCGACCTCGACAGCGATAATGACGGCATCAACGATATCGTCGAAAGCGGTTCGGAGGACCCGGAGGGGGATGGCATCGTCACGGGACCGGATACGGACGGGGACGGTATCCCGGACGCGGATGACGGCAATATTGACGGATTCGGCAGCAGTGGCGACGAACCGCCTCTCGACACCGACGGGGACGGAACCGCCGATTATCAGGATCTCGACAGCGACGATGACGGTTTTCAGGATATCGTGGAGGCGGGGTTTGAAGATCCGGATGGGGATGGCCGCATCAATGACGCGGACACTGACAATGATGGCATTCCCGATGTGGTAGACCGCAGCGACGGGTTCGGGGATATCGGTCAACCGGGGGAAATTCCTGACACCGACGGGGACGGCATCCCCGATTTCCGGGAGTTCAACGCGATGCCCGACGCCGAGGATGACAAGACCGGGACGATCGCCGGAGAACCCGTCACCATCGCGGTTCTCGACAACGACAGCGACCCGGATGGGGATGTCCTCAGCATCGACCGTTTCGATGCGGTGTCCGCCAATGAGGGAAGCGTCACCCAGGATGGCGATACCTTGATTTACACTCCCGCCCCCGATTTTAGCGGTACGGATACCTTCAATTACACCGTCACCGACAATAACGGCGGAACGGATACGGCGGCCGTTACCGTGGAGGTTGAGGAGATTTTTGAACAGCCGACTGTTGTTTTTCCGGCTTTTGTCGTGACTGAACCTCCTGTCATCGAACCGGAAGAACCTGTTATCGAACCGGATTTCCGGGATGATAGTCCGGTGCCCTTGGAGGTTTGCTGCGAATGTCCGCCGTCTCCCCAAATTGACCCGATTACTCTCCCGGTTCATCCGATTCTGGATGCGATCGCTTTCCCGGAACTTCCCGATGTGTCGAATGGTGATTCGGAAGGGACGGAAAATGACGATCAGTTAATCGGAAGCGACGAAAACGAGTTTTTTGAAGCTTTCGGGGGCAACGATACCCTCCTTCCCGGCGGCGGGGACGACGAGGCCTTCGGCGGTTCCGGCGACGACCTGATGTTCGACGGGACGGGAAATGACGACCTGAAGGGAGATACGGGCAACGATACGGTGATCGGCGGCCCGAGCGGTTCCGAACCTCTCGGGGAGGATGAGAGCGATAATGATGTCATCTACGGCAACGAGGGCGACGATTTACTGGCTGGAAATCTGGGTCGAGACACCCTCCACGGAGGCGAAGGAAGCGATCGCATACACGGCGGTAAGGACAATGATTGGGTTCTGGGCGAACAGGGGGACGACACTCTCATCGGCGATGAGGGGGACGATACCATCCTCGGCGGGACGACCAATACCACCGTTGAAGATATGGACGGACTGGATTACCTCTGGGGCGGTTCGGGCAATGATTCTATGTTCGGCAACCAGCAGAATGATACTTTGGTGGGTGAGTCCGGTGAGGATGCTCTCCACGGGGGCCGGCAGGACGATCTCCTCTTCGGGGACGAAGGGGACGATACCCTCTATGGCGAGGAGGATAACGATACCCTGATCGGTGGCCCGAGCGGTCCGCAACCTCTGGGCGATACTGGCGATCGCGATCTGTTGTTCGGCGACGAGGGCGATGATTGGCTGGTGGGGAATTTGGGCCGGGATACCCTCCACGGCGGGGACGGAAATGATCGCGCCCACGGGGGCAAAGATAATGACTACATTTTTGGCGAAAAGGGTAATGATACCCTTGTCGGCGAACAGGGTGATGATACCCTCCTCGGCGGGACTAGCAACGACCTCGACCAGGAACCCCGGGATGTCGGCGGACGGGATCTCCTGTTCGGGGGGGCCGGAAATGATGTTATCAATGGCAACGAAGGCGACGATACCCTCGTCGGGGGAGATGATGACGACGAGATGAACGGGGGGCAGGATGATGATATCCTGTTTGGCGATCGCGGAAATGATTTCCTGTTGGGGGATAAAGGCAATGATACCCTCTGCGGTGGGGACGGCAACGATACCCTGCGGGGCGACCATGCTGAGGATGGCAACTCCCCCGCTGTCGGCGCCGAGGGACAGCAGGATCGGATGGCCGGCGGGGCCGGCGATGACCTGATGTATGGGGATGAAGGCCGGGATACCCTCTGCGGTAATGAAGGAAACGATATTCTCCACGGCGGCAAGGACGGCGACAGCCTCAGCGGTTGCGAGGGGGATGACCTGGTGTTGGGTGAGATGGGCGATGATATCTTGTTTGGGGGCGACGGCAATGATACCCTCACGGGTGGGGAAGGGAGCGATCGCTTCGTCCTCGCCGTCAATCCGGGTTTGGACCGGATCACCGATTTTCAGGTGGGTGTCGATTTCATCGCCCTCGAAGGCGGGTTGACTCGGGAACAGGTGCAGATGACTCAAGACGGCGCCGATGTTATTGTCTCTTTCGACGGCCAGCAATTGGCTATTTTTGAGGGGGTCAATTCGGATGCTTTGGAGTTGTCAGGATTCTTGTAATATCGATCCGCAGATTACGCAGATTGACGCAGATTTAATTGACGGGTGATCTGTGGAAGAATTGGGATTAATTGTAGGGGCGAATGGCATTCGCCCTTTCCCGATTCTCGATTCATATCAGATCCGCTTGTTTGACCGCCCTTCCGTGGGGGCAACCTTATAGGGTTGCCATTCATATAGCACGTTGGAGATTGTCACTTTGAACCGCAGATTTTTCGCCCGTCTCATTCTCGGCAGTTTTTCCCTATTTTGGGCCGTCCCGACGATCGCACAAAATGATATCATTCCCGAACCCGATCGCCGCGAAAGTTGCGATCTTTTGGTCTTCGGCAGCGGACTGGCGGGGACGGCGGCGGCTTACGAAGGACTGCTGGAGGGGCGGACGGTTTGCGTGACGGATATCACCGACTGGGTGGGGGGTCAGATTTCCTCCCAGGGGACTGCCGCCCTCGACGAACGGCCGACGCAGCGATCGCTTTTATTTTATCCTCGCGGTTATCTGGAATTGCGCGATCGCATCGAGGAAAAATACGGCATCCTCAACCCCGGCGCCTGCTGGGTGAGTGAATCCTGCTTCCGCCCCGACGACGGCCACGCCATTTTATTGGAAATGTTGCAAGAGGCGGCAAAACGGGGAAATGGTACTTTAAAATGGTTTCCCAATACGGTGCCGAAATCTCTGGAAATTGAGGACCGCCAAATCGTCGGCGCGATCGCCATTCAACACCAACCGGCGCCGGGTACGCCGCCCCTCAACACCGAACCCCTCTCCCGAGTCATCGAGGACGCCTACCGCTTCGAGGACTCGGACCGTTTCGACAAGACGATTATCGAATTTGTCCCCGCCAACTCGGGCCGCCAAGCCGCCGACTGGTACGTTATCGAAGCGACGGAAACCGGGGAAATTATCGGCATGACGAATATTCCCCACCGCCTGGGCATCGACGCCCGCACCCCCCTCGAACCCACCTCCTCCAGCGAAACGGGCGACCCCTATTGTACCCAGGGTTTCACCTACACCTTCGCGATGGAGGCCCTGCCGGGACCCAAACCCCACGAGTTGCCCGCATTTTACGATCGCTATGCCCCCTACTACAGCTATGAGTTGGAACGGCTGGCCAATTTCACCCTGGTTTACACCTACCGCCGCATCCACAGCGAACAGCCCGAGGGTCCCTTTTCCCCCAATCCCCGCCAATGGGATATCATTCCGGGGGACATCTCGATGCAAAACTGGACCTGGGGCAACGATTACCGCCCCGGCACGGCGGAGGACAATGCAATCCTGACGCCCCGACAACTGGCCGCCACGGGGCAGCTAGACCCCGGAGGTTGGATGGGCGGCGTGCGGGTGGAGACGCTGGCAAGGGGGGAAGAGAACGCCGTGGGGTTTTTCTATTGGCTGGTGGAGGGGACCACGGATTCCCAACTGGGGGACGGGTTCAAGGAACCCCACCCGGATCACCGCTTTTTGCAGGGGTTGGACTCGCCGATGGGGACGGTTCACGGACTGTCCAAGTTTCCCTACATGAGGGAAGCGAGGCGGATTATCGGACGCCCGTCTTACGGCCAGCCGGAGGGGTTTACGGTGTGGGAAACGGACATTTCTCGCAATGATTTCGGCAAGGATTTTTACCGGGAAAATTTCTCGTCTCAGGAGTATCGGGAATTGTGGATGGCGTTGGCGGGGTTGGAGTTGCCGGAGATGGTGGCGGAAAATCTGACGCCGGAGGAGATTGGGAGGCGATCGCGATCGACGATTTACCCGGATACGGTGGGGATCGGACATTATGCGATCGACTTTCACCCCTGCATGACGCTGAGTCCCCCGGAAACGCCGGGAAATACGGAACGGGAGGGGGAACGCCTGGGACAGGGGGCGGCGTATCCGTTCCAAATTCCGCTGCGGGCGATGATTCCCCAGGAAATCGACAATTTGTTGGTGGCGGGGAAGAGTATCGCCACCAGCCATATCGCGGCGGCGGCGTATCGGGTGCACTCGTTTGAATGGTCCTCGGGGGCGGCGGCGGGGACGGCGGCGGTTTTTGCGGGCGATCGCGATATTTTTCCCTATGAATTGGTGGATGAGTTGCCGCGGCGGGAACCGCTTTTGGAGGAGTTGCAGTGGATTTTGGAACAAAACAACAATCCGATCGCGTTTCCCAAGACTTCGATTTTTAACAATTCTTGGGAGGAGTGGCAGTAGGGGCGACTATTTTCTGTCATCTTCCTGTCATTTTTCCTGTTTAAAGTGACAGTATCGAGTTCAAGAAGGCAGAATCAAGAGATGACAGAGATTCAAGCGGGAACAACAGTAACAGGAGTGGTCACGGATTTTGCCGATGAGGGCGATGATTTTATATTGGATTGGTCGGGGGGTTCAACTCTTGTCGATCCCGACCCCCTAGATGCGGATGAATTGGGTTTAGCGATCGGGGAAACTGTCAATG
>NZ_JAJENU010000534.1:0-714 GCF_035615495.1 Lyngbya sp. CCY1209 | reverse complement strand
GTGAACCTAAAAAATGCCAAAGGTGCCACCCTAGCCAACTCGGAAGCGACGGGGACTATCGTTGACAACGATTTTCCCGTGCTATCCATCGGCGATGTAAGTTTACCCGAAGGCGACCTAGACCCGATGACGGGAGAGTCCGCGATCGCAAATTTTGAGTTTCCGGTGACTCTCTCCGAACCCACCAGCAAAACGGTGATGGTCAATTATACGATTAAAGGGCGTCAGGCCAATTTGGGAGAAGATTATGATGGACCCGCCAGCGGTACGGTAATATTTGCCCCCAGGGAAACGAAACAAACAATTGCCGTACCGGTGATCGGGGATGAGGTTGTAGAAGCCGATGAAACCTTTGTGATCCAACTCGATGCACCCGTTAATGGCCGATTTAAAAATCCCAAAGATAGGCAGGGGACGGGGACGATACTGAATGATGAATTGCCTCAAGTGACGATTGAAGATGTCAGCATCGAGGAAGGGAACAGCGGCACTCAGGACGCGGTATTTACCGTCAGTATGGATCGCCCGAGCGAGGAGAGGGTAAGGGTCAACTATGCCACGAAAAACGGAACCGCCAAAGCGAACGACTACACCCGCACCCGGGGTCAGCTCACATTTCGGCCGGGGGAAACGACCCAAGAAATTAAAGTGCCCGTCAAAGGCGATCGCAACATAGAGGAAGACGAAACCTTTTTGGTGAACCTAAAAAATGCC
>NZ_JAJENU010000533.1:0-363 GCF_035615495.1 Lyngbya sp. CCY1209 | reverse complement strand
GCAAAGAGGGCGCAAACCTTGCGCCCCTACAGGGTTGAAAATTGAAGCGATCGCACCCTTAAAATTTGGCGATCGCCTCCATTTGACGCATAAAACCCAAACGAGCGATCGCATTTTTGTAGGGGCGTATGGCATACGCCCCGATGTGATATTCCCCCGACGCGAGATGAAAATTGAAGCGATCGCACCCCAAAAATTTGGCGATCGCCTCCATTTGACACATAAAGCATAAACGAGCGATCGCATTTTTGTAGGGGCGTATGGCATAGGCCCCGATTTGATATTTCCCCGACGCGAGATGAAAGAGGGCGCAAAGAGGGCGCAAACCTTGCGCCCCTACAGGGTTGAAAATTGAAGCGATCG
>NZ_JAJENU010000532.1:0-3117 GCF_035615495.1 Lyngbya sp. CCY1209 | reverse complement strand
TATCTCCCCCCTTACTCCCCCCTTTCAAAGGGGGGCTGGGGGGGATGGGGGTTGGGGGGGATGGGGGTTAGGGGGGCCCGTGCATAAACTGCCCAGCTTGCACTATATACATAAGATGGGTACAGGTACAGGATTGAGTTACCGATGAGAAAACCGAGGGTCTGCTCTGTCGCAGTCGCCATCATCGCCGCTTGTCTTTGCAGTGCCGGGGAAGCGGCGGGAACGCCACCAGTGACACAAAAAGAACGCATTGCCCAACAGTCCGACTCGGGTGCGGCGGATGCCAGCTTGCAACGGGCAATAGAACTGTTTCAAGAAGGAACGGCGGAGTCTTTACGGGCTGCCATTCCCTATTTTGAGGAGGCGGCAAGGTTCTATGAACAGGCCGGGAATTCCGCCCAGCAAGCTTTAGCTCAACTGGGTCTGGGTCGAGTCTACGATCTGTTGGCAAAAAAGCAGCGAGCCCTGGAGTATTACGAGCAAGCCTTGCCTTTGTTGCGGGCAGTGGGCGATCGCCCCGGGGAAGCCGTCGCCCTCAACAATATCGGTGGGATCTACGATGCCTGGGGGGAAAAGCGACAGGCTCTGGAATATTACGAACGAGCCTTGCCATTGAGACGGGCGGTGGACGATCGCGGCGGGGAAGCCAGAACCCTCAACAATATCGGTTTGGTTTACGATACCTTGGGGGAAAAGCAGCAAGCCCTGGAGTATTACGAACGAGCCCTACCCTTGTCCCGGGCCGTGGGCGATCGCCGACAAGAAGCCACCACCCTCACCAATATCGGTTTGGTCTACTCTGCCTTGGGGGAAAAGCGGCGGGCTCTGGAGTATTACGAACGGGCCCTGCCCTTGTCCCGAGCCGTGGGCGATCGCCGACAAGAAGCTAGAACCCTCAATAATATCGGTTGGGTCTACGATGCCTTGGGGGAAAACCAGCGGGCTCTGGAGTATTACGAGCAAGCCTTGTCTTTGTTGCAGGCGGTGGGCGATCGCCGACAAGAAGCCACCACCCTCACCAATATCGGTGTGGTCTACTCTGATTTGGGGGAAAACCGGCGGGCTCTGGAGTATTACGAGCGATCCCTGCCCTTGTCCCGGGTAGTGGGCGATCGCTCCGGGGAAGCCCTCACCCTCAATAATATCGGTGCGGTCTACTCAGATTTGGGGGAAAAGCAGACAGCCTTGGAGTATTACGAGCGAGCTTTGCCCTTGTCCCGAGCGGTGGGCGATCGCTCCGGGGAAGCCACCACCCTCGGCAACATTGCTGGGCTCCAACGTTCCCAAGGACAACTCACCGAAGCCCTCGCCAACATGGAACGGGCGATTGGCTTAATTGAAGAACTCCGCAGCCTCGCCCCATCTGGGGAACTCCGCCAAACCTTTTTCTCCACCGTTCAAGACCGTTACCAATTCTACATCGAACTCTTAATGCAACTGCATCAACAAAACCCCCAAAAAGGATATGATGCTCTTGCATTCTACGCCAGTGAACGTTCCCGCGCCCGCAGTCTCATCGAACTCCTCACCGAAGCCGGCGCCGACATCCGCAAAGGGGTTGACCCGGAATTGCTCGAAAAAGAGCGCGACTTACTCCGACAACTCAACGAGGTGGAACGCCGCCGCCACGACTTGGTGAGCGGTAACTACAGCGACGCCGAACTCGATGCCATCAACGAACAATCCCGAACCCTACTCGCCCAACTCGACCAACTCGAAACCCGAATTCGCGCCGTCAGCCCCGCCTACGCCAACCTCCAATATCCCGAACCTTTGACCCTCGAAGGCATTCAAAATCAGGTACTCGACGACGAAACCATCCTGTTGGAATACGCCCTCGGCGAAACGGAAAGCTATCTCTGGCTCGTCACCCAAAATAGCATCACCAGTTACGTCCTTCCTCCCCGAAAAGAAATCGAAACAGCCGTTGAAAATTTCCGGGCGTCCGTCACCTCCGACAACACCGCCGGACTGTCTTCAGGACTCCCCCTGAGCGAAATGATACTTGCCCCCGCCGCCGCCCAACTGGGCAACAAACGTCTATTAATTGTCGGGGATGGAGTCTTGCAATACGTCCCCTTCGTCGCCCTGCCGCTACCCGACTCTCCCGATACTCCCCTACTGGTTCAAAACGAAATTGTCACCCTTTCCTCAGCTTCCACCGTTGCCATTCAACGCCAACAACTCGCCAACCGTTCCCCGGCGGACAAAATCCTGGCGGTTTTGGCCGACCCCGTTTTCGACCCCGACGACCCCCGCATCACCGGAACCCCCCAACTGGCTTCAGCAACCCTCGACGAACTCGCCCTAGAACGCGCCACCCGCAATTTGGGATTAGGAGAAGGGGGAAACTCTTTTCCTCGCCTCAAATTCACTCGCGAAGAAGCCGAAACCATTCTAGCTTTAGTTCCCGAAAATCAACGGTTGCAAGCCCTAGATTTCCAAGCCTCCCGAGAAATAGCCACCGATTCAGATTTAGCACAATATCAAATCATCCACCTCGCCACCCACGGCCTCCTCGACCCCAAAAATCCGGAACTTTCGGGGGTGGTTTTATCCCTATTTGACGAAACCGGAACCCCCCAAAATGGATTCCTGCGCCTCGGGGATATTTTCAACTTGAATTTACCCGCCGAATTAGTCGTGTTGAGCGCCTGTCAGACCGGACTGGGAGAAAATATCAGCGGGGAAGGATTGGTGGGGTTGACTCGGGGTTTCATGTACGCCGGTTCCCGGCGGGTGGTGGTAAGTTTGTGGAGCGTCAACGACGCCTCAACTTCCGAGGTGATGGCGAGATTTTACCAGAAAATGCTCGAAGACGGACTCGATGCCGTTACCGCCTTAAGGGAAGCACAATTAGAAATGTGGAATTCCCAACAGTGGCAGTCTCCCTACTATTGGGCAGCATTTACAATACAGGGAGATTGGCAGTAGGAAATTGGGGCTTTAGTGTAGGGTGGGTTAGGCGGCTGAAACCCATGCTGTGAAAGCCATCTATAAATCCGCCGTAACCCACCGTTTAAGGTGTGTCGGTTCATATTGATAAAATCATGAATTTTGTATTTTGAATTGAAGGGGTGGTGGGTTACGGCGCGGATGAAAAGTTGTGGGTTTTTC
>NZ_JAJENU010000531.1:0-21157 GCF_035615495.1 Lyngbya sp. CCY1209 | reverse complement strand
CATTGACTATGCCTTTAAGAGTTCAGTTTTGGACGGCTTAAGAATCCCCGCGTCTTTAGACCGGGGAGAAGTCAAGAAAATTGGGAAAATCGGTTTCTGTGGGAACAGCACATGGATTCCGACCACATTCAAGCATTCCGAAACCGCACAGAAGGATTGCTGGAAGATTTTGAAATTTTGTTGATGCGGCCCGAGAAACTCCCATCTTAGAAAAGGGGGAGTCGGGAGTCGGTATTAGGGAGTCGAGAAAGAGCGATCGGCCCGAAAGCCGAAAGCTGATACTTGAAAGCTAATTTTTCCCCGTTCCCGACACCGACAGTTAATGCAGGCGGTAACAGTGTTCGAGGTGTTGGCGGAAGGTGTCCGGCGGGGTTCCGACGGCGACCCCCCGATATTTGCCCCAAAAACGCCGAGTCCAGCGTTGCAGGGATGGAAACGATCGCTTTAACCAACCCACGCCCCGGTATTTGCCCGTCGTGACGCGGGGGGGTTGCGGCGATCGCGGGCCGTCGGGCGAACTGTCGTAGTGGATGCCGCGGTAACAGTATTTCATGGGAAGATCCTCCGAATTATTGCAGGTCGTCGGGGTTGGATTGACGACGGGAAGTCGGCGCGACGGAGGAGCCGAGTTCTTCAGTGAGGCGGGAGAACATCGAGGACTGGCGGTGCTGCGATCGCCGGCGAGATCCGCTCATCAACAATCTGGCTTTTTCTTGGGCGTTCATATCGGGATTCCTCAAACGAGTTTTCAGGGTCGAATCTTATTTTTCTGTATCTTAGACTACAGAATTTAATTTGATCATACTCCCTTTGCCAGATTTGTCAGTTAAATCGGGATTAAAATGTCATTAAATTATGACCTTCCCCAGGACTTCGGTTCTCCCTCGGCTTCAGGCCGTGCAGAAATGCAAAAGGGCAACGAGGGTGAATACGCAGCGGCCTAGTGCTGCTGTGGGCTAGAACTGAGAATCCCCGTCTCTTTAGAGCGGGGAGTGTCAAACCTGAGCCGCGCACAGTGCCGCCCCGATCAACCCCACTTTCGGATTCAAGACGATGCGGACGGGGACGCGATCGAGGAGGGGGCTGACGCGGCCTTTGTCTTTGAACGCCTTCATGAAACTTCCGGATTCCATCAGCGGCAGAATTTTGGCGGCGATCCCGCCGGCGACGTACAGTCCGCCGTAGGGCAGTAATTTTAGGGCGAGGTTTCCCGCTTCGGCGCCGTAGGCGTCCACGAACAGTTTCATCGTCTGTTCGCAGAGGTAGTCGCTTTCGGCTAAAGCGGCTGTGGAGACTTCCGCGGCCAGATCGACGGTTTTGTCTTCCCGCCCCATTTCCTGCTTCCAAGTTTGGTAGATTTTGGCGAGGGCTTTCGATTCCTGGGAGACGTCGCGATCGCGCAAAAATTGATAAATGCCGGCGATTCCCATCCCCGATACCACCCGTTCCACGGACACCCGGGTGATGCCGTAGAGTTCCCGCAAATAGCCCAGGAGGTGGAATTCCAATTCCGATCGCGGGGCGAAATCCGTGTGGCCCCCTTCGGTGGAAAATACCTGGTAGCCATCGGCCCGGGGGATGACGAATCCCTGTCCCAAACCGGTGCCCGCCCCGATGACGGCGATGGGGGCGCCCGGGTTGAGTTCTCCCGCCTGGAGGACGTGCAAATCCTCGTCCGACAATCCCACCACGCCGTAACCGATGGCGGCGAAGTCGTTAATTAATTCGATTTTGGAAATCTCCAATTCCCGTTCCAGGCGATCGGCCTGCAGGGACCAACTCAGGTTGGTGAGTTCGCAGGTGTTGTTGACCACGGGTCCGGCGATGCCGAAACAGGCTTTTTCTGGGGGTTGATAGTCGGAAACGGCGTCCGAAGCCTCCTTCAAAAAACGGCGGGCGATCGGCACCAAATCCGGGTAATCCTGGCTGGGATAGGTATTTTCAAATAAGGTTTTGAGGGAAGGAAGGGGGGAATTTTTATCGGTATATTCTGCTTCTACCAAACGTAAAATTGTCTTCGTTCCGCCGATGTCTCCGGCGAGTAAAATTGTCATATTTTAAAGTCTCCGATTCAGAGATTGAAAAGCTCGGGCGATCAAAAAAACGATGGCAGACGATCAAAAATTTTAGATTTTCGATAATTTGACTTTCCCAATTTCATCATACTCCATCGGTCAAGACATCGCCAAATCCCCGGAGTTTGCGAGACTTCGACCCCGGGTTGATAGTCATAAAAAAGCGATCGCCAACGATCTGAATCTATCGTACAGGCGATCGCCCTTTTGTTGTCAACCCTCCCGGGTTAACTTTCAGATGCAAAGGTTCAGTCTAGAACGGCCACTTCCAATTGTTGATTTCGTCCTTATCCCGGCCGTGTTCGTAGGCGTAGGCGACGTTTTCGATGATGGCGTTCCGCATCCGCTCCCGGACGTAAGCCGCGGCCGAGCCCAACTTGGGCACGCGATCGATGACGTCGATGACCAAATTGAAGCGATCGATCTGGTTGTTGATCGCCAACTCCAAGGGGGTATTGATATTCCCCTTTTCCTTGTAACCGCGAACGTGCATATTGTGATGATTCGTGCGGCGGTAAGCCAACTTGTGAATCAGCCAGGGATAGCCGTGGAAGTTGAAGATGACCGGTTTATCCGTCGTGAATAAGCTGTCAAAATCCCAATCTGACAACCCGTGGGGATGTTCGCTCTCGGGTTGCAACTTGAACAGATCGACCACGTTGACAAACCGGATTTTCAACTCGGGAAACTCTTCCCGCATGATGGCGGTGGCCGCCAAAGATTCCTTGGTCGCCACATCGCCGCAGGATGCCATGATCACGTCCGGAATGTCCGGTTCTTTTCCGCAGTCGTCATTGCTGGCCCACTCCCAAATTCCGATGCCTTTGGTGCAGTGCTTGATCGCATCTTCCATATTCAGGAATTGCAGGTGTTTCTGCTTGTCCGCCACGATGACGTTGACGTAATCTTTGCTCCGCAAACAGTGGTCGGCACAGGAGAGCAAGCAGTTGGCATCCGGCGGGAAATACACCCGCACCACGTCGGGGCTCTTGTTCGTCACCAAATCCACATAGCCCGGGTCCTGGTGGCTGAAACCGTTGTGGTCCTGGCGCCAAACCGTGGACGAGAGCAAGATATTGAGGGAAGACACCGGCGCCCGCCAGGACACCTCATTCTTGGAAATTTCCAACCACTTGGCGTGTTGGTTGAACATGGAGTCCACCACATGGGCGAAGGCTTCGTAGGTGTGGAAGAAGCCGTGACCCCCGGTGAGCAAATAGCCTTCCAGCCAGCCCTGCAGGGTGTGTTCGCTCAACATTTCCATTACCCGGCCGTCCTGGGCGAGTTCGCTGCCGTCCAAGTCCTCCGGGAAAAAGTCGCCCAGCCAGGTTTTCTTGCTCACCTCGTAGACCGCATTCAGGCGGTTCGAGGCGGTTTCGTCCGGCCCGAACATCCGGAAGTTGGTCATATTGTTCCGCATCACATCCCGCAGGAAGTTCCCCAGGGGTTTGGTATTTTCGGCCTCGCTGGTGGCGGGGTGGCGGACCTCAACGCCGTAGTGGCGGAAGTCCGGCATATTCAGGTCCTTCCGCAGGACACCGCCGTTGGCAAAGGGGTTGGCGCTCATGCGGCGGACGCCGGTGGGGGCCAGTTCCTTGAGTTCGGGGATGAGCGTTCCATTTTCGTCGAAAAGTTCTTCGACGTGGTAACTCCGCATCCAATCTTCCAGAATTCTCATGTGGCCGGAGTTGCCGATGACGTTGGACATCGGCACTTGGTGCGCCCGCCAGAAGCCCTCGACTTTGTGGCCGTCCACTTCCTTGGGGCCGGTCCACCCCTTCGGAGAACGGAAAACGATCATCGGCCAGTGGGGGCGGGTGGTATCTCCGGTGCTGCGGGCGTGATCTTGGATGGCCCGGATCTCGTTGGTGCAGTGTTCCAGGGTCGCCGCCATTTTTTGGTGGGCCGAGGCGTAGTCTTCATCTTGGTCGCACTCGACAATATAAGGCGTGTAGCCGTAGCCCCGGAACAGGCTCTTGATTTCTTCCTCGGAAATGCGGGCCAAAATGGTGGGGTTGGCGATTTTGTAGCCGTTCAGGTGCAGGATGGGCAGTACCGCACCGTCCCGGACGGGGTTGATGAATTTGTTGGAGTGCCATGCGGTCGCCAGGGGGCCGGTTTCCGCTTCCCCATCACCCACGACGGCCGCGACGATCAGATCGGGGTGGTCGAAGGCCATTCCGTAGGCGTGGGAGAGGCTGTAGCCTAATTCCCCCCCTTCGTGGATGGAGCCGGGGGTTTCCGGGGTGCAGTGGCTGCCGATGCCGCCGGGGAAGGAGAATTGCTTGAAGAATTTCTTCATCCCCTCCTCGTCTTCGCTCTTGTCGGGGTAGACTTCGGAGTAAGTCCCTTCCAGGTAGACGGGAGCCAGGACGCCGGGGGCGCCGTGTCCCGGGCCGGCGACGTAGATCATATTCAGATCGTACTTTTTGATCAGCCGGTTGATGTGAATGTAGAGAAAACTCAAACCGGGACTCGATCCCCAGTGGCCCAAAAGGCGATATTTGATGTGTTCGGGCCGTAGCGGTTCCTTCAATAAGGGGTTGTCCCGCAGGTAGATCATCCCCACGCAGAGATAGTTGCAGGCCCGCCAGTAGGCGTGGATCTTCCGCACATCTTCGTCACTGAGCGGGTTGGCCGTCTCGATCGGTTTTTCGGGTGCTGCTACCATAAATCCTGACCTTTTGTTATCAGTTCATTGGATGAGAGTGGGTAAAGCTCAACGGTATGATTGAGCCGACATTTCCCGATTGAAGGAACTGTCAGTTGTGGCCTTCTGGGGATGCCGATTTGATTTGACCCCTATTAAATGTCAATTTTTGTAAAATTGCAAGTCGTACCGGGAGAGCTTAACGTTTCCTGCGCCTTTTTAATCCGATTTTAACTTTATCTTAATTTTTTGATTCTGTCGGCGCTTCGGGAACCTGTTACCCTAGTTCTGAAATGGGAAGATGCGATCGCTTTGTGATCATTTATACTTTTGAACTCCATTTTTCAATATGACTCTGAAACTATATTTTCTACGCCACGGAGAAACCGTCCAAAGCCGGACGGGCGGTTACTGCGGAAATTTAGATCCGGAATTGACCGAAGAAGGGATGGAAATGGCGCGGGAGTTCGCCGAAACCCATCGAAATCTGCCCTGGGTCGCCGCCTACGTCAGCCCCATGAAGCGGACGATCGCCACCGCGAAACCCCTGTGCGAATCCGTCGGAATTCCGGTGGAAGTGCGGGAGGGTTTGAAGGAAATCGCCTACGGGGAGTGGGAGGGAGAATCGCCGGAAACGGTGAATGAAAAATACCACGATGATTATGTCCGCTGGCTCACCGATCCGGGCTGGAATGCGCCGACGGGGGGCGAAAAAGGGGTGGACGTTGCGCGACGTTCCTATGCGGTACTCCGGGAGATTCAAGAGCAGCATGAAAGCGGCAATGTCCTGGTGGTTTCCCACAAGGCGACGATCCGAATCATGTTGTGTCAGTTGCTCGGAATTGACGTCGGACGGTTCCGCGATCGCCTGTTGATGCCCGTGGGCGGCGTCAGTCTGATCGAAATGGAAGCCCACGGCCCCCTGATGCACGCTTTGGGCGATCGCTCCTATTTGAGCGAACGGTTGCGCTCTCTTGCGGGAACTTAGGCGACGATTGCGATCGTTTCATCGTTTCATCCACAGACCATTTTTGATACAGTAAAAGCGCCATTCTAATCGTGCATCTTCCGAAAGAGAGATAGAACCCCTATAAAGACCCATCCAGTCGAGTTTTTTTATGAAAATCTTGGTCCTCAACGCCGGCTCCAGCTCCCAAAAAAGCTGCCTGTACGATATCACGGGAGATACCCTCCCCGACGATCCCCCCGAACCGATCTGGGAAGCGGCGATCGATTGGGGGGTGTCGGAGGATTTCGGCGAAATGAAGGTGAAAGCCAACGGGGTGAAACGAGAGGTCAAAATCGAATCCGGGAACAAACCGGACGCGATCGCCCAAATGCTGCAAACCCTGACTGAAGGCGAAACCCGGGTGATCGAAAACCTCTCGGACATCGACGGGGTGGGCCACCGGGTCGTCCACGGGGGCACGGACTATTCCGCCGCCACCCGGATCGATTCCGAGGTGAAACAGACCATCAAAGACCTGATTCCCCTGGCTCCCGCCCACAACCCCGGCCATTTGGAGGGTATTGAAGCGATCGAGAAAACCCTGGGAGATATCCCCCAGGTGGCGGTGTTCGACACGGCCTTCCACAGCCAAATGCCCCAATTTGCAGCCGTCTATCCCATCCCCTACGAGTGGTTTGAACGGGGCATCCGCCGCTACGGCTTCCACGGCACCAGCCACAAATATTGCGCCGAGCGCGCGGCTCGACTGATGGGGAAACCGTTAAAGTCCCTGCGTTTAATTACTTGTCACCTGGGCAACGGCTGTTCCCTGGTGGCGGTGAGGGACGGCATCAGCATCAATACCACGATGGGATTCACCCCCCTGGAAGGGCTGATGATGGGAAGCCGCAGCGGTTCCATCGACCCGGCAATTTTGATATTTTTGATGCGGGAACACGGGTTGGACAGCGATCGCCTCAACCAAATGCTCAACAAGGAATCCGGCCTCAAAGGAATTACCGGCGTCTCCGGGGATATGCGCTACATCCGGGAGGAGATGGCCAAGGGGAACGAACGGGCGAAACTCGCTTTCGAGATGTTCATTTACCGCCTCAAAACCGCGATCGGCGCCATGTTGGCCAGCCTCGGCGGGGTGGACGGTCTGGTATTTACGGCGGGAATTGGGGAACACGCGGCGGGGGTGAGGGAAGCCACCTGTGCCGGATTTGAGTTTCTGGGATTGCAGTTGGACGGCCAGAAAAATAACGCCACCCACGGAGACGGGGAGATTTCGACGCCGGGCTCGAAGGTGCGGGTTTTTGTCATCCACACCGAGGAAGATTGGGCGATCGCATCGGAGTGTTGGCAGTTGCTCAAGTCGTGATTTGATGTGAGATAGTGAGCTCATCCCGTCGCAGATGCGATGTGAATACTCATATCAAATCCGATTAAATACTCAAACATCGGGCAACCCGAGACGGTTGCCCCTACGGGAAGCTAGGGGGCGATCGATTGGCGGTCAAACAAACGGATTTGATATCATATCAAATCTGATTAAATGCCCGGAAAAAGCCGGTTGGATATCCACACCGCTTGGGAATCAATTCCCAAGCTAATAGCCAAAATCCTCTCAAGAGGATTGGGGAGGTTGAAGGAGGGGATAGCCGGAGCTGATATAGCAACGGACAAGGTGGTTATATCAAATCCGATTAAATGCCCGGAAAAAGCCGGTTGGATATTAAGACCGCTTGGGAATCAATTCCAAAGCTCATAGCTCAAATCCTCTCAAGAGGATTGGGGAGGTTGAAGGAGGGGATAACCGGAGCTGATATAGCAACGGACAAGGTGGTTATATCAAATCCGGTTGAATGCCTGGAACAAAATGGGTTGGATATCCACACCGCTTGGGAATCAATTCCCAAGCTAATAGCAAAAATCCTCTCAAGAGGATTGGGGAGGTTGAAGGAGGGGATAGCCGGAGCTGATATTAGGACACTACTATGTCCAACCGAGTCCACTTGAGTGGACTTTTGCTATGAGCCTTGAAATTCATTTCAAGGCGGGTCTAAAATTAGGCGATCTGTCCTAACCGCTCTGACGGTTGCTATATCACTTACTTAGGGGTGGGCTTTCATACCAAGGAAGACAAGAAACTTATAAATTTTATTGCATACGGCCCTAAAAAATATAATACAACCAACATAACTCCATTGGCAAAAATAAAAGCTTTACCCGTGCTTTCATGAGCCGCGATCGCACAGTGGGAAAAGTGGGAAAAGTGGGTTGAATTTTAATTCAAAATAGCGACACAAAAACGGGGTGAGTACAACCCACCCCGATCGCACTTCTTAAGTTTATAAATTATTGTCCGTCAGCCGCACGAGTCAGCATGGTTTCGTGGAGGTGATCATCGTGGTGGCGGGTTTCGGCCAGCAGTTCCCGGGCCTGTTCCCCCGCACCCTCGGCGCGATCGCTCTCATCCGAGGCGCGAGTCAGCATGGTTTCGTGGAGGTGTTCGTCGTGGTGGCGGTGCTTGGCCAATTGCTCCCGGGCTTGTTCTTCTAAACTCATGATCGAAATCTCCGAATTGTTAAAAAACTCTTTAATTTCATTGTGGCACAATTTTTCCAAAAATGTAGCCAAATTGACAGATTTTTTGCAAATTAGGTACATATACGGATAAAGTGACGCGAAAAAGCCGGGGTCACTCGCCCCGGCTTCACAATTCTTGACAATGCTTTAATTTAGCTCTAGCTCATCCGAACCAGCGAATCCTGTGCTAAAAAGTGGTCGAGATGGTAGGCGCGTTCTTCCGTTTTGAGCAGAATCTGCTCGTACAGGTGGCGGGTGCCGCGATCGCCGAGACTTTCCGCCTGTGCGGCCTGACGGCGCAACACGTTGATAATCGACTGTTCGGCGGCCAGGTCGTGTTCAACCATCTGACGGCAACCATAAACCCCGTCCGGTTCCGGGGTGAAGCAGCACAGTTCGGCCAATTTGGCGAAACTGGCCGCGGGAATGCCGCCCAAACCGTTCAGGCGTTCGCCGAGGTCGTGGACGTGACCCTCGGCTTCCCCGTAGCTCTCCTGGAAAAATTCGTGCAGGGAGTAGAATTCCGCTCCCTCGACAACGAAATGGTGCTTCTGATATTGCAGATAAAGGGCCTGAAAGCTGGCAAGCAGGAGGTTCATGCCCTCGCAAATGGGGGCGGTGACAGACTGCTCTAACAGAACCGGATTATCGGCAAGGTGTCCGAAGGGACGGACAGGACTGGCAACTTCAGTCATCGGTATTCTCCTTTTAACGAGCAGTTTGATTGCCACTGCCCTCAGTGTAGAAACGACCGATCGCCCTGTCAACCGGACTTTTGAGGGTTGGCCCACCGTGTTGGCAGCAATTGCGATCTATAAATTTTTGTGAAGGAACCTGTTGAGAATATTTTTCACTTGTACTATCCTGTGAAGTGTTGACTTTCCCGGGGCGGTTGCGATCGCCGGGAGAAGTCCTCGGGTCAATTTAGTGAAAATCTCTGGCATTTAGGAAAAGTGATGAATTCATCAGAATTAGATCCCCAGTCCGGCGAGATCGTGGAGGTAGCCTGGTCGGAACGATGGCAAGTGTACCGGCGCTTGCAGGAGTTGGAGATCCCCTGCTGGTGCGAAGTGGATCGGCCCCTGCGGGTGAAAATCGACAGCACGACAGAAGCCATCCAACTGGCGAGTATTTTGAGGCGGTTGAGCGCGTCTCCCCGAGAACTGACCCTGTCCCTGGAACGGTGCTGGAACCGCAGCTAATCAATAACCCGAAATAATTGACGACCAACTGACAACGAGCAACCCAAATTATGTCCAAGTTTAACAAGCAAGTTTCCGAATTCATCCTCGACGGCCGGGTATTGCAGGTGTTTTATAAGGGTTCTCGCCCCAAAGTGCTGCAACTGATGGCGGATTCGGGATTGTATACGATGAAATTGTCGAAGGATCTGCGATCGCAGGCCGAACGCATTTTGACTCCGGGGGCGGAAGTCCGGGTGGGGGGCGAAAAAACCCTGAATTTCAAAAAAGGCACGATCAAGCTGAAGGCTTACGAAATCTATCCTTTGGGGGAGACGCCGGAAATTCCCGCACCGCCTCCCCGTTCCGAGGATCAGAAGTGTCAAAAACCCGCCAAAATTTTGATCTGCCAGAAGTCCGACTGCTGCAAGCGGGGGGCGCGGGCGGTTTGTGAGGCACTGGAGGCGCAACTGTGCGATCGCGGACTGGAAGGGCAGGTTAAAATTCAAAAAACGGGTTGCCTGAAAAAGTGCAAACTCGGCCCGAATCTGGTTGTGATGCCGGACAAAGCCCGCTACACTCGGGTGAGGCCGGAAGATATTTCCGAGGTGATCGAGAAACATTTGATTTCGGCCCGAGAAGACAGGCCCGATGCCGGTGCTACCGAAAGAATGATGGAGGAATCTTTGCGTTGACTGAGGCGAGAAATGTTTTGGGAAGTCCCCTGGAAATTTGCTGCACGTCTCCGATGACGGGTTTTTATCGGGATGGGAGTTGCAACACCGGGGGCGGCGACATGGGGGCGCACGTCGTCTGCGCCCAGATGACGGAGGAGTTTTTGGCGTTCACCCGTGCGCGGGGAAACGACCTGAGTACGCCCGTGCCGGCGTTTAATTTTCCGGGACTCAAACCGGGCGATCGCTGGTGTTTGTGCGCCCTGAGATGGAAAGAAGCATTGGATGCCGGGATGGCGCCGCCGGTGGTCCTCGAATCCACCCACGCCTCGGCATTGGAATATGTTTCCCTGAACGAGTTGAAATCCCAGGCGATCGAAGCGAGTTGAAGGAGTCGGGAAAGTGAAAAGTGAAAAGTGAAAAGTGAAAAGTAGGGGCGACTGTCATTCGCCCTCCCCGCATTCCCTCAATTATCAATTATCAATTATCAATTATCAATTATTCCCCCATGTCCTACGGTGATTTTAGTTTGGCTAAAGCCAAGGGAGAATTCGGCCTGACGACGGTTGAGACGAGGGGTGTTTTTGCCGAATTTCCCGAATTGCCCGCGAGTCCTTTGCTGGCGGAAACCCTCGACTATCAACTGCCGATCGCCCTGGCAAGCAACAGCGAAAAAGCCCGATCCGAATTGATTATCGCCCCCATCCTGGTCGATCTGCGCCGGCAACTCGACGACAAAATCAGTTTATTTTCCGGGGTCGATTTTACCGTCGATGCGACGAGGGGGTTGAACGGTATCTGCGATTTTATTATTTGCAAATCTCCGGAAATTCTGATGTTGACGGCTCCGGTCATTACGATTGTGGAAGCCAAAAAAGAGAATATCAACGCCGGGTTGGGTCAGTGCGTGGTGGCGATGGTTGCAGCCCAAATTTTCAACCAAAAATCCGAAACGGAAATTGACACGATTTATGGCGCGGTGACGACGGGCAGCATTTGGCAGTTCCTCAAATTGGAAGGACAGACGTTGAGCGTCGATTTGAGCGAATATTATTTGAATGATGTCGGTAAAATTCTCGGTATTTTGGCGGGTTTTGTTTCTCAAGGAAATGGGCGAAAGGGCTCGGCATAGGAGGGGACATCCGGCGCGATGCCGACGTCCCCCGGAGTGGGAGCGATCGCCAGGTTTGAGAAAAGAATGAGACAATGGGTAGAATCTGCTCGTTCCTTCTCGGAAATGCTCTACTGTTGCAACCCAAGTTGCCCCAATCCGTTCAATCCCGACAATCAACGATTCTGCCAAAGCTGCGGCGCGGCGATTTTGCTGCCGCTGTTCCGCAACCGCTATCGGGTGATCCGCCAGTTGGGGGAAGGGGGGTTCAGCCGCACCTACGAGGCGAAGGACGTGGATCGGATGGACGATCCCTGCGTGATCAAGCAATTTCTGCCCCAGGTTCAGGGGACGGCGGCGCGGCAGAAGGCGACGGAATTGTTCAAACAGGAGGCCAACCGGCTGTACGAGTTGGGGGAACATCCGCAAATCCCCCGGCTGATCGCCTATTTTGAACAGGATCGGCGGCTGTATTTGGTGCAGGAATACATCGAGGGGGAGACGCTGCTGCAGGAGTTGCGGCGGGGCGGGCCGTTCGGGGCGGATAAAATTCACGAAATTTTGGCGGAATTGCTGCCGGTTTTGCAAATTATCCACGATCGCAATATTATCCACCGGGATATCAAGCCGGAAAATATCATGCGGCGGCGCCGGGACAATCAGTTGATGTTGATCGATTTCGGGGTGTCGAAGCAGGTGACGGGGACCACCACCGTTGGACAGGCAACGAGCGTGGGGACGCCGGGATATGTGCCGATGGAACAGTTGCGGGGCCAGGTGTACCCGGCCAGCGACCTGTACAGTTTGGGAGTGACGTGCCTGCGGTTGCTGACGGGGTGCCTGCCCGAGGAAAGTGGCCGGGATGCCCTCTACGACGCGATGGAGGGGCGCTGGATGTGGCGATCGCATCTACAGCCGAACGTCTCGATGCCGCCCCAGTTGGGGGTGATTTTGGACCGCCTGACCCAGGATTTAGTGCGCGATCGCTACCAGTCCGCCGAGGAGGTGTTGCAAACCCTGAGAGGGGCCAGCAGCCGGGGTCAACCCGCCCCGATACCGCCCCCCACCCCCGTGCGGACGGTCTACAAACCGCCCCGAGCGACTCCCAAACCCCCGGCGATCGTGCCGCCGGTTCCGACACCCGTCGTCCCCCCCAAAGCCCCGGCCCAACCCAGAAATCCCTACAGCAAATTGCAGGATCTCCTCAAGGCGGGAAAGTGGCGGGAGGCGGATGCGGAAACCTCCCGGTTGATGCTGCAAATTGTAGGGCGCAGCGGGGACAGTTGGCTGACGGTGAGCCAGGTGGAAACGTTTCCTTGTGAGGAATTGCGACAAATTGATCGCCTCTGGGACCGGGCGAGTCGGGGCCGGTTCGGCTTTGGGGTTCAGAGGCGGATCTGGCAGCAGGTGGACCGGGACGTGGGGGAGTTCGGGGAGCGGGTCGGGTGGTGCGATCGCGGGGATGCCGACGAGATCCGCTGGCGGGATTATGACGGGCTCTTATTTTCTTTGAAAGCGCCCCAGGGCCACTTGCCGGGGTTGAGCGTCATGGTGGGTCGGGAGTGGGACCGATCGCTGTGGCTGTTGCGCCATTTATTTTTGAGTGTCGAAGCCTGTGGGTTATAATCGAGCCAGGATTTTAAAATCTTCGTGGAAACCTGCAATTTGAGCCGATCAACTCAGCTCGAATGGGAAACGAGAAAGCGTTTGGTTCGCCATTTATAGTTCCCTTGCGTCTGCTATATTCCAACCCAGAAACCTAACGGGAGATGCCAATGTCTGAAAATCCTCCTCAACCCACTTCCTCAGAAGGCGTTAGCAAAAAAATTCAAGAGGCTGTCAGGCAGCTTTATCAGCAGGCGAACACTTATATCGCCGAGAATAAATTGGAGGAGGCGATCGCTTGTTACCGGAAATCGATCGCCCTGGTTCCCGCCTTGGGAGATGCCTATCAGAAGTGGGGCAATTTGTTGGTGAAAACGGGTCAGTTGGAGGCGGCGATCGCGACGTACCAGCAGGCGATCAAACTGAGTCCGGAGGATTCTTGGTCTTGCAACAGTTTGGGCGGAATTTTTATTAAACTCGAACGCTGGGAAGAGGCGGTTCCAGTCTGCCAGCAGGCGATCCGACTCGACCCCAATTCTTTCTGGGATTACAACAATTTGGGGCTGGCGCTGACCAAGTTGGAGCGGTGGGAAGAGGCCGTCGAAGCCTACGAAAAAGCCGCCGACATCAACTCCGGCTTTTTCTGGACTTACAATAACTGGGGCGACGCTTTGATGGCGCTCGAACGCTGGGAAGAGGCGGTCCCGGTTTACCGGAAGGCGATCAAAATTGACCCGAATTTCGTCTGGGCTCACACGAATTTGGGGGACGCACTACGGCATTTGAAGCGCTGGAAAGAGGCGGTTCCGGTCTATCAAAAATCCTGCCAACTGAACCCGAACTTTTTCTGGTCCCACAGCAATTTGGGCGATATTTTGTTCGGGTTGAAGCGATATAAAGAGGCGATTCCGGTTTACCAGCAGGCGGTCAAAATTCAGCCTGATTCGCCGCAGACGCACTACAAGTTGGCGAAAGTGTTGATGAAGGCTCAGAAATTCGAGGATGCGATCGCCAGTTTTGAACGGGTGTTGGAACTGAAGCCGGACTTCCATGAAGCCAGCCAAAAATTGCAGGATGCCCAAAACCAGTTACAACAAGTTCAATATCAGAAAAAACGAGAGAACTCGCCCATCGAACCCGTCGATTGGATGAAGTATTATCCCAAGATGGGAAATTCGGTTTCTTACATGATGGCGAAACCGACTCCCGCCCAAAAAGACCCCAAAACGGGGGAGTGGACGTTTCCGATTCCGCCCCGGCCGCTGATGTTCGTGTTCGCCGATCAGGGGGAGGAATACTATCTCAATTCTGGCAAAATTCAGATTCGCCTGATGCTCGATTCGCTACAAAAAGCCAAGTTTTCTTTGGGTTCGGGCAGTCGGATTTTGGATTTTGGATGCGCGTCGGGGCGGATGATCCGGTTTTTGAGCGATCGCGCCGAAGCCTGGGAAATTTGGGGCGCGGATATCAGCGCCGACTGTATTTTTTGGTGCAAGGAATATATGAGCCCGCCCTTCCATTTTTTGACCTGCACCACCCACCCCCATCTGCCCTTTGAAGACCGGTATTTCGACCTGATTTATGCGGGTTCGGTGTTCACCCACATTGACGATCTGGCGGACGCTTGGCGGTTGGAACTGCGGCGAATTCTCAAACCCGGTGGAATGGCTTACATCACCATTCAAGAGCGGCATATCATCAATCTCATTAAAGGATTTAAAGAGCAGTGGTTGGCGAACAATAATATCTGGCCCCTGGGCAAAAAAACGGAGTGTCTGCGGAAGTACGAAGAGTACAGCAATTCTGATTTTGCCATGTTTACTTTGGGGCGGGATACGCGATCGCTCGTTTTCTACGACCTCGATTATTTCTGCGACATGGTGCAGCCCTTTTTCAAAGTGGTCGAAGTTCGCAAAGAAGCCTATTACTGGCAGACGGCTCTTTTGCTGGAGCGACAGTAAAAGGAATGGCTAGAGTCTTGTAGGGTGTGTTCCCCATTCTACCCCGAAGATTGGCTCAATTGCCCCGTCGATCTGATCGCGGAAACTGCCCTCCGTACAGAACTGAAACCTTATATCGAAGCGGAAAATATTTGAGTGTAAAATAAAGGCGACACCAAACCGGTCAAAAAATCATGGAAACCATCAAAACCAAAATCTCCGTCGGAAGCGATCGCCATCTGTCGCTCCAACTCCCCCAAGACTTACCCCCCGGCGATTACGAAGTGCTGGTGGTTCTTTCACCTAAAACCACACAAAAACCCGAAAAAAAGTATCCTCTGCTCGGCTTGCCGATCGCTCTGGACGATGACTTTGACGAACCCATGCCGGAACTGTGGGAGGCATTAGAAGAATGATCCTCTTAGACACCCACGCTTGGTTGTGGTTACTTCACGATCCGGAACAATTATCTCCCGCCGCCCGAGAAGCGATCGCCCAGGAAGAAAACCAAAATGGAATTTTAATTTCTAGTATTTCCGTTTGGGAAGTGGCGGTCAAACATAGCATCAATAAATTGCAACTCCCCTTGCCAATAGATGCTTGGTTTGAATTGGCTCGACAACAACCCGGGACAATTATCGAACCCCTCTCGCCATTGGATGCCATCAATAGCACCACCTTACCCGGTGAATTTCATAAAGATCCGGCCGATCGCATCCTGGTGGCGATCGCCCGACGATACGACATATTGATCGTCAGCCGCGATGAAAAAATCCGGAATTATCCCCACGTCAAAACGATCTGGTAATCCAATAATGCACGGGATTCATTCAACTTTACTGTTCCGCCATGCGATCGAGGCGTTCCCGAATGGAGAGGTTGAGAAGCGATCGCAAAAACAGCACGATTCCCACCCCGGAAACCGCCAGCACGAAAACACCCCACCCCGTTTCTCCGGCGACGAGCAACACCACCCCGGAAAGCAACGTAAACCCTGCCCAGCAGGCGTGAATGAGGGCTTTGATGGCGAAATTGATCCGTCTCAGGGCGCGATCGCTCTCGATGGAACGCACCCGAAATTTTAATTCCCCCTCCTCGATGCGCTGTTCCAACCGCCGGATCACAACCTCCGCCCGACTCGGCTGTCGCAACTTGTATTGCACGAATTCCCGCGCCTGTTTCGTCAATTCCCCCACCAAAGATCCCCGATCTTGCTTGGCGATGGTAAGACTTTTGATAAACGGTTGGGCGGAATCGACCAAATTATATTGGGGGTCGAGGGTGCGGGCCACGCCGTCGAGAGTCGTGAGAGATTTGAGGATAAATGTCATCTCGGCGGGCAGGCGAAAGGGCTGCTGTTCAAACATGATATAAACTTCATCTTTGATGACGTTGAAGGCTTGGAAGTCGATGGGTTTTTCCGTGAATTCATCCAACACGAACCGCAGCAGCCGCTTCACGGGGGTCATGTCGGGCATGGGTTCCACCAAACCGATGTCCACCAAGGTATCGAGCACCACGTCCGCGTCCTTCCGCAGGACGGCAAAAAAGGTGCGGATCATCTGATCTTTCGCCAGGGGTTTGACTTCGGCCATCATGCCAAAATCATAAAAAATTAGACTGCCGTCGGAGTTGACGGCGATGTTGCCGGGATGGGGGTCAGCCTGAAAAAAACCGTCCTGTAAAATCTGTTTGAGGTAGCAACAGATCCCCAACTGGTTGATCCGCTTGATGTCGATGCCGCAGGCTTGCAGGGTCTTGCGATCGTCAACTTTGATGCCCGGTAAATATTCCAAGGTTAAGACTTTGTGGGTGCTGTATTCCCAGTAAACTGTGGGGACGACGATGCCGGGATAACTTTTGAAATTCTCTCGGAATCTATCGGCGTTTTTTCCCTCTTTGATATAGTCGATTTCTTGGTATAAAATTAAGAAGAATTCGTTGTAGATGGCGTCGAGGTCGTAGAGTCGCGCCCAACTGAAACAGCGCTGGCAAAAGCGGATCACCCGGCGGACGGCCTGCATATCCAGGTCGAAGAGTTCTTTGAGTCCCGGACGCTGCACTTTGACGATCACCTGTTCCCCGGTGTGCAATTTTGCCCGGTGTACCTGCCCGAGGCTGGCGGCGGCGAGGGGGCGTTCGTTGAAGTCGCGGTAGAGGCTGAAGAGGGAATTTCCGAGTTCCGACTCGATGATGGCGACGGCGCGATCGGCGCTGAAAGAGGGGACTTTATCTTGGAGTTTTTCCAACTCTTCGACGTATTCCAAAGGTAAGATATCGGCGCGGGTGGAGAGGGCCTGTCCGAATTTGATGAACGTCGGGCCGAGGTCGAGGAGGGTTTGGACTAGCCACTTCGCCCGCCGTCGTTTGGTGGTGGGTGTATTATCTCCAAGGGTGCGATCGCGCCACAAGAAAAACATGAACTTCCCGGCGGCAGAGAAAACGTCGATCTGTCGGGTCAGCGGGGAGTATTTCGTTCGCTGCCAGCGGAGGGGTTTCGGTGATTTCCGGGTGAGCATTCGGGGATTTCAGGTCATCGGCCCATTTGAAAAGGGTTATCGCAATCGATCGCGGGTCGGGTGAGGTGATCGTCGGCAATCCTTGTGTCTGATTCGATACTATCACGGATGGCGTCAAGGTTCGACAGTGGCGGGGGTGCCGATCGCGATCGGGTCGCCGGTCAGGAGGCGATCGCTCTGATATCGCAGGTATCGCGCTGGTGTTTTAACAAATTGAGGAAGCCCCGAAAACTCCAAAACCTCGATTTTAAGGGGGTTTGAGTTCTGCCGACTCCCTAATACCGATTCTCGAGGACCGCGCGCAGCGCTATACCCATCAACCCGCCGTTCTCCCAATCCGAGCACTAGCCGGAGCCCGGATGTCAATTGTCCGGCCCCCAAACCCCCAATCCTGGGGGCTTCAAGCGGATCGAATTTTCACAAAACGATCGGGCGAGAAAATCAATTTCATTGCGAATTGATAAAATTTTCGTGCCGAGGGTGGTGCGATCGCGTTTATTTTGACCGGAAACAAAGGGTTTAAAATTGAAAATTATTGCCCCATCATTTTTATCAATAACTCCTCAAAAGTAGGGGAAATTAAACCCGAAATTGACATTTTCCACTGAAAAGGGCTGTTAAGATGGGGAAAGACACAACCCGACCCGAACAATGGGAACGCCTTCACCCAACTTCGCCTTCCTCCAAGAACACGATCCCCAACTGGTGCGGCTGGCGACCGTGGCGGAATCTTACTTTAACGAAGATCCCGTCACCTGCCTGATGAAATTGCGGCAGTTCGGCGAACTCCTCGCCCAACTCACCGCCGCCAACGTGGGGCTATACGCCGACCCCTCCGAATCCCAACTCGTCCTGCTGCGGCGACTCGCCGAAAATCACCTGATCTCCGGCGACGTGAAACGCCTGTTTCACGAACTGCGAAAGGCCGGAAACGACGCCACCCACCATCTGGCCGGCGACCACCGCACCGCTTTGAGTCACCTCAAATATGCCCGAGAATTGGGGATTTGGTTTCACCGAACTTTTGCCCAATCCAAACACTTCAAAGCCGGGGCGTTCATTCCCCCCCCCGACCCCGTTTCCAAAACCGAGGCGTTGCAGGAAGAGTTGGAACGGTTGCGAACCGAAGCCGCCCGCCACCTCACCGAAGCGGAACTCGCCACCGCCAGGGTCCGGCAGGAAGAAGAATTGCGGCAGATTGCCGAAGAACTCCTCGAAGAAGTGGAGGCGGAGGCCCGAGAAACGACCCGGCGCCTGGAACAGTTGCAGGCCAGCAACGCCGCCGAATCCACCCGGCGGGTTCGACAGACTGCGGAAACGGCCCGGGAGGCGGAAACCCAAATCAATCTCGACGAACCGGAAACGCGGCGGTTGATTGACGCCCAACTGCGGGCGGCGGGGTGGACGGCGGATTCGGAAACGCTCACCTACGGCAAGGGGACCCGTCCCCGGAAAGGGCAAAATTTGGCGATCGCGGAATGGCCCACGGCGGGGGGACGGGCGGATTATGTGCTGTTCGTCGGTCCCGAAGCGGTGGGGGTGGTGGAAGCCAAACGGCAAATTCGAGACGTTTCCGCCAGCATCGACCAGGCGAAACGGTACAGTCGCGACTATCAAAAAAAGGCGATGAAATTGTGCCGGACGTGGCGGGGGATTATAAAATTCCCTTCGTTTTCGCGACCAACGGGCGGGAGTATCTGGGACAGTTGCGGACCCAAAGCGGCATCTGGTTTTGTGACCTCCGCAAACCCGACAACCTGCGGCATCCCCTGATTGGCTGGTACAGTCCGGAGGGGTTGAAACAGTTGTTGTCTCGGGATGCGGAACGGGCTCACGCCCAGCTCGAACGGGAAGAGTTCAACTACAATATCGACCTGCGGGATTATCAAATTCGAGCCATCCGTGCGGCGGAAAATGCCCTGGCGGACAATGGCTCGGAAATTCTGTTGGCGATGGCGACGGGGACGGGAAAAACGAAAACCAGCATCGTTTTGGTGTATCGGTTGTTGAAGTCGAAGCGATTTCGGCGGGTGCTGTTTTTGGTCGATCGCACCCCATTGGGGGAACAGGCGGCTAATGCGTTCAAGGAAACCCGTTTGGAAAATTTGCAGACCTTCAGCGAGATTTTTGAAATTCGGGAGTTGGAGGAAAAAGACATCCACACGGAAACCAAGTTAAATATCGATACGGTTCAGAGTTTTGTCCGGCGGCTGTTTTATGCCGAGGATGAAAGCCGGATTCCGACGGTGGACGAGTACGACTGTATTATCGTCGATGAATGTCACCGGGGCTATTTGCTGGACAAGGAATTGAGCGAAACGGAATTGGAGTTCAGAAACCAGGACGACTATATTTCCAAATATCGCCGGGTTCTGGAATATTTCGACGCGGTAAAAATCGGCCTGACGGCGACTCCGGCCCTCCACACCACCCAAATTTTTGGCGATCCGGTGTTTACTTACAGCTACCGGGAAGCGGTGATCGACGGGTGGCTGATCGACCACGAACCCCCCGTTCAAATCGGGACGGAATTGGCGGAAACAGGGATGGTTTGGCAGCCGGGGGAAGAGATGGAATATTTCGACCCGAAAACGGGAACCGTCGATTTGGTACACGCCCCGGATGAGGTGAAAATTGAGGTGGAACAGTTTAACCGCCGGGTGATTACGGAGGCGTTTAATCGGGTGGTTTGTGAAGAATTGGTCAACTATATCGACCCGACATTTCCGGAAAAAACGTTGATATTTTGCGCCAACGACAGACACGCGGATTTGGTGGTTGACTTGCTGAAGTTGGCGTTGCGGGAGAAGTATGGCAGCGTGGATGATGATGAGGTCAAAAAGGTGACGGGGAGCGTCGATCGCCCCCGAGAACTGATCCGGCGGTACAAAAACGAAGCCAGTCCCAAAATTGCGGTGACGGTGGATTTGCTGACGACGGGAATCGACGTTCCGGCGATTTGCAATTTGGTGTTTTTACGGCGGGTGAATTCGCGGATATTATACGAACAGATGATCGGGCGGGCGACCCGCCGCTGTGACGAGATCGGAAAGACGGTATTTCGGATCTTCGATGCGGTGGGATTGTACGAGGGCATCAGTCCGGTTTCGACGATGAAACCCGTTGTCAAAAATCCCAATATTACGTTTTCCCAATTGGTTGATGAATTGGGGTCGGTGGACGATGCGAGGGCGTTGCCGGAGATCGTCGATCAACTGTTGGCGAAATTGCAGCGGAAACGCCGGAATTTGGACGATCGCAGCCGGGAACAGGTGGAGGCGATCGCGGGTTGTTCGACTGAGGAAATGGTGGATTATATCAAGAATAATTCGGCCGCAGATGTGGTACAATGGTTCGCGGACAAACGGGCGATCGCGGAAATTTTGGATCGGCGGGACGGCGGCAGTCAACCCCTGCTGATTTCCCGACACGGCGATCGCGTCGTCCGGGTTGAGAGGGGCTACGGGAAGGGCGAGAAACCGGAAGACTATCTGGAGAGTTTCCGCGATTTCTTGAATGAGAATATCAACCAAATTCCGGCGTTGTTGGTGATAGTTCAGCGGCCCCGGGACTTGACCCGGGAACAGTTGAAAGAGGTGGCATTATTGTTGGGTAATGCCGGATATACCGAATCGAATTTGCAAACCGCATGGCGGGAAACCACCAACCAGGATATCGCCGCTTCTATCATCGGATTTATCCGTCAGGCGACGTTGGGGGATGCGTTAATTCCCTATAAAGAACGGGTCGATCGCGCGATCGCAACAGTTCTGGCGTCCCGCCGGTGGACGGACTCGCAGCGGAAATGGTTGGAACGGATCGGGAAGCAGTTAAAATCGGAAACGGTGGTGGATAGGCTGG
>NZ_JAJENU010000530.1:0-200 GCF_035615495.1 Lyngbya sp. CCY1209 | reverse complement strand
TAATCGTCTAAAGTCACCGTAAATTGAGCCGTTCCGTCCGCTTCGCCGACTTCGACCCCGGAAATGTCGATTTGGGGAAGTTCCGGTGCCGACCAATCATCATCAAGAATGGTAGCCGTCCCTCGTTCGCTTCCCAATTCCCCATTCTCCGGGTCACTCAACACCACCTCGAAGGTTTCATCCCCTTCGACTTGGGTATC
>NZ_JAJENU010000529.1:0-268 GCF_035615495.1 Lyngbya sp. CCY1209 | reverse complement strand
CGTTCGCTTCCCAATTCCCCATTCTCCGGGTCACTCAACACCACCTCGAAGGTTTCATCCCCTTCGACTTGGGTATCATCCCACAGGCTGACATCGATGGTTTTTTGAATTTCCCAAGGTGAAAATACCAGTTCTCCGCTCGTCGAGGAATAGTCGGACCCACTGCTGGCCGTGCCCCCGACGGTGGTGTAGCTCACCGATACCGTCTCGCTGCTGTAATCGTCTAAAGTCACCGTAAATTGAGCCGTTCCGTCCGCTTCGCCGACTT
>NZ_JAJENU010000528.1:0-222 GCF_035615495.1 Lyngbya sp. CCY1209 | reverse complement strand
TGTAGGGTGTAGGGTGTAGGGGCGAATGGCGTTCGCCCTCCGTATATTTTCCAAAAAAATGGGCAACCCGAGATTTTTCAAAAAATGGGCAACCCTATAAGGTTGCCCCTACGGCTTGCTTTTTTCATTAATCTGGTGGGACTTCTAAAGCGATCGCACCCAACAAGCCTTTGCGAAAATCGTTGAGTAATTGACGGGCAGCCCGTTCGCGATCGCCCTGAT
>NZ_JAJENU010000527.1:0-200 GCF_035615495.1 Lyngbya sp. CCY1209 | reverse complement strand
GTTAAGGATGATGGAAACTGGGAAACTCCCGATGATTACGAGTTGTGGAAAACCGACGGTAGCGCCAAGGGGACGAAATTAATTAAGGATTTGGGGAGTAATTGGCCTCAAGTTGCGGAAGTCAACGACACGATTTATTTTTCGGTCACTCAGGGCGATAAAAATCAACTCTGGAAAACGGATGGCACGGACAAGGGAAC
>NZ_JAJENU010000526.1:0-13287 GCF_035615495.1 Lyngbya sp. CCY1209 | reverse complement strand
AAAGGGGGGCCGGGGGGGATCTTCACCTTTTTTGAACGGGAAAGATCCCCCATGATCCCCCTTCACAAGGGGGACTTGAATTGAATCCGTGTACCTCACTGAGTGGGAAATTGCCGTACTTTTGACTTTTGACTTTTGACTTTTGACTGGCGAAGACGCCGTTGCCGCCAGTGTCGCAGAACCCAGAAGCCGCCGACGTAACTCGCGATCGCCCCCGCCAGACCCACCACGGACGATCCGACCAGCAGCACGGTGGCAAATTCCGCCCCAAATTCGAGGATATCGCTAAATTGGGTCAGCGATCGCAGGTCGTCCCCGAGGGAGGACAACTGTTCGACTCCCAGCAGCCAGCGGCCCACTTGGAAGTTGAAAAAGTATAGGGGCAAATAGGTGAAGGGGTTGCTGATCCAGGTTCCCGCGATCGCCAGAAACTTGTGGCCCCGAAAAATTACGGCGATCGCCACACCCAGGAGGGTTTGAAACCCGAAAAACGGGAAAAATCCGGCGAACACCCCCGCCGCCAGACCCCGCGCCAAATATTCCGGGTGCCCCCGCAGGGTGATGAACCGCAGATACATCAGGCGAAACCAGCGTCGCCAGGACTCCCAGATTGTCTTTCGCTGTCGGGGTTCGGACAACCGATACACGGATTGATGTTCCTCCTTGTCGATCGATTTCTTATTGTATCGCACTGCCATTGGGGATTCGGACAATTAATTTGAAGTTAAAAGGCTGAGGATCGCGGCCCCATTTGCCCGACCTTAAATGTCCGACTTGTCGGGGGTATCATTCTGTACAAATGACCGGACGAAACGCCAGCTTTCGGGAAGGCGAAATCGACCCTTCAATCGGGCGATCGCGCGATCGGAAAAATGGCAATTTTTTGAACGAGTTGATATCAAATCGCCTTTCGGAAATTCGACACCCAGCCGAACGGCTCAATGCGACGATTGTATTTTGTAAAATCAAGTACGGCTTGGATGGTATAGTAGCAAAAATAATCGCGTTCGTCAACCGCCCTCGCCCGATCGCGGAAACGGCTAAAAACCCTACAGTTGACCGATTATCTCTTTCGGAATACGCCCCCGGTCAACCGTGTCGCGAGAACGGCTACAATCTTATACACTCTTTCATTCAAAACGCTCAATCCATGTCCAGTCCCCGCATCCACCCCGACACCATCGAGGAGGTCAAACAACGCGCCGACATTTACGATATCGTCTCGGAACGGGTCGTATTGAAGCGACAGGGAAAGGACTTCGCCGGTTTGTGTCCCTTCCACGAAGAAAAAACCCCCAGCTTCACCGTCAGTCCCACCAAACAGATGTACTACTGTTTCGGGTGCGGCGCCGGGGGAAATGCGATCAAATTTTTGATGGAGTTGGACAAATCCTCGTTTTCCGACGTGGTGTTGGAGTTGGCGCGGCGCTACCAGGTGCCGGTGAAAACCGAGTCCCCCGAACAACACGAGGAGTTTCAGCGCACCCTGTCGCTGCGGGAAAAGCTGTATGAAATTTTGGCGATCGCGGCCAGTTTTTACCAACACGCTCTCCGACAGTCCCAGGGGGAAGAGGCGTTGGAATATCTGAAATTTTCCCGCCGCATGGGAGAGAGTACGATCCGGGATTTTCAGTTGGGATACGCGCCGCCGGGGTGGGAGACGATTTACGGCTATTTGGTGGAACAGAAGCGCTTTCCGCTGGAATTGGTGGAACAGGCGGGGCTGATCGTCCCCCGCAAGGCGGGAAACGGCTATTACGATCGCTTCCGCGATCGCCTGATCATCCCCATCCGCGACATCCAGGGCCGGGTGATCGGGTTCGGGGGCCGTAGCCTCGGGGACGAAATGCCGAAGTATCTCAATTCCCCGGAAACCGAGTTATTTGACAAGGGAAAAACCCTGTTCGCGCTGGATCGGGCGAAAAATGCGATCGCCAAGCAGGATCGCGCCGTGGTGGTGGAGGGGTATTTTGACGCGATCGCCCTCCACGCCGCCGGGGTGGAAAACGTGGTGGCCGCTTTGGGAACTGCCCTCAGTTTGTATCAAATCCGGCAGCTACTCCGCTATACGGAATCGAAGGAAATCGTCCTCAATTTTGACGCGGACGCCGCCGGTACGAAAGCCACCGAACGAGCGATCGGGGAAATCGAAACCCTCGCCTATCGGGGGGAAGTCCAGTTGCGAATCCTGAACCTCCCCAACGGAAAAGATGCGGATGAATATCTCTATATCCACACCCGCCACGACTATCAAGATTTGCTCGAACAGGCCCCCCCATTTATCGACTGGCAAATCCGCCAAATTCTCGCCGGAAAGAAGCTGGAAACCGTGGCAGAATCTCAAAAAGTGGCGGGGGAAATGGTGGAGTTGCTCCGCAAAATCGAAGATGTCACCCAGCGCACGGCCTACATCCAAGCCGGCGCGGAAATTCTCAGCCAGGGTCAATCCCGCCTGGTGCCGATGCTGGCAGACAGCCTGCGAAAACAGATTCAGAAACCGCGATCGCAAAAACAAAAAGCATCCCCATCTCTGCCGGAAATTTCGCTGCCCGACAAGCGCGATCGCACCCTGCTGGAAAAAGCCGAAGCCCTGCTGCTGCGAATTTACCTCCACTGCCCGGAACATCGGACATCAATTGTCAACGCTTTGGACGAACAGGATTTGCAGTTTAGCCTGTTGATTCATCGATTTTTGTGGATAAAAATAAATGAGATCGAATCAAAAATTGACGATAAAAGATTTTTGCTGGATATTGATTTAATTTCGGAATTGCAAAACTTCGACTCCGAAAATAGTCCGGAAATCTCCCAAGTCTCCCATCTATTTAACTTGGATGAAAAGACCAAAAAGGACATCCACCGCGCCCCGTTAGCCATCCGTGCAGCCGTCGCCTGCATCGAATTGGTGATGTGCGAAAAACGCTACCTCCACTATTTGGAACTGTGGCAAAAGACCGACCTCACCCTCAATCCCGAACTCGCCCATTATTATCACCAACAAATATACGCAGAAAAACGGCGAATGAACGAATTGGAAGAACTCCGCCACGTCAAGTTCTCTGAATTGATATTTTAAGCAGTTATATGAAAAAAAGATGAGAATCTTATCAGATTCATTTAATTGTCAATTCATTATCGCTTGTTAACTTAGAGATTGGAGATGCTCATCTGTTGTTGTACAGCATTGTATAACATTTGACTGTAGTACGGATAATCTCCGTATTTCACGGTGACGGTTCCGGATCTGGAATAGTTCCCCTTGAATTTCGATTGTCCTCCACCTATCTTAAGAGGTAGAACAGATGAGTTGAAAGGGGTTCCGACTGACAGGATAAATCTTGAGAATGTTTTTATCTTAAAAGTCCCATTCCTGATTCGGATTGAAACCTTTGTATAGATCAGTGTAAACCCCTAATTTAGGAGTATCAGAAACAGCGAAATGAAGCCAAATTTGAGGCACTAATCACCGGGTATTCGGGACGGCTGGAACTGAAAAAAATCCGCTTTAAGCTTCCCACAATTACAAAAAGTTGATCTACCCATCGCCAGTCGTTATGCAAATTCATACCGGGGAAGTCAATGGCGGATCGAGACTGAAACAACAAGGAGTCATGTCATGTCACTGAAAACTATTATCCTATCTTCCTGCGCGATCGCCGGTGTCCTCGCCATCAATACTGCGGGGGTGATGGCTGCGGAGCCCAGTTCCCCGAATTTTGACCATCCATCCCCAACAATTTCTCAACTTGAGAGTCAATTGTCAGATGCGATCGCTCGGACAGCCGAATCTGATTCAGAACGGGTACAAACCGCCAGACCCCCCCGAGGTTAAATATGTGACTTAGGAACCCGGTTTCTGGAGAAACCGGGTTTCTTTGCGGCTGTCCCTCATTTAATGCCGTCACAAATATTGCGATCGGATTCAACCACCCGAGAATTGTATTTCAAATAATTTTCCAGTTTACCACAAGCTTGTTCGAGTAAATAAGGGACTTGATTGAAGTGGCTGTAATCCAACCGCCAAAAGACCATCCGATTATCCTGATCGGTGGCGACTAAAATTTTATCGTCGGGACTAAAATCCACCGACAGAACGGGTTGAGGCCCAACTTCCAAAGTTGTAATTAACTGACCGTAGCGATCCCACAGCTTGACCGTTCCATCTATACTTGCGGAAGCTAGAATCTCTCCGGTTGAATTGAAGACTAAGTCATAGACTCCTCGCTTGTGCCGTCCGATCGCCGTCATTTCAATCCCTTCCCAATTCGATGTTTTCCACAATTGGAGGGAACCGTCCCCGGTTGCCACAGCCAAAATTTCTCCATCCGGACTGAAGGAAACGGAGGAAAAAATTAGCCCCCCCCGAGACAGATCTCGAACCAAATTTCCTCGAATATCCCAAATTTTAATCGCATTGTCACCCACAGAGGCGATCGTCCGACCGTCCGGACTGAAACTGAGGTCGTTGATGGGGTCGGTATGTTCCGCGATCGTCCGTTGTAATCTCCCATTTCGATCCCACAATCGAATGATGCGATCGTCCGTCGCCGTTGCGATTAGTTGGCCGTTAGGACTGACGCTGACCGTCCACACGGGAGAGTCATGTGGCAGGGTTTTTAAGACTTCCCCCTGAGAATTCCATAGTTTTACGGTTTTGTCTGCACTCGCCGAGGCGATCAGTTGACCGTTCGGACTGACGCTGATATTATTGACCGTATCTCCATGGGCGTTAAACCTGAGTTTTAGATTCGGCAAAAATAAATGCCAAAGAATGGCACTATTGTCACTACTCACGGAGGCGATAAACTGACCCTGCGAACTAAATACCGCATTGTGAATCGTCTCATTCGGTTTAAAAACAAAGGGGAGATTTGACCGATCCCACAATCGGATCGAACCATCGACGCTGGCCGAAACTAGCATTTGACTCCGAGGCAAAAAATCAACCTGATTAACAATATTATTGTGGCCTCGCATTGTCGAAACTAAAGTCCCGTCATACGTCCATATTTTTATAGTTGTATCGTTACTTCCCGTCACGATGAACCGACTGTCCGAACTATAGCTAATGCTATTGACTGCCGCTTCATGTCCGCCGAGGGTTTGGTGTAATGTACCATCTCGCTTCCACAGTTTCGCCGTTCGATCGTGGCTCGCAGAAGCCAAAAACTGAGAGTCCGGACTAAAATCGATACTCCAAATTGCTTCCTCATGAGCTTTAAATTTTTGGATTAATTCACCGTCCCGGTTCCACAATCTGATCGTACCTTTGTCATCGGATGAAGCGATCAGTTGACCGTCCGGACTAAAATTGACACTCAAAATCGAGGTTTCATCTCCATTTAAAATTGCAATTTCCTTTCCATTGAGACTCCACAAACGAACCGTTCCATCTCGACTGGCAGAAGCCAACTGTTGGCTATCGGGACTAAAGCTGACCCATTTTACTTCATCAGTATGTCCTCGTAAAATACCGATCAATGTTCCATCTAATTTCCATAATTTAATCGTTCCATCTTGACCGGCGGAAGCAACAATCTGATTGTCTCGGTCTGAGTTTGGATTAAAAGCGACGGACCAAATCGTTCCTTCATCTCCTCTCCAACTCTTCTCCAACTGACCATCACGATTCCATAATTTGATCGTACCATCTTGACCTCCCGATACCATCCGCAGGCCGTCAGGACTACAACTGACACTCAAAACGCTGCCGGAATGTCCTTGGAGGCGATCGCGTTCCCGCAAGATATTTTCGACTTCCCAAAGGGAACCCGCCGTCCTCCGCTCGATTTCAGTTTTGGGATAATTTCGGAGGATATTTCCGGCTTCAATGGCGGTTATAGATGCTTTTAATTGATCTGATTCTCCTTGCAAAAATGCAAAATATTCATAATTTAATTTTGCCAGTTTTGTCTGCCTCTCCTGAAATCTTGTATTTTGCCAAAGAAACAATGATGCAATTGACAACAATCCCAGTCCGATACACAATCCAATCATGTTGACGAGGCGTTGTTTGATAATTTCAGCTTCGGCTTGCTCCCGCTTGCGTTTTTCTGCGTCGAGTTTTGCCACCAATTCGCTGCTGCGTTGTTCCCGGATGAAAGACACCAGATAATCGTGGACGAGTTGATAGCGTTCCTCGGGTATTTCCGGGAGCAAACACACCAATCCTGACTGCACGAAAATTTTCAGGACGGCATCTAAATTGTCGGATTCGGTATTTAAATAATTGGCCCAATTGGTCAGCTCTCGGCTCAAATCGTAGCGGGTTTTCAGGGGTCGATTATTATACTCGTCGGTGAGCAAATACAACACCAATTCTGCCAGGTCTTTATTTTCCGAGCCGCAGTCTTCGACGACCTCTTCCAAATAGCTCTCGACCAGCCGCCGGTTCGGCCCCTCCCGTTCGTATTTTTCCAAGGTTTTGATGTCCTTGGCGTAGAGTTGGGAACCGACCACCTGAAGCTCGATGGGACGGACTTCCGCCGCTTCTCCCGCCAGTTCTGCCACCAGGCGATCAATGAGTTTCGGATCTAAAATAAACTGCGTTTTGTCGGTCAAGCTTTGGATGACGGATTTGGCATCGTCCGGCAGGAAATTTCCCAGATAGTAAAGAATGTTTTTGTCTAAAATGTTGTCGTTGACGGACTCGAAATATTTCAACCGGTTACCTTCGAGCAAATGGTGCAAATAATCCTGTCTGAGAGACAAGACGATTTTGACGTAGGGGGTATTCAGACAGTCCCGAAGAAAGCGGTAAAATGTCTCCCGCTTTTTCGGTTCTTTGTGAGATACAAAAAACTCTTCAAATTGGTCAAAAACGAGGGCGATCATCAAATTTCTAGAATTGACAATTTCTCGAATTTGTGCCAAAATTTCCTCGGGGGTGTTGAGAAAGCCGGAATCCAGTTCACAGTTGTCCAATTCTTCCAAGGCAGAGGCGATCGCGCCGCTGAGACCGTGAATCCAATGGGTGTAAGTTTTCTGGTAAATCGGCAGAATTCGCCGCGTTTGAATCAGCGTGCTTTTGTGCTTGAGTTTGGGGAGCAACCCGGCTTGCAACAGGGAACTTTTCCCCACCCCGGACTGTCCGTAAACCACGGTCAATTTGTGCCGATCTTCCCCGAGGCGTTTGACCAACTTTTCGATATCGTCAAATCGTCCGGAGGCGCTGATTTCCAGGTTAACGATCGCCTCCTCTTCGCGTTTTGGATAGCCAGGATTATTGATGAATTGACTTTCTCGCAAAGACCCCGCGCCGATAAACGGCCGCAACCGAAACTGCTGTTCAATTTCCCGGCGATGTTGCTTGACGTGATAGGCTTTGAGATATTTTCCTAGGTGAAAGTAACTGTGGTGCAGCCGGTGGAGAATGTCAATATAGAGTTCCGGATCGTAGGCGGGTTTGGTCTTCTTTTTGGCTTTTTGCAACGTGATAGTCGCCTCCCGATGTCGCCCCAAACCCTGCTGCGATCGCCCCAGACACAGCAAATACCAGCCCCAATGGTAGGACTTCTCCCAATCCAAACGCCGCACGTCCTCGGCACTCACAAACCGGTGGGACTGGGAAAACTGCTCCCGGAGCATATCCAATGCTTTTTGAATAATTTCTCCGGCGGGTTTCCAATTGTTTCGCGCCAGTTCCACTTCCGCCAAAAAATGATGGGCTCGGGCTTCCCGAAATGCATTGGACTGCTGTCGATGCAGATCCAAAGCTCTGTTGGCGATCGCCTCCAACTCGTCCCACTCTTCCAAATACAGCAAAACCTCGCCGAGGGCGTTGATAAATTTTGCCACCAAATCGGGGCGATCGGCCGCCTCCAATTGTTCCAAACATTCCCGATAATAGTTTCTCGCATTCTGGCAGGCTTCCCACTTTTCTCCCCGGTGCATCATGGCGTAATAACGCCACCAGAACCCCAAATAAAACAAAACGTGGCCGCAACCCAACGGATTGCCCGCCCGCTGCCAATGGTGCCAACTTTTTTGATAATGTTCCAGGGCTTCTATCTTGGTATTGTCGGCGACCCGACCCAATACCAATTCCAAATTTCCTTCCAATTCCGGGTCCAGCGTCACCCCCCGCCGTTTCAACTCCTGTTGGGCGAATTCCAGTTCCGTCCGCAGGGGGGAACCGCTTTCCAATTGCAGGGTCGCCTCGTCCAAAAAAACCGCCGCGCCGCTGTTTAACAATTGTTCGGTGACGTGAGCGGTGGTGCGTTGCAGGAATTGAATTAACTCGTCCGTTTCCACTTCAAAATGGACGGTGGTCGCAAAACTGTGGAAATCCGGCACCGAGCGAATCATCATCGACATGAGGCGATCGCTCACCCACAAAATCAGGGGAAACTGGAAATTTCGGAACTCTTCCCGCATCTGATTGGTGGCTTTGAGGACATCTTCAAGATGGTTGACAGATTCCAAACCGAAGACCATCAAAGCTCGAGTTTCTTCACCTTCTAAGGCGTTTAAAATGGTCGTGTAGAGGGTTTTGACGGCAGTATCGAGGACGAGTTCTCGGACGGGAATGGGACACTGTTCGTGCAACTGTTTGACGATGGTTTCTCGGGTACAACGGTAGTTGCAGCGGGCCAAAATCAGCGAAAAATCGCCCTGCATCCGGGTGATGCTGCGGATCAGGGTTTTGAGTGCGTCTCGGTTGGTGCGTTCCCTATCGTCCATTCTGCGATGACCTCCCGACGGTCACTCCTGAGAGTTCCGCCCCGCTAATGTTGAATGTCCTCAAGTGCTGCACCCATTTCTCTTTCGCCGATGCGTCCGATCGCCGGTCTGAATCTAACTTCAACTCCGGGCGAATTGCTCATAACCGATACCTGATAGCTATAAATAGGAACAACAACCCTCGCCCATGCACCCGGTCTGTTTTCTAGTATCGCCGATGGGACCTCAATTCCGGGAATTCCCCTAGGCGATCGCGTCCAACTCCTCCGTCACCACCCGCCGCAAAATTTCCGTCACTTCCGCCGCCATGCGGGCGTCGAGCCGGACCGATTCCTGATTATAATCCTCGAAGTCGGCGATCGGGATGCCGCCCCGCAGGGTCATCGCCAACGTTCGCAGTCGGGCGGGTTGTCCCGTCTGCGTCGGGAGGCGATCGCCGAACTGCACGAACACCATGTAGGTCGTCTCGATCGCCTGCCGGAGTTGGCTCGGGCCGTGGCCCAATTTCGACAAAATCACGGGGGCGAAAATCGCCTCCTCCAACCCCAACGTCTCCAACGCCACATCCACAAATCTCGCCGTATCCCGTCCCAACCCCGCGATGACGGCTTTGAGGCCGTCCCAGTTCACCCCCGGCAATCGGGCGTCGGGGTCGAGGTGGTAGTGCCACCCCACCATCGACACGATCCGGGTCAGGTCGTAGGCGGACAGAAGATTCTCCCCCCGGGGCGTTTCCTCCGCCGCCGATAGTAGGATTTGTTGCAGCCTTTCATCGGCCAGTTGCGGATTTTGAATGAAGGCCTCTTCGCCGTAATCCCCCCGAAATTCCAAACTTTGATTGCCGGTAATGTCGATCAGCCACCGTTCCAACTCCGATCGCCGTGCGAAGCGTTTGAACGTGGCCGCCAGAGCGTTGGAACTGCCGATCTTTTTCTCGTAGCTGACGATATCCGCGATCGCCTCCACAAAGGAAAATTCCCGCCCCTCCTCGTCCGGATCTCGCACCCGCCAATCTTCCACCTTCGAGTCCGGAAACAAACCGTTGACCCGCCCCAAAACGTTGAGAACCGGGATAATTTTCGTCGAACTCCAAAACTGGGTGTTGCGGAGGGCATTTTTCCCCATCCAGACGGTTTCGATGCGATCGTCGTCTCGGAAGCGACCCAAACAGATGCACGCTTCCTGAATGTCCCCATGGAGAAAATCCAAGCGGGTCGTATTAATTTTGGGCAGTTCCCCCCGGCGGGGATAGGGGCCAAATGTCATCGGTTTTTGTTGCAGGTGGATCGGGTAGTTTTCGATTTCGGTTCGGTAGGGGGAATTCTCGACACCCCGATCCAAAAATGCCAGTCGGATGGCACTCGCCTCCTCGTCCCGTTCGGTCTGGAGAAATTTTTCAAAAACGGCCGCCCGGTCTTTGGCCCGTTCCAGCAATACTTTATTCATTGATTTTAGCGCCCGAAGGTGCGATCTCAACCCCCATCAGCATACCGCTCTTGTGCCCAAGGTTCTCCCCGGGTATGATAGCCGTTGCGTTCCCAAAATCCCAGTTCCTCCTCACTCAGAAACTCCAGACCGTTGATCCATTTGGCACTTTTCCAGGCGTAGAGGTGGGGGACTACCAGCCGCATCGGGCCGCCGTGTTCCGCCGGCAAGGGTTCGCCGGACAGGGTGTGGGCGAAGAAATTTTGCGATCGCGCGAAATCTTCCATCGAGATGTTGGTCGTATACCCCCCGTAGCAGTGTTCCATGACGTGAACCGCTTTCGGATCGACCTCGATACAATTCAGAAAATCCGTGACCGTGACCCCCCGCCACTTCACATCCAATTTGGACCAGCGGGTGACGCAGTGAAAATCTGCGGTCAACTCCCGTTGGGGCATTTCCATAAAATCCGACCAGGTAAAGGTCTTGGGTGCGGCCAGTCCCCACACCTTCAATTCCCAGTCCCGGGTGTCGATCTGCGGCGTTTCCCCGTAGGTGAGCACCGGAAACCCCTTCGCCAAATACTGGCCCGGGGGGACGCGATCGCTCAGTTCCTCGTCTGGCTTCTGGAAAAATTTCCCCAGCATTCTCAACTCTTCCGTGGCAATAATAAAGATTGGGAGTCGGCGGAGATTGACCCAATCCCACACCCGACACCCCAATTATTGTATGGCACAACCGGAGCCTTGAGGATGGAACTCGCACCGTTCTCCAACTCGTCTTGAGTTCCGGGGGTCACGAATCGATCCCCCTCGCCAAAATCCGTATTTTGCTGTATAACCATCTAGTAGTGTTAAGAAATCGAAACAATGTTACCCCATTTTTTGATTCCCCTTGCGATCGCCTGCGTATCGACTTGGATCAGCCTCAGCAACGCCATGAGTTGGATCGACGAGCTCCCCCGCCTGCTCGCCGGAGTGATCGGAACCGTTTCCTCGATGTGGTTTTTCGTCGTCACCCCCTGGCCCGTCAAACTGAGCCTGATCGTCGGACTGTTGATTTTCGGCAACTTTGTTCTGCGGGACGAAATTACGATAAGATGAGTCACCGATCCGGAATCCATCCGATCGCCCGACCGCATCTCACCCGACACTGAATCTGTGCAACGGTACTTCCCATCCCCAACAGTTTTTCGCCCCACCCAACTGATGGGGGGTTTGATTGCCACCCTCACAACGATCGTCACCGTCGGATGTGATGCCCCGACCCGACAACTCGCCCCCCTCGAAACAGGCGATCGCGGCATGGTCGTCTCGGCCGATCCCCTCGCCAGCGAAGCGGGGGTGGAAATGCTCCGAAAAGGCGGAAATGCGATCGATGCGGCCGTCGCCACCACCTTCGCCATCTCCGTCGTCGAACCCTTTTCCGCCGGCATCGGCGGGGGAGGGTTTTTGTTGGCGGGATTTCCCGACCCGGCCCGGGAAGATTATCAAATTCAAGCCCTGGACTTCCGGGAACGGGCACCGAAAGCGGCCTCTCGGGATATGTACCTGGACGAAAACGGCGAAGTCATCGAACGGGCCAGTTTGGACGGACATTTAGCCGCCGGAGTCCCCGGAACGGTCGCCGGACTGTTCACCGTCCACAAATATTATGGACAGTTGCCCTGGGAAACGGTGGTCGCCCCCGCGATACAATTGGCGGAAACCGGCTTTCCCGTGAGCGAATATTTCGTGCGATCACTGGAACGACGCCGGGACGTTATTACAGCCAACCCGGCGGCGAGGGCGATTTTTACCCGCGACGGCCAGATGTACGAACCGGGGGAAATTTTAATCCAAGCCGATCTCGCCGATACCCTGAAAACTATCGCCGCCGATCCCCGAAGTTTCTACACCGGGGAAATTGCCACAGCGATCGCGGCGGATATGGCGGAAAATGGCGGGTTGATAACCCTCGCCGATCTGGAAGCCTACACCCCCATCTGGCGGAATCCCCTCTGCGGCAATTTCCGACAATTCCAGATCTGTGCCATGCCGCCCCCCTCCTCCGGCGGCGTCCACCTGCTGCAAATCCTCAATTTGATCGAACCTTACGACCTGAAAAGTTGGGGGCGACAAGACCCCGACACCCTCCACCTGCTGGCGGAATCCATGCGGATCGCCTACGCCGATCGCGCCGAATATCTCGGCGACCCGGATTTCGTGGCGGTTCCGGTGCGATCGCTCGTCAGCGGGGGTTACGCCGATATCCGGCGATCGCAAATCGACCGGGAACGGGCCACCCCTTCCGACGAAATTCCACCCGCCGCCCGAGATATCCTGAACCGCCACATCTGGGAATCCCCGGAAACCAGCCATCTGACGGTCGTTGACGGCGATCGCAATGTCGTCAGCCTCACCTTCACCGTCAACGGCGGCTTCGGCGCGGGGGTGGTAGCCGCGGGCACCGGCATTTTGCTCAACAACGAGATGGACGATTTTTCCGTCGCCCCCGGCGTCCCCAACCTGTACGGTTTGGTGGGGGGTGAGGCGAATGCGATCGCACCCCGAAAAACCCCCCTCTCCAGCATGACGCCGGCGATCGTCACCGAGGGCGATCGATTGATAATGGCGGCGGGTTCCCCCGGCGGAAGTACCATCATCACCACGGTATTGCAGACGGTGTTGAATGTGTTGGAATTCGATATGACGGTCGCCGAAGCCGTTTCCGAACCCCGCATCCACCACCAGTGGCTTCCCGATCGCTTGTTGGTGGACTCGACCACCCCCCCGGCGACGGTTGAAGCGTTGCGGCGGCGGGGACACGAAATTGTCAAACGGGACGGATGGGGAAATGTAAATGCGATCGTCGTGACACCGGACGGCCAATTGCAGGGGGCAGCCGATCCCCGCCGAGACGGTGCGGCAGTCGGATTTTAAATTGGGTGTGGGGTGTGGGGTAAAATTTGTTCGGCGATCGCAACCGTAGGGGCAGTGCCTCCGCGCCTGCCTTCCTATAAATCTCGGAAAATCCCGACTCCCTACTCCCTATTCCCTATTCCCGACTCCCGACTCCCTATTCCCTATTCCCTATTCCCTATTCCCTATTCCCTGTTCCCTATTCCCTATTCCCTATTCCCTATTCCCTATTCCCTATTCCCTATTCCCTACACCCTACACCCTACACCCTACACCCTTC